>RFRO01000377.1 GCA_009924455.1 Betaproteobacteria bacterium
ACGCTACACGCACAGCTATCCGCACTGCTGGCGCTCCAAAACTCCGATTGTTTTCAGGGCGGTAGAACAGCTCTTCATCCGCGTCGACAGCATCCGCAGTGCCGCTCTGCAAGCCGCAACGGACGTGGAATGGGTGCCCGCCTGGGGACGCACCCGCATGACTTCCACCGTGGAGGCTCGCGCAGACTGGTGCATTTCCCGCCAACGCACCTGGGGCGTCCCGGTTCCCGTTTTTTACGATGCCGCAGGCCAGCCCCTGCTGGACGCAGCCTCTGCAAGGAAAGTTGCCGACATTGTGGAAGCGCGCGGCACCAACGTGTGGTTTGAACAGGACGACGCATGGTGGCAGGCCGAGTTGGGGCTGCCTACGGGCGCTGTTCGGCGGCTGGACACCCTGGACGTGTGGATCGATTCCGGCGTGTCTCATCAAGCGGTGCTGCGCCGCCATCCCGAGCTGCATTTTCCAGCGGACGTTTACATCGAGGCAACGGACCAGCACCGCGGCTGGTTCCAGTCCTCGCTGTTGACGGCCGTGGCCCTGGAAGGAGCGGCCCCCTACCGCACCGTGATTACGCACGGCTTTGTCGTCGACAAAGACACGCGCAAAAAAGTTTCGAAATCCGCCCAGGGCACCTACGTCAAGCCGATGGACGCGGCCCATTTCGTTGAAAAGTACGGCGCCGATGTAGTGCGCTTGTGGGCTGCAAGCGTTGAATTTACCCATGAAGTACCCTTCTCCGAAGAGTCCTTCTCCCTGCTGACCGACGCCTACCGCCAGTTCCGGAACGTGCTTCGGATTCTGCTCGCAAACCTTCATGATATGCCGCCCGGCGGCGCCACGCTCGACGGAGCCACCACGGTGGACCTTTGGATGTTGAGCCGGCTCCAGGACGTCATCTCCCTTTGTACCGAGGCCTACAAGGCTTACGATTTCCGGCGCGTTTTCCAGACGTTGAACCAATTCTGCACCGTCGATCTTTCCGCCATCTACGTCGACCTGACCAAAAACCGGCTTTACTG
>RFRO01000378.1 GCA_009924455.1 Betaproteobacteria bacterium
GGAATGCAGCGGCAGCCAGCGCAGCATGACGGCCAACAGCATTCCCAACCACATCGTGGGCAACTTCCCAGGCCCTGGCAACCCCAACCGCATCAGCGCGCAAAACAGCCGTTTTTCCATGCCCTTGAGTGCGCGGGTGGTACGCGACAAAGGCATGGCGGTCAACGTGCCCGGCTACGCGCGCAACGGCATCATGTTGGAGCCGCAGACCGAAGAGGTGTTCGGTGGCGTGGGCATGGGGCGCGAGGGCTGGCGCTACGAAGCCATTCAGACGGTCTACAACCTGGGCTTGGACATGAACCTGGCCCACGTACAACCGACCGGCAATTACCATTACCACGGGCTGCCGTCCGAATACATAAAGCTGCTGAACCAGGGCGAGCAAATGACGCTGATCGCCTGGGCCTCCGACGGCTTTCCGATTTATGCGCGATACGGCTACAGCAATGCCACGAACGCAGCCAGCGGCATCAAGGTGATGCGCCCCAACTTCCGCCTCAAGACGCCGGAGGAATTGCAAGCCACCCGCGTCAACGGCCAGCCGCGCCCCGGCTTTGACAGTGGCGAAAGACGCCGCAATACCGAGGTGGGCAGCTTGCCGCTGGGTGTTTTTGTGCAGGACTGGGTCTACGACAGCAGCCTGGGCGGCGATCTCGATGAGTGCAACGGCCGTTTTGGCGTGACGCCCGAGTTCCCCAAGGGCATCTACCACTACTACATCACCGAAGCCTACCCCTACATGCAACGCTGCATCAAAGGTGACGGCAAAGAGCTGCGGACCGGCGGCGGAGGCGGCATGGGGGGTCGTCCACCCCCCAGCGTGGGTGGACCGCCAGACGGACCGCCCGATGGCGGCATGCGTAAGCCTCCCCCTGGCGGCTGAACCGCGGTCAGCGCACCACCATGGACATCCTCTACCTCCTGATCCCCCTCTCCGTGGTGCTGGTTTTCTGCATCCTGGCCGGGCTGTGGTGGGCGATTGACCGGGGGCAATTTGACGAACTCGAAGGCGAAGCGGC
>RFRO01000379.1 GCA_009924455.1 Betaproteobacteria bacterium
CAGCATTTGCGCGCGCTCCACATTGGCCACCCGCTGCATGGCCATGGGGACTGCGGGGTAGATATCTATATGCAGTGACTCGGCCAAGCCCGCGCCTGCATCACGGCTCGCATTTAAAAAAGCCTGCGCCGGGGCTTGGTTGCGTGCCTCCGCGCGCACCAAAGCTTGGAAACTAAAGGGCGGCAATTGGGCCTGTTGCCGCTCACCGAGTTGTTGTGCAGCAAATGCAGGGAAATCATGCTGTTTGAGCGCTTCAAACAAGGGGTGTTGCGGGTGGAAGGTTTGCACCCACATCTCGCAAGGGCTGATGCGTTGCATTTGGGCGTCGCGCCCAGCGCGCCCCGCTGCCTGCATCAGCAAACTAAATAGCCGCTCGGGCGCGCGAAAGTCGCTGGAGAACAAAGCGCCGTCGGGGTTTAAAGCCGCCACCAAAGTCACCCTGCGAAAGTCGTGCCCCTTGGCAATCATTTGCGTGCCGACTAGCACATCGACCGCGCCTGCATGTACCTCGGCGAGTTGGCGTTCCAACTCGCCTTTGAGACGTGTGCTGTCGGCGTCGATTCGGCTAATGCGCAAAGGTTCGCCATCTGTGCGGCGCACATCGGACAAAAGTTCGCCCAAATGTTCTTCCAGTTGTTCGGTGCCGCGACCTAAGGGCTGAATATCTGCATTGCCGCAGGCTGGACACGCACGCGGTACCGACTGGGTGAAGCTGCAGTGGTGGCAACGCAAAGTGCGGTCGAGCTTATGAAACACCCGAAACGCACTGCAATGCGGGCACTGGCTTTTCCAGTCGCAATCGGGGCAATGCAACACAGGGGCATAGCCACGTCGGTTGAGCAGCACCAAAATCTGTTCACCGCGTGTCACGCGCTCACGGATGGCGTCTAACAGCTGGCTAGAGAACACGGTTTTCTTGGGTTGGTGGTTCATGTCCACCCGACGCACAAAAGGCAACGCACCATCTCCCACACGCGACGGCATATGCAAACGCATATAGAGTCCGGCTTGCGTGGTGT
>RFRO01000380.1 GCA_009924455.1 Betaproteobacteria bacterium
TGCGACACTTCGGCCACGTCCGTGCGCTGGCCCGTCCACCATCCGCGCATGCGGTCACGGCCGGTGAACGTCTTCTTGTCCCGCCCCATGAAGAACTCGAAGGGCCCGCTTCGATC
This sequence comes from Betaproteobacteria bacterium, assembly GCA_009924455.1. Taxonomy (GTDB): domain Bacteria; phylum Pseudomonadota; class Gammaproteobacteria; order Burkholderiales; family Burkholderiaceae_C; genus Allorhodoferax. The sequence continues at coordinate 117 of RFRO01000380.1, forward strand.
GCCCTCGAACCACGTGCCCTCCAGCTCCGATCCCATCACCTTGCCCTCGATGCGGCCGCCGAACTCATGCGCAAGCAGGGGCTCGCGAAGGCCGACAAGAAGGCCGCGCAGGCCGACGCAGCCGCCGAACCCAAGTCGGTGGTCGAGCCCGCGCCGCGCGTGAAGACCGAGATCGAGATCGCCGCCGAAAAGCGGCGCACGATGCATGGCGATCTGGAAGCGATCTGGGTGAAGGTGAAGGCCGAGCCGCTGGGTTCGTCCGAGCTCACCACGCTGAAGGAGCGCTACCTGATCCTGACCAACGACCCTGCCTGCGAAGCCGAGATCCTGGCGCTGGCCAAGGCCCGCGTGCAGCAGCTGGACATCCAGATCGAGGCGCAGCAGCGCATTCAGGAACTGAAGAAGCTTCGCGCCGGCATCGACGCCGACAGCGAGCAGCTGAAGGCCATCAAGCTGGCCATGGAAGCGCGCAGCGACTACACCGTGGTCGGCGTGCTGAACGCCAGCACGGTGTACGACGGCGTGCGCCTGCCGCTGCTGTTCCGCCTGACCGATCCCGCCGCCGGCCAGACCGTGGCCTACGTGGCGGCCAAGGACCCCAACATGCTCACCACCATGCTGGGCACACTGATCGGCATCCGCGGCACCAAGCGCTTCGACGAGGCGCTGAAGGTGAACATCGTGGATCCGGGCACCATCGACATCCTGACCATCCGCAAGGAGAAGCAGGTGCAGTCGACCGACGCCCCCGCCACCAAGTTTGGACCAAACAGGCCCTGTGCCAACGCGGCCAAGTTTGCCGCAAGGCAAAGCGGATAACCAGATTTTGGGTGTGGTGGCCGCATTGCGTACCCAGTATGCGCCGCGTGAAGTGGTGCTGGTGTCTAAAGACATCAATATGCG
>RFRO01000039.1 GCA_009924455.1 Betaproteobacteria bacterium
AACCGCTGACCTCTTGCATGCCATGCAAGCGCTCTCCCAGCTGAGCTATACCCCCAAACCTGTGTCGTTGTGCTTGCTTGTGACAAACGCTTCAACGTTTCCGAAGCCCGCAAGTATAGCCTAGTCAATCCGCGTAGGAACGCAGGCGCGCCAAGACGGTGTTGCGATCGAAAAGTGCGAGTACTGCGTCCAGCGCTGGCGTCTGCGGCGTACCCAATAAAACGACGCGCACAGGCATGGCCAGTTGCGGCATTTTCAGGGTGTGCTGGGTCAGCACCTGTTTGATGGCTGCAGCAATGCCCGCCTTGTCCCACATGCAGTCGCCCAGCGCCTCCAAAAGGGAGCGCAGCGCCGGCTGCACGGCGGGCGTGAGGTGGGCGGCGAGGTCTTCGGCGGAGGGCGTGACATCGGCATAAAACTTACACACCCAATCGGCCAGCGCCAGCGTGGTATCACAGCGGTCTTTCAGCAAATCGCACAGGGCGGACAATTGCGCGTTGGCCGCGATGCCACGGTCTTGCAAGTGCTTTGCAACCAAGGACGCGAGCGCGGCACCCTCCATGCCCTTGAGATGTTGGGCGTTGACCCAGCGCAGCTTGGCTTCGTCAAACTGCGCGGCGCTGCGGCCCAAGTGGTCGAGGTTGAACCACGCGATGAACTGTGCGCGGGTGAAGATTTCGTCGTCGCCATGGCTCCAGCCCAGGCGCGCCAGGTAGTTGACCATGGCCTCGGGCAGAAAGCCTTCTGCCGCATATGCCGTAACCGCCTTCGCGCCGTTGCGTTTGCTGAGCTTTTCGCCCTGCTCGTTCAACACGGTGGGCAGATGCGCATACACCGGCGGCTCTTTGCCCAGAGCCTTGAAGATATTGATCTGGCGCGGGGTGTTGTTGACGTGGTCGTCGCCCCGGATTACGTGGGTGATGGCCATGTCGATGTCGTCCACGACGACACAAAAGTTGTAGGTTGGCGTGCCCACGGCCTCGCCCGGAGCAGCGGGGCGGGCGATCACCAAGTCATCCAGCTCGTCGTTGCTGATCTCAATGCGGCCTTTGACTTTGTCATCCCAAACCACGCTTCCCGACTGCGGATTTTTGAAACGCAGCACCGGCTGCACACCGGCGGGCACAGGCGGCAGCACCTTGCCCGGCTCGGGCCGCCAGGTGCCGTCGTAACGGGGCTTTTCTTTGGCGGCCATCTGGCGCTCACGCAGCGCATCCAGCTCTGCCACCGACATGTAACAGGGGTATACCCAGCCTGCCGCCTGCAACTCCAGCAGCACTTGCTTGTAGCGGGCAATGCGCTGCATTTGGTAGAACGGGCCTTCGTCCACGTCCAAGCCCAGCCAGCGCATGCCTTCCAAAATCACGTCGACAGCAGCCTGCGTGGAACGGTCCTCGTCCGTGTCTTCGATGCGCAAAATAAAGTCACCGCCGGTCGCCCGGGCGAAGGCCCAGGGGTAGAGCGCGGAGCGGATATTGCCCAGGTGGATGAAGCCCGTGGGCGACGGCGCGAAGCGGGTGCGGGTACGGCTCATGCAATCCCCTGCACGGTGTCAAGCCCACGCAACAAGTCCGCCTGCATATCGGGCACATGCTCCAAACCGACCGACACGCGGACCAAGCCCTGGCTGATACCGGCTGCCGAGCGCTGGGCTTCGGTCAAGCGACCATGCGAGGTGCTGGCGGGGTGAGCGGCCAAGGTCTTGGTGTCGCCCAGGTTGGTGCACAACGACAAGGTTTGCAACGCGTCGAGCACATGGAAAGCGCGGCGGCGCGCCTGCTGCGCATCGCCGGCCTTGAGCTCGAAGGACAGCAGCGCACCGCCCACGCCCGACATCTGCCGCAAGGCCAGCGCATGCTGCGGGTGCGAGGCCAGACCGGGGTAATACACCCGCGCGACCGCCGGGTGCGACTCCAGCCAGGTGGCCAGGAGATGCGCGTTGGCACTTTGGGCGCGCATGCGCAAATCCAGCGTCTCTAGGCCCTTGAGCACGACCCAGGCATTGAAGGGTGCCAGCGACATGCCGGCGCTTTTGAGCACGGGTAAAAACTTCTCGTTGATGATCGCCTCACTGGCGCACAGCGCGCCGGCCATCACCCGGCCCTGCCCGTCCAGGTATTTGGTGCCCGAATGCATCACGATGTCAGCGCCCATCGCCATGGGCCGCTGCAGGCTGGGCGTGGCAAAGCAGTTGTCTACGGCGAGCAGCGCGCCGGCGTTGTGCGCCAGATCGGCCAGGGCTTGGATATCGCACACCTCGGTCAGCGGGTTGGTCGGCGTCTCGGCAAAGAGCAAACGCGTGTTGGGACGGATCGCGTCGCGCCAGGCACCCAGATCGGTTTGCGAGATAAACGTGGACTCCACGCCGAACTTGGCCAGGTCGGAGCCGATGAGCTTGATCGTCGAGCCGAACATCGACCGCGAACACAGCACGTGGTCGCCCGCTTGCAGCAGGCCCATGCACATCATCAGAATGGCCGACATCCCCGACGCGGTGCCAATCGAGGCCTGCGCGCCTTCCAGCGCAGCCAGGCGCTGCTCGAAGCTGCTGACCGTAGGGTTGCCATAACGGCCGTAGGTGTAGCCGTCTTCTTCGCCGGCGAAGCGGCGGGCGGCGGTCTCGGCGTTGGGCTGCACATAGCCGCTGGTCAGAAAAAGGGCTTCGGAGTTTTCCCCGTATTGGCTGGGCGCCACAGCAGTGCGCTGGGCCAGGGTGTCGGGGTGCAAGCCGGGTGGCAGGGCTTTGGACGGCATGGATTCTTTCAACTCCAATATCAAGAAACGGGATTGGGCAGGGCCAGGCGCGAAGTGTCTTGCTCGTCCTCCACACCGCCGACCCGCGCGGCGTTGAGGCGGGCGATATCTGCCGCACCCACGTCGCCGGTGACGTAAACACCATCAAAACACGAGGCATCGAACCCGCTGACGCGGGAATTGAGGCTGCCGATGGCTTTCTTCATAGCGTCCACGTCCTGGTAAATCAGCGCGTCGCAGCCGATGATGGCGCGGACCTCTTCGACGCTGCGGTTGTGCGCCACCAACTCCGACGCGGTGGGCATGTCGATGCCGTACACATTGGGGTAGCGCACCGGGGGCGCAGCACTGGCCGAGTTTTTGGCGTACCGATTTTTTGCGGACCGCCTGCCCCGGCATGATGAAAGTACGGCCTACGTAGCGGTTTTTCACAAACCCCTCGCGGTACGGCAAGCCCAGCAGCTGCGCCAGCTGCGCGGCGCTGGGGCGGCTGGACTCGGGGATGGGGATGACCACATCAATCTGGCTGGGCGGCACCTGCGAGACCACGCGGCGCGCCAGCGCCTCGCCCAAATTCACCCGCGCCTGGTAAACGGAAATACCATCCATCACCGAATCGGGGCGGGCCAAATAGACGTACTCAAAAATACAGGGCTTGAGCTGCGGCGCGTCGGCGCACTGCTGGGCATGCACGGAGCCCGCCAAATCGATAAAAACCGCCTCGCCGGGCTCGATATTGCGCTCCAGCGTATGGCCGGTGCCTTCTAGGGCCACCGACTCACTGGCCAGCACCACCGTACCCGGGCCGCTGCCGATGCACAGTGGGCGGATGCCATAGGGGTCGCGAAACGCCAGCACGCCCTGCCCGGCGATCAGCGCAATCACGGCGTACGAGCCCTTAACCCGCCGGTGTACCTTTCGCACCGCGGTGAACACCGCCTGCACGTCCAGCGCCTGCCCCCGGGTGGTGTGCTCGAGTTCATGCGCCAGCACGTTGAGCAACACCTCGGAATCGCTCTCGGTGTTGATGTGCCGGTGGTCCACGCTGGAGAGCTCGGCTTTGAGTGCGTGCGCGTTGGTCAGATTGCCGTTGTGGACCAGCACGATGCCAAAGGGTGCGTTGACATAAAAAGGCTGCGCCTCTTCCTCGCTGAAGGCGTTGCCTGCCGTCGGGTAGCGCACCTGGCCCAGGCCGCAGTTACCTGGCAGCGCCCGCATATTGCGGGTGCGGAACACGTCTTTGACCATGCCCTTGGCCTTGTGCATAAAGAACTTGTCTTCCTGCTGGGTCACGATGCCTGCAGCGTCTTGCCCCCGGTGCTGCAGCAGCAGCAGCGCGTCATAGATCAGCTGGTTCACAGGTGCGTTGCTGACAACGCCGACGATTCCGCACATCTTTGCTACTCGCTTCTTGGGGTTCAGCCCGACCGCAAGGATGCGGGCAGGTATTTGAAAAAATCCGGGGCCAGCCAGGGCTTGAGCCCGCGCAGCACGGTGTCGGCTACCGCTGCGGCGTGCGACTCCGCCCAGGCAGGGTCATCGCGCCACGGCGTCATGGCAACGACCGCGCTGACCACCAACAGCAGCAGCATGCCCCGCCCGGCTCCGAAAACCGCCCCCAGCGCGCGGTCCGCAGGCCCAAGGCCTGCGGCCGACAAAGCGCTTTTGAGCACAAACGCGAGCACAGATCCGATCACGATAGAGAGCACAAAAACCAACACAAACCCGGCAGAAAAACGCAGCAGTTCCGGCGCGCCCGCCAAGGGCAACCAGCCGCCGGCTGTTTCACCAAACCACTGCGCCAAAACGAATGCAGCCACCCAGCTCAACAAGCCCAGCAATTCAGACGCCAGGCCGCGCCATACGCCCCACAAAGTGGACAAACCCAGAATGGCGATACATATCCAATCGGTATTCGCCATGGCCGGGGGGCGCCAGATCAGAGCGCGAGCACCTGCGCGGGCAGATCGAGTTTCTTGATCCGCTCGGCCAATTTGTCAGCCTCGGCCAGCGATGCGACCGGCCCCACCCGGACCCGGGTGCGCTTGCCGTCTTTGGTGTCGGCCACGTGGGTATAGGTTTTCATGCCTGCGCGCTCGAGTTTGGCGCGGGCATCCTTCGCCGCTGCCGCATCGGCAAACGCGCCGGCCTGCACGACGAACCGAGCGCCGGATGATGCCGCCGCTGCTTCCAGCAAGGCGCGCGCCTTTTTGGCCTCTTCGGTTGTCGCCTGGGGGGCATCAGCGGCGTTATCCCCAGACTTTTCCTGCGGCTTATCCACAGTCTTTTCAACAGGCTTGGATGTCGACAACACCACTTCGGTGTCGGCTGCGGCTTGCTTGGCCGCGGGTGCGGGCGGCGCGGGCTCTACCGGACCGGGGGCCAGAACCACGTCGGCAGGCGCGACCGTGGAGGGCGCGATCAACACCGGCTTGGACTTGTCCTTCTCGGGAATATCAATCGGGATATCCAGCGCCACAGGACGCGGCTGGGTGTCAAACACCATGGGAAAACCAATCACACCCACCAGAACCAACGCTGCTGCACCCAAGAGGCGCTGGCGGGCACGCTGTCGCAGGACATCCAAACTATCCGCGGCGGACGCGGGTGGCTGCGCCTCGGAGTCACTGGAGCGGAACTTGAAGAAGGCCATAGGGAGAAGGAAGTTTAGGGTGCCAGGTGCGGTGCTGCGCGTTGTGGTAATCCCTGCTGGAGGACGCCGCCGACCGTGTAAAACGAGCCGAACACGACAATTCTATCAGCGGGGTCTGCGGCTGCGAGGGCTGCAGCCAGGGCGACGGCGGGGTCTGCAAAGGCCTGAGAAGTCCGCTGGACGGCGCGCACAGGGCCTACGCCGCTAACAGATTTTTGATGGGCCTGCCATTGCGCCTGTAACGTGGCGCCACTGGCGGCGCGCGGCGTGGGCAGGTCAGTGAAATACCAATGGTCCACCAGCGGATGCATGCGCGCCCAGATGGACGCCAGTTCTTTGTCGGCCATCGCACCGAACACGGCATGGGTGGCGGGGAAATAGCCCATGGCGTCCAGGTTGGCGGCCAAAGCGGCCGCGGCATGCCCGTTGTGCGCCACATCCAGCACCAGAGCCGGCTGGCCCGGAACAATTTGGAAGCGTCCGGGCAACTCCACCGTGGCCAGCCCGCTGCGCACGGCCTGTGCTGTGACGGGCAGCACCGCACGCAGCGCGCTCAAGGCGGCCAAGACACCTGCAGCGTTCACCAGCTGGTTGGCACCGCGCAGCGCCGGGTAGGCCAGACCGCTGTAGCGGCGACCCCGGCCGGACCAGCCCCACTGTTGCTTGTCACCCTCGACAGCAAAATCGACGCCCGCGCGCCACAGGTCCGCGCCCAGGGCGGCGGCGTGGGCCAGCACACTGGCGGGAGGAACCGGGTCACTGACCACTACGGGGCGACCCGCGCGCATGATTCCGGCCTTCTCGCGCCCAATCGTCTCGCGGTCGGGGCCCAGGAGCTCCATGTGGTCCAGGTCGATGCTGGTAATGACCGCGCAATCGGGGTCGACGATGTTGACCGCGTCCAGCCGCCCGCCCAGCCCCACCTCCAGGATGACCACGTCCAAACCGCTTTGCGACAGCACCCACAGAACGGCCAAGGTGGTGAACTCAAAGTACGTGAGAGATACCTCCTCGGCGTCGCTTCCGGGCGCACGGGCCCGCTCCACCGCCTCCATGCCCGGGAGAAATGCAGCTGCCGAGGCGGCCTCCCCGTTGATGCGCATGCGCTCTTCAAAATGCACCAGATGCGGCGAGGTGTAGACGCCGGTACGGTATCCGGCGGCGCGCAAAATCGATTCCATCATGGCCACCGTGGAGCCCTTGCCGTTGGTGCCGGCGACGGTGATGACCGGACAGGGCATGGCCAAGCCCATGCGATCGGCCACCGTGCGCACCCGTTCCAGGCCCATGTCGATGGTGTGGGGGTGCAGGCGCTCGCAATGTGCGAGCCATTCGGGAAGTGTTTTCATAAGCCAGAGGATTGTCGCCCAGCGTGGCATCATCCCAACCATGATTACCGTCTATGGCATCCCCAACTGCGACTCGGTCAAAAAGGCGCGCGACTGGCTGGCGGCGCGCCAGGTTGCGTATGTTTTCCATGACTTCAAAAAGCAAGACGTGTCGATTGACTTGCTCGCGACATGGAGCGCGACAGCAGGCTGGGAGCGCGTGCTCAACCGGCAGGGGCAGACCTGGCGCAAGCTGGACGCCGCCGAGCAAGCCCGCGCGGTTGATGCACCAAGCGCCTGTGCGCTGATGCAGCTTCACACCAGCCTGGTCAAGCGCCCTGTGATCGATTGGCGCGGCGCGGCACTCACGGTCGGCTGGCAGCCCGAAGCCTTCGAGGCGGCACTGGCGAAGGCGCTGACCTAAAATCGCACCTTTCGCCCCTACCCGACCGGCACGGTCTTTTTTTGCACTGCAACCCATGAGCACCACCCACCTGAGCGCCGCAACCGTTTCCACTTCTGCCAACGTGTACTTTGACGGCAAATGCGTCAGCCACGCGCTAACCATGGCCGATGGCAGCAAAAAATCGGTGGGCGTGGTGCTGGCGTCCAGCCTGGTGTTTGGAACCGCCGCGCCCGAAACCATGGAATGCGTTGCCGGTGCGTGTGAATACCGCCTGCCGGGCACTACCGAATGGCAAACGTCAAGCGCGGGACACACATTCAGCGTGCCCGGCAACACGCGCTTTGAGATCCGCGTCGCTGAGGCCTACCACTACATCTGCCACTACGAATAAGCCCAACCCGGCGCACCCGCTCCTCTCATATGTCCACCATTCTTCAAAACATTCCCGTCAGCCAGAAAGTCGGCATCGCCTTCTCAGGCGGCCTTGACACCAGCGCCGCCTTGCACTGGATGCGCAACAAGGGCGCCATTCCTTTTGCCTACACCGCCAATCTGGGGCAGCCTGACGAGTCCGACTACGACGACATTCCGCGCAAGGCGATGGAATACGGTGCGGAGAAGGCGCGGCTGATCGACTGCCGCAGCCAATTGGCCGCTGAGGGTATTGCCGCCCTGCAAAGCGGGGCATTCCACATCTCGACCGCCGGCGTCACCTACTTCAACACCACCCCCATCGGCCGCGCGGTGACCGGCACCATGCTGGTGGCGGCCATGAAAGAGGACGATGTCCACATCTGGGGCGACGGCAGTACCTACAAGGGCAACGACATCGAGCGCTTTTACCGCTACGGCCTGCTCACCAACCCCGCTTTGCGCATCTACAAGCCCTGGCTGGACCAGGCCTTCATCGACGAATTAGGCGGCCGCGCGGAAATGTCGGCGTTCATGACGCAGGCAGGTTTTGGCTACAAGATGTCGGCGGAAAAAGCCTATTCCACCGACTCCAACATGCTGGGGGCGACGCACGAGGCGAAGGATTTGGAACACCTCAACAGCGGGATCACCATCGTCAACCCCATCATGGGCGTGGCCTTCTGGCGCGATGAGGTGGCCGTAGCACGTGAAACCGTGCGCGTGCGCTTTGAAGAAGGCCGCCCGGTGGCGCTCAACGGCGTGGAATACCCAGATTTGGTGGCATTGGTTTTAGAGGCCAACCGCATCGGCGGGCGCCATGGTTTGGGCATGAGCGATCAGATTGAGAACCGGATCATCGAAGCCAAGAGCCGTGGTATTTACGAAGCACCCGGCCTGGCGCTGCTGTTCATCGCCTACGAGCGGCTGATTACCGGCATCCACAACGAAGACACGATCGAGCAGTACCGCGACAACGGCCGCAAACTGGGCCGTCTGCTATATCAGGGACGGTGGTTTGATCCCCAGGCCATCATGCTGCGTGAAGCAGCGCAACGCTGGGTCGCGCGCGCCATCACCGGTGAGGTGACGCTGGAGCTGCGCCGGGGCAACGACTATTCGCTGCTGAACACCGAATCACCCAACCTGAGCTACCACCCAGAGCGTTTGACCATGGAAAAAGGCGCCTCGGCGTTTTCTCCGGCAGACCGCATCGGGCAGCTCACGATGCGCAACCTGGACATCACGGACACGCGCTCCAAGCTGGGCATCTATGCCCGGTCGGGCCTGCTAGAGCATGGCCAGGGCATGGACATGCTGGGCTTTGACGACAAGGCCAGCGGCTAGCGGCTGAGGTAGCTGCGGGCCACCGGCTCGATAGCAGCTGCGGTGATGCCCAATTGCGCCAGACCGGGCATGCCGGAGGTGGCGATGTTGTCCACGCGCATGGAGTCCAGGTTGTCGCGGCTCATCAAAGGCGCGCCCGGTGCGAGTTCCATGAGAAATGCCTGGATGCGCGCCATCCACATGGGCAAGCCAAAAATTGGACGTCCTTTTCCCGCACCTGCCCCGCTGAGTGCGCCCGCCATGTGCACCAGGTCGCGCAAGCGCATCACGTCAGGCCCGACCAGCTCCCAGGTATGGGCGGCACCGCCGTGATGCGGCAAAGCCAGCACCCGGACAATGGCCTGTGCAACGTCAGACACCCACACCGGCTGAAAACGCGCGTCAGCCCCTGCCAACGGGATGAAGGGAAAAATGGCTTGCAATTTCGCAAAGACGTTCATGAACTGGTCACCCACGCCAAAAATGACACTGGGCCGCAGCACCGACACGCGCAAGGCGGGAGATGCAGAAGCCACTTGTGCCAGAACCGCCTCTGCCGCACTTTTACTGCGCAAGTAATAGGAAGGCGCGGTGGTCATGCGGGCCGGATCTGCACCCAACGCACTCACGTGAACCAATTGCGACACCCCGTTGGCCAGGCACGCGCGGGCCACTTTTTCCGTCAGTTGCACATGCGCCTTGGCAAACGCGGCTGGATCTCCGTGGAGGATGGCAACCAGGTTCACGACCGCCCCATGACCCGCCATGGCATGCGTCAGCGCCGCTTCATCGTGGACGTCCAGCTCCAGTACCGTGAGCCCGGGCAGATGCTGGATGGCCTGGGCGTTCACCCTGCGCCGGGTCGGCACCGTAACCTGCCAACCGACGCGCACCAACTGCTCGCACACATGCGAGCCCACAAACCCCGTGCCGCCCAATACAAATATGTTTTTCATGTTCCGACTGTATGGCATACGCAGGTGAAGGACCGTTCAGAGGACGACGGGTTCGGTCTCCAGCATCAGGCCAAAGCGCTCGTACACGCTGGTCTGGATGGCGCCGGCCAGGGTCATGACTTCGCCGCCGGTGGCACCGCCTGCGCCCTGCCCCCGATTGACCAAGACCAGCGCCTGCTTTTCATAAACCCCCGCCTGGCCGATGGACTTGCCACGCCAGCCGCAGGCATCGATCAGCCAACCGGCGGCGAGTTTGAATGAACCGTCATGCAAACGGTAATGCACGACCTTGGGGTCGCGGGCGATGATGTCAGCGCATTGTTCGGCGCTCACGGTTGGGTTTTTGAAAAAACTGCCTGCGTTGCCAATCTGTGCCGGATCGGGCAACTTGGCACGGCGGATCTCGCAAACCCATTCAAAAAGTTGTTGGGCGCTGGGATGGGCTATGCGGGTCTGGGCCTGCTTTTTCTCCAGGTCGGCGTAGCCGAGGACCGGCTTCCAGGCCCGCGGCAGCGCAAAACGCACCCGCAGAATCATGGCCCTACCCTGCAATCCCATGTGCCGCTCGGATCCATCATGCTTAAACACCGAGTCGCGGTAGCCAAAGCCACAATGCGCGGCGTCCAGCGTGAAGACCCGACCGGTCTCCAGGTCGATGGCGTCCAGGGAATCAAAGCGGTCTTGCAACTCCACGCCATACGCACCGATGTTCTGCACGGGCGAGGCACCCACGGTACCGGGGATCAAGGCCAGGTTTTCCAAACCCGGCAGGCCCTGCGCCAATGTCCAGGCCACAAACGCATGCCAATCGACGCCCGCACCCGCCTCCACCACCGAGGCTTTGGCAGTTTGCTCCACCACCCGGCACCCTTGGACTTCTGACTTGAGAACCAGGGGCTCCACGTCCCCGGTGATCACCAGATTGCTGCCGCCACCCAACACGAATTTGCGGGCCTGGCGCAGCTGCGGATCGGCCAGAACAGCCACAACATCTTCCTCGCTGCGGATACGCACGAGCCGCTGCGCGCGCGCGACGATATGGAAGGTATTGAGTGCCTGCAGGGGCACCTGGTGTTCGACTAACATGGACGGATTGTCCTGTATGGAGCCCCCACGCTATGCCCTCTTTTGACGCAGTCTGCGAAGCCGAACTGGTAGACGTAAAAAATGGTGTCGAAAACACCGCCAAGGAAATTGCCACGCGCTTTGATTTCAAAGGCACATCGGCCAGCATCGAGATCAAGGACAAAGAAATCACCCTGATTGGCGACGCCGAGTTTCAGCTCACGCAAATTGAAGATGTGCTGCGCAACAAGCTCACCAAACGCAATGTCGATGTGCGCTTTCTCGATGCGGGCGATGTACAAAAAATGGGTGGCGACAAGGTCAAGCAGGTCATCAAAGTGCGCAACGGCATCGAGTCGGAACTGGGCAAAAAAATCCAGCGCTTGATCAAGGACAGCAAACTCAAAGTGCAAGCCGCGATCCAAGGCGATAGCGTGCGCGTCACCGGTGCCAAGCGTGATGACCTGCAGGCGGCCATGGCCTTGCTGCGCAAGGAAATCAGCGATGTGCCGATCAGCTTCAACAATTTCAGGGACTGATTGCCAGCGGGGGCTGCGCAGCGCAGCGTGACGTCAACTTTTTTGGCCGATGCGCGGCTCTGTTCCGCGCACTAAACGCCTGATATTGGCGGCATGTCTCCACAGCAGCAAAACTGCCATCAGACTCAAAGCCAGTGCGACGCCGGGTTCGCTGCGCCAGACCACTCCGTCGCACAACTGGTAATACACCGGCGTAAAAACCGCAGCGACCAAGGCCGCCAGCGATGAGTAGCGGAAAAAGTAAGCGATGGTCAGCCAGGTCAAGCCCGTTGCGACACCCAGGACGGGGTGAATTCCGAAGCTCGCGCCTATGGCCGTAGCAACGCCCTTGCCGCCCTTGAACCGGAAAAAAACCGGAAACACATGCCCCAGAAAGACGGCAAGGGCCACTGCTGCAACGGTTCCACCGTCCAGCCCCCAAGCCGCCCCGTAGGTTTGCACACACCAGAGCGGCACGTAGGCCTTCAAGCCATCCAGGAGCAATGTGAGTGCTGCGGCAATTTTGTTACCCGAGCGCAAAACATTGGTCGCGCCCGGGTTACCGCTGCCATAGCTGCGGGGATCGTTCAGATTCATCAACCGGCTGACGATGACAGCGAAGGATAGAGAGCCGATCAGATAGGCGAACAAGGCAGCCAGAATGGGCGCAAAAATCTGTGGAATAGCGGAGGGTTCCAAAAAATCTCCCGGCAAAAATCGTGGCGCGTTAAACGGCTTGCGCGCAATCCACCGATTGTGCGCCGAGCGCGCTGACGCAGAGTTGCGGATCGATCTCCAGCAAATAACCGCGGCGTCCGCCATTGATGAGGATACGCGGCAAGCTGAGAATAGTGGTCTCGATATACACCGGCATGGGCTTGCGGGTGGCAAAAGGGGAAGTCCCGCCGACCAGGTAGCCGCTGTGGCGCTGGGCCACTTCGGGGGTACAAGGATGTACTGATTTCGCGCCAATTTGCCGGGCCAAGTTTTTGGTGGAAACAGTGCGGTTTCCGTGCATGAGCACCAACATGGGCTGGGCGTCCTGGTCTTGCATCACCAAGGTTTTGACCACGGCGAATGGGTCCCAACCCAGTTCGGATGCGCCCCGTTGTGCGCCGCCATGTTCCACATAGTCGTACCGGTGCTCGCCAAAGGTCAACCCAGACTGCCGCAGCCACGCAGTGGCCGGGGTTTCGCTGACATGGTCTTTCTTAGCCACAGGCTGGCAAAGTCGGTCAAGCAACGCTCGCGCGCATCGGCGTCACGTGCAGGTCGCATTGACCGGGTTGAACAGTTGTCATGGCAAGCGGGATTCTGCCAGCGCCCGCTCTTCCTCCTGCAAACGCAGCACGCGGCGCTGCACCTTGCCAGTTGTCGTCATCGGGAGCGCGGAAACAAACTCGATTTCCTTGGGGTACTCGTAGGGGGCCAGCAAGCCTTTTACATGGGCTTGCAAATCGGCAATCAGCAAGGCCGGATCTGTTGCTTCGAATTCAGGCGCACGCACCACATAGGCCTTCACCAGCGCGCCCCGCGCGCCATCAGGTTTTGGCACCACAGCCGCATTCACAACCGCCGGGTGCTTAACCAGACAATTCTCGATCTCGCCCGGACCAATCCGATAACCTGCGGACTTGAACACATCATCGCTGCGCCCCTGGTACCACAGGTAGCCCTCGGTGTCGCGCACCGCGAGGTCTCCCGTTCGGCACCAGTCTCCCGTGAATTTGTCCCGCGTTGCGGCTTCGTTTTTCCAGTACCCGAGGAAGAAAATCGGATTGGGATCGCCATGGACATCGCACCGGTGTAGAGCCACCTCGCCAACGACGCCGCTGCCGCATTCCGCGCCTTTTTCGTCGATGACCGCGATGCGATGGCCGGGATAAGCCAGCCCCATGCTTCCGGGCTTGGCGGCGTAAAAACCACTGGAATTTCCGACGATGTAGTTGATCTCGGTTTGGCCGAACATTTCATTGACCGTCACGCCCATCTGCTTCTGGCAGTAGCCAAAGACCGCGTCTCCCACGGCTTCGCCGGCACTCATGATGGCCTGCAGCTGCAAGTCAAAGGCCTCGCGCACTGGCGCGGCCGCCGTCCCGGGGTAGGCCTTCATCATGGCTTTCAAAGCAGTCGGGAACAGAAAGGTGTGGGTCACCTCACACTTTTGCATCAGCTCCAAGGCAGTTTGCGGCGTGAAACGCCCCTTGAAGGCCACGATATTCCGGCCGAAATACAGCGTAGGCAAAAGCGCGTCCATCAGGCCCCCGGTCCAGGCCCAATCCGCCGGGCTCCAGAACACGGCGTCGGAGCCCTGCGGCAATGCACCCGGTGGGACCTCCGGGCCTGCCGGATCAAAGCCGAACCAGTTTTGGCTGGCCACGAAACCGGTGAGGTTGCCGATCAGACACCGGTGCGCAATCAGCGCACCCTTGGGGTTGCCGGTGGTTCCGCTGGTGTAAATCAACACAGCCGCATCATCAGCACGCGTTATCACCGAAGCGGGCGCAGGGCTTGCACCTCGCCAGAGCGAGGGGGTCACCGAGAGCACAGCGCGCAGCTGCGGCGCCTGCGACTTGACCAATTCCAGGTTTGTGAGTGCAGACGGATCGCACAAGGCCACAACGGCCTCGCTATCGTGCAGCCGAAAAGCCAACGCGTCTGGGCCAAAAAGCATGGACAACGGCATCGCAACTGCGCCCATCTGCAAAACCGCCATGTAGGCAACCGCCGTCGCAAAGCCCTGCGGCATCACGATGGCAACCCGATCGCCACGGACAACCCCGCGTCCACGCAACACCTGGGTCAACTGGTTGGCTGCCTTTTGCAGTTGCCGGTATGTGTGGGTCCGCGTGCGCCCCTCCTGGGCGTATTCGGTGACGGCTACCCGATCCCTATGTGAACTGCGCGCCCAACGGCCGCAGCAAACTTCAGCGATATTGAAGTTGGCAGGAACGTGCCAGCGAATGGACCGATGCAACTCAAGATAAGCCGGGGGGAAAAGATAGCCGGCTTCCTGCTCAGGCACCGCAGGCACATGGGGCGCCAACGGTTGCTGTCGATTTATCATCCCCGCAATGTACCAAGTCCAACGCACGGGCCGCAGTGAATTTGTCCCGATTCGCAATCTGAGTTACCACGTCCTTCTATGGGGTACGCCGGCAGCGGGCAAGACGCCGATGGTCATACTCCACGGCTGGATGGACGTGGCGGCGTCCTACCAGTTTGTGATTGACGCGTTTTCTGAAGATCACTACATCATTGCCCCGGATTGGCGCGGTTACGGCAAAACCAGCGGAGGCGGTGCCGACAATTTTTGGTTTCCGGATTACCTGGCCGACCTGGACTTTTTGTTGGACCACTACGCACAGCAGTCAAAAGTCAACCTGATCGGTCACAGCATGGGCGGCAATGTCGCCATGCATTACGGTGGGGTCCGGCCCGAGCGAATCCGCCGCCTGGTTAACCTGGAAGGTTTCGGCATGGCGGCATCCTCACCCGATCAAGCGCCGCAGCGCTACGCCCGGTGGATGGATGAACTGAAAAAACTCCACCAAGGTCAGCTGGATCTGCATCCATATCCTGCCATCGGCGGCGTATCACGCCGCCTGATGAAGACGAATCCGCGACTGAGCGCCGACAAAGCCAATTGGCTGGCACGCCACTGGGCACAAGAATCACCGGACGGTCAATGGCGCATACAAGGCGAGCCTGGGCATAAGGTTGTCAGCGCCCATCTGCCCCGCTTGGAGGAAGTCATGGCCCTGTACGGCCGCTTGTCCATGCCGGTGCTCTCGGTGGAAGCAGCGGACACTAGTTTAGATACTTGGTGGAAAGGGCAGTACACCCTGGCTGAATACCACGCGCGACTTCGCGTTATTCCGCAAGTCGAAATCGCTCGTATTGATGACGCAGGTCATATGCTGCACCACGACCAGCCAAAGGTTTTGGCTGACATCATTGAACGATTTATTTCTTAATCGATTCTGATAATCCACTGTGGCGTAAAACGAGCATCGCGAGTTGAATCCACAAAAAAGAAAACCCCCTGCAAAACTGCAGGGGGTTCACTTGGCTAATAGCCTGACAATGACCTACTTTCACACGGGTATCCGCACTATCATTGGCGCTGAGTCGTTTCACTGTCCTGTTCGGG
>RFRO01000381.1 GCA_009924455.1 Betaproteobacteria bacterium
GTGTCGCGCAACCTGTCGGCGTTCGATCAGGCGGTGGTCAGCATCTGCTCGATGCAGGGCGGCAACCCCGGCGCAGTGAGCGTGATCCCGGGTGAGGCCACGCTGATCGGCACGGTGCGTACCTACGATGCGCGCGTGCAGCAGCAGATCGAAGACCGGCTCAAGGCGCTGTGCGCGGGTGTGGCGCAGGGCTTTGGCGCCAGCGCCGAAGTGATTTACGAGCGCGTCTACCCGGCCACGGTCAACACCGTGCCGGAGGCGAACTTTGCGGCCGATGTGGCGGCCACGCTGGTGGGCGAAACGCAGGTGTGGCGCAACATGGTGCCGAGCATGGGCGGCGAGGACTTCGCCTTCATGCTGCAAGTCAAGCCGGGCGCCTACATGCGCATTGGCCAAGGCCAGCCCGCCCAGGGCCGCAGCCACCCCTTGCACAACAGCCGCTACGACTTCAACGACGCCATCTTGCCCCTGGGCGCGGCCTTGCACGCCAGCCTGATCGAGGCGGCTTTGCCACTGTGAAAACCCGGGTATTCATTCTTCTCAGAATGAGACCGCGCCCTGTAACATCACACCCCTATAGGAGAAACCCATGAACCACCCCACATCCACCCCCGTTTGGCGTTTGGGCGCCTTGGCCGCTGGCTTAACCCTGGCCGTGGCCCTGCCCGCCGCCGCTGTGACCCTGCGCATTGCCAACCAAGGCGACGCGCTCTCCATGGACCCGCATTCGCTCAACGAGTCGCTGCAAATCACCGTCGTTGAAAACGTCTACGAGCCGCTGGTGTGGCGCGACCAAGACTTCAAACTCACCCCGGTGCTGGCCACCAGCTGGAAGCAAACCGCACCCACCGTGTGGCGCTTTGAGTTGCGCAAGGGCGTGACCTTCCATGACGGCACGCCGTTCACCGCCGACGATGTGATCTTCAGCTACGAACGCGCCAAGGGCGACGGCTCGGACATGAAAACCTATGTGGGTCAGATCAAAGAGATCAAAAAACTCAACGACCACAGCATCGACA
>RFRO01000382.1 GCA_009924455.1 Betaproteobacteria bacterium
TTGGAAACCGCCGGTGGCATTGTCCGTGCGCTGCCTTTGCTGGAGCCGGTGTTTTGGGTGGCTGCGGGGGATGTGTACGCGCCGGGATTTGCCTTTTCCCCGGATGATGTCGCGCGCTTTGCCGCGAGCCCGGCTCTGGCCCACATCTGGCTGGTGGCCAATCCGCCCCACAACCCGGGTGGTGACTTTGGTTTGTCAGATGCAGGTTACGCGCGCAATTTGTCCGCGCACGACGACACGCCGCGTTACACCTTCAGCACCATCGCGCTGTACAAGCAGGCCTTTTTTGCTGACTGCGGCATTCCGCCGGGCAATCCGGCAGGCATCAAAGCCCCGCTGGCCCCGCTTTTGCGCCGTGGCATGGACAATGGTGCAGTCACCGCCACGCTCTATGCGGGCAGCTGGGTCGATGTCGGTACGCCCGCCCGTCTGGCTGAACTGAATTCCGGAGATTTCTCTTTATGAACACGATGACCGACCCCCTGGTGCGCATCGCGCCCGATTACGCAGCCCGCCGTGCTGCCCTCGCACGCCACATCGGCCCCAAGGGCGTGGCCATCATCCCCACCGCGCCCGAGCAGCAGCGCAACCGTGACGCCGATTTTTTGTACCGCGCGGACAGCTATTTTTTCTACCTTTGCGGCTTTGCCGAACCGCACAGCTGGCTGGTGCTGCACGGCGACGGTCGTAGCACCTTGTTGTGCCGCCCCAAAGACCTGGAGCGCGAAATCTGGGACGGTTACCGGTTGGGTCCCCAGGCCGCGCCGCAGGAACTCCGCCTTACCGACGCGCACTCGGTGACCGAACTGGACACCCGTATGCCCGCCTTGCTGGATGGATGCGACGCGGTGTGGTTTCCGTTTGCCACCCACAAGGGCCTGGAGACGCGGGTGGCGGGCTGGATGCAGCCCCTGCGTGACCGGGTGCGCTACGGCACGCTCTGCCCGACCCAGTTGCGCGACCTGTGCGAACCGCTGGATGAGATGCGCCTGGTCAAAGACGCCAGTGAGCAGGA
>RFRO01000383.1 GCA_009924455.1 Betaproteobacteria bacterium
CAGCTGATGCCGCTGATGATGGGCCTGGACCTGCCGCACCAAACCTATGCGCACATCACCGGCGTGGACATCATCCGCCACGCGGATGGTGACTTTTATGTGCTGGAAGACAACCTGCGGGTGCCATCCGGCGTCTCGTACATGCTGAGCAATCGCATTTTGATGATGCGGCTTTTCCCCGACCTGTTCCACCGCTACGCGGTACGCCCGGTGGAACACTACCCCGCCCTGCTCTTGCAAACCCTCAGGGGCGCGACGCTGGTCGAGCAGCCCACCATCGTGTTACTCACCCCCGGTCGCTTCAACAGCGCCTATTTCGAGCATGCCTTTCTGGCCAAGCAGATGGGCATCGAGCTGGTCGAAGGCTCCGATTTATTCGTTCGCGGCGACCTGGTCTATATGCAAACCACCGAAGGCCCGCAGCGGGTGGACGTGATTTACCGCCGCATCGACGACGCCTACATGGATCCGCTGGCATTTGCGCCCGATTCCATGATTGGGGTGCCGGGCCTCGCTGCCGTGTACCGCATGGGCAATGTGGTGATTGCCAACGCACTGGGCACCGGCGTCGCCGACGACAAGTCAATCTACCCCTACGTCCCCGAAATGGTGCAGTTTTACCTGGGTGAGGAGCCCTTGCTCAAAAACGTGCAGACCTGGCAATGCCGCAAACCCGCAGAACTTAGCTATGTGCTGGCGAATCTGGGCGAGCTGGTTGTCAAGGAAGTCCACGGTGCAGGTGGCTACGGCATGCTGGTCGGTCCGGCAGCTACCAAGGCCGAGATTGCGGAATTTGCAGAACGTGTGCGGGCCCGGCCCGATAACTACATCGCCCAGCCCACGCTCAGCCTTTCCGCCTGTCCAACTTTTGTGGAACAAGGCCTGGCACCGCGCCATATCGATCTGCGGCCTTTTGTGCTCTCCGGCAAGACCACCACCATCGTGCCCGGCGGGCTGACCCGGGTGGCCTTGCGTGAAGGCTCGCTGGTGGTCAACTCCTCGCAAGGCGGCGG
>RFRO01000384.1 GCA_009924455.1 Betaproteobacteria bacterium
CTGCGCTATTGGAACTGGCTGGTGGGCGCGCTGCACGGCGATCTCGGTGTGGCCCTAACGAATAAGCGGGTCATCGTGGACGACTTGCTGCCCCGGCTGCGCAACACCTTGTTCCTCGCCGGTTATGCCGCAGTGATCGCGATTCCTCTGTCGGTGGGCCTGGGCATTTTGGCCGCCATCAATGAGGGCAAACTCTCGGACCGCTTGTCCAACATCCTGACGCTGATTGCCATTTCTCTCCCCGAGTTCTTCATTGCCTACCTGCTGATTATTTTTTTCGCAGTCGAATACCAATGGTTCCCATCGCTGGCCATGGTGTCCAAAAACATGGATTTCAGCGAGCGCGTTTTCCAAACTACATTGCCTGCGTTCACGCTGACCTTGTTGGTCGCGGCGCACATGCTGCGCATGACCCGCAGCTCGGTGCTGTCGGTCATGTCTACGCCCTATATTGAGATGGCCTTTCTGAAAGGCGCACCCCGGGCCCGCGTCATCGTGCGCCACGCACTGCCCAACGCAGCGGCGCCCATCATCACAGTGATCGCACTCAACATGGCCTATCTGGTGGTAGGCGTGGTAGTGATCGAGTCGGTTTTTGTCTATCCGGGTCTGGGCCAGTACATGGTGGACGGCGTCTCTAAGCGCGATGTTCCGGTCATACAGGCCTGCGGCCTGACCTTCGCCACCGTTTTCGTCATGCTCAATACGCTGGCGGACATACTGGTCATCGTGGTCAACCCCCGTCTGCGCCACCAACGCTGAACGTTTCCCTTGTACGCACCATGAAACTCTTTGGACATAAGCTGACCGCATCGGCCGCCTTTGGCATGGCGGTGATTGCGCTCTTTATCGTTGTTTCGCTGTTCACGCCCTGGATTGCGCCTTACTCCGAGTCGGCCAACGTGGGTGGCACCTGGGACGAGCCTTCGGTCAAAATGATTTTCGGCGCCGATCAGATTGGCCGCGACATGCTCACCCGCATGATGTACGGCAGCCGCATGACGATTGGCGT
>RFRO01000385.1 GCA_009924455.1 Betaproteobacteria bacterium
TCGCTTTTGCCAAAGCCGATCAAATCGGGCGCGACCACGCGGTGGCCTGCGGCAGATAAGGGCCCGATCATGTGCCGGTACAGGTAGCTCCAGGTCGGGTTGCCGTGCAAGCACAGGAATGTCTTGCCACTGGGCGGTACGCCAGTCTGGGGCGGAACATCCAGGTAATGCATACGCAAACCGTCCAAAGTCCGCAGGTCACTGAAGTAGTGGGGCGACCAGGGGTAATCCGGCAAGTGGGCAAACCGCGCCTCGGGGGTGCGCAGGGCGTCTTCACGCAAAGGGCTCATATTGGCTCGCTTGGGTTTAAAAAAATCACGCAAGATGGCGGCGCACTGCTCTGCCAGCCGGTGGACCCGGCCAGCGCAGCGGGCGTGATTTTTTTCAACAACACCGGCTACCTTGGCATGTGCGGCCACGGCACCATCGGCGTGGTCGCTTCGTTGGCCTATTTGGGGCGCATCGGCGTGGGTACCCATGCCATTGAAACCCCGGTCGGTACCGTGCACGCCACCCTGCATGCGGATGGATCGGTCGGCGTGCGCAACGTCCCCGCGCGGCGGCACCTGCACCAGGTGGCGGTCAGCGTGCCTGGGTTTGGCGTGGCGCATGGCGACGTGGCCTGGGGTGGCAACTGGTTTTTTCTGTGCAGCGACCACGGCCTGCGTGTGGCCAGCGATAACCTGGCCGCGCTGACCGCCTACACAGTGGCCCTGCGCAAAGCACTGGCCGCGCAGGGCATCACCGGCGAAGGCGGTGCGGAGATTGACCACATCGAACTCTTCGGCCCGGATGACCAGGGCGCTGACAGCCGCAACTTTGTGCTGTGCCCCGGCGACGCCTATGACCGCTCGCCCTGCGGCACCGGCAGCTGCGCCAAGATCGCCTGCCTGGCCGCTGACGGGCAACTGGCTCCCGGTGCCATCTGGCAGCAGGCCAGCGTGATCGGCAGCCGCTTTCAGGTCAGCTACGAAATAGTGGACGGCCAGATCATCCCCACCGTGCGCGGGCG
>RFRO01000386.1 GCA_009924455.1 Betaproteobacteria bacterium
CCTTGCCAGCGCACCACGCACACCACATCGCGGTCCAATTCACCCGCTTTGAAGGCCGCTTGCAGCGCGTCCTGCGAATCAAACACGCGGCACGGCGCCTGCACCACATGCCGCTCGGCGGGCACCGAGGACACCTTGATCACGCTGCGCCCGAGCGCGCCTTGCAAGAGCTTTAAGCCACCACTGGCACTGAAGGGCTCGGTCACCGGACGGACAACGTCGAGGTCACTGCTGGCCCCCGCTTCACGCCAGGCCAACACGCCTTGCGCGTCAGCGTGCGGGATACGGGTGAACGCGCGCAAACCACCGGGACGCACGGTGAGGACATCGGCGTGCAGCAAACCAGCATCGAGCAGTTCGCGAATGACATAGCCAGGACCACCGGCTGCCTGGAATTGATTGACATCGGCGCTGCCATTGGGATAGACGCGGGTGAGCGTGGGCACCACATCGGACAGCGCAGAAAAATCGTCCCAATCGATGATGATGCCGGCCGCGCGGGCCACCGCTACCCAGTGGATTAAATGATTGGTAGAGCCGCCCGTTGCTAACAAAGCAACCATGGCGTTGACGATGCAGCGCTCATCAACGAGGCGGCCAATCGGCGGGCATGGCGTGGCGCTTTTTGCGCCCTCGCTGTGACCCAGCACGGTGCGTGCAGCCTCACGCGTGAGCTGCTCGCGCAAAGCCGCTCCAGGGTTAACGAACGCAGTGCCAGGCACGTGTAAGCCCATCGCTTCGAGCAGCATCTGGTTGCTGTTGGCAGTGCCGTAAAAAGTACAGGTGCCTTCACCGTGGTAAGCGGCAGACTCGGCTTGCAGCAATTCTGCGCGACCCACCAAGCCCAGCGCCGCTTGTTCGCGGACTTTGGCTTTTTCTTTGTTCGGCAGACCTGAAGTCATGGGCCCTGCGGGCACAAACACGGTGGGCAGATGGCCGAAGTGCAAAGCGCCAATCAAGAGGCCGGGAACAATCTTGTCGCACACGCCCAGCATCAGCGCGCAGTCAAACA
>RFRO01000387.1 GCA_009924455.1 Betaproteobacteria bacterium
GAGGACTCGCAAAACGGCTTGATTGCCGCGCGGGCAGCCGGATTGGCCACCGTCATCACCCGCAACCGATTTACCATGGACCATGATTTCCAGGGTGCCAGAATCGTTTTGGATGATCTGGCCGGAATGGATTTGGACGGAGTCCGAGCCCTGCACCTGAAAACCCACTGAGACGAACGGGACACCCCATGCCAACCAAAAACCGCAGCACGCTCACCCAATGGCTGATTGAGGAGCGGCGCCGCTATCCCGAGGCCAGCGGCGATCTGAACGCCCTGATCCTCAATGTGGCCATGGCGTGCAAAGCGATTGCCAAGGCGGTGGCTTTTGGTGAGTTGGGCAATGTGTTGGGTGACCATGTGGGTGCGGGGGCTAATGGGGCTGCACCCAGCGTCAACGTGCAGGGTGAGACGCAGAAAAAACTCGATGTTCTGAGCAATGATTTGTTTGTTCGCATGAACGAATGGTCCGGCCATCTGGCGGGCATGGCCTCGGAAGAAATGGAGCTGCCGCTGGACATTCCGGCGCAGTTTCCGCGCGGCAAGTACCTGCTGGTATTCGACCCCCTGGACGGTTCGTCCAACATCGATGTCAACGTCACGGTAGGGAGTATTTTTGGCGTGTTGCGCCGTCCAAGCCCCAGCGGCACCGCAGACGCAGCGCCTGGCGTGGCCGACTACCTGCAAGCCGGGAGCCAGCAGGTGGCTGCAGGCTATGCCTTGTACGGTCCGACCACCATGCTGGTGCTCAGCGTGGGCACGGGCGTGTTCGGTTTCACCCTGGATCCGGCTCTGGGCGAATTCATGCTGACCCACCCCAACATCCGCATTCCCGAGCAGACCCAGGAATTTGCCATCAACGCGTCCAACAGCCGTTTTTGGGAGGCGCCGGTGCGCCGATATGTCGATGAGTGTCTGGCTGGCAAAACCGGTCCGCGCGGCAAAGACTTCAATATGCGCTGGATAGCCAGCATGGTCGCGGAGGCGCACCGCATCATGATGCGCGGCGG
>RFRO01000388.1 GCA_009924455.1 Betaproteobacteria bacterium
TCCGACATGCTGGACCAGGAAAACGCCGTGGTGGTGGTCAATGACGATGTGGCGGTGGAAGACTCCACCTACACCACCGGGCGGCGTGGCGTAGCCGGCACGCTCATCGTGGAAAAAATTCTGGGTGCAGCGGCCGAGCGCGGCGACAAACTCTCTGCGCTCAAAGCGCTGGGCGACGCGGTCAACAAAGCAACCGCGTCGATGGGCGTGGCGCTGACATCGTGCACCGTGCCCGCGGCGGGCAAACCCACCTTCCAAATCGGCATGAGCGAGATGGAAGTCGGTGTGGGCATACACGGCGAGCCGGGCCGCCGCCGCGTGCCCCTAGCCAGCGCCGACGCGATTGCCGAAGAACTCACCGGCGCCGTGCTCAAAGACCTGGCCCTGCAAGCCGGTCAGGAAGTGATCCTGCTGGTCAACGGTTTTGGCGGTACGCCGCTGGTGGAGCTGTACCTGATGGTCAACGCCGCGCGCAAGGTGCTGGACCGCCACGGCATCCGCGTAGCCCGGCACCTCACCGGCTCTTATGTGACCTCTTTGGAAATGGCGGGCTGTTCCATCACCGTCACCGCCGTCACGCCGGAATTTTTGGCCCTGTGGGACGCGCCGGTGCACACCGCCGCGCTGCGCTGGGGCATGTAAGCCGCCCCGCGCAGGCCGTTTAGGCCACAGCCGTCCAGCGTCCGCCCGCGCGGCTGGATGCCACCACCGCCTCGATGAACTGCATGCCGCGCAAGCCATCTTCAATCGTCGGCACATGGCAGGCCAGCGGGTTGGGCGCGCGTTTTTCCCATCGCGCGTGCAGTTGCTCGGCAAAGTCGGTATAGAGCTGCGCAAAGGCCTCCAGATAACCCTCGGGGTGACCGGCCGGAATGCGGCTGGCATGCGCTGCGGCAGGCCCGGCCGTGGCGCCCGCGCGGGTGATCAGCTGCGGGGCGCCGCCCAGGGGCGTGAACCAGAGTTGGTTGGGGTGCTCCTGGCGGAATTCCAGGCCGGCTTTGGTACC
>RFRO01000389.1 GCA_009924455.1 Betaproteobacteria bacterium
GTGCCTGGTGTTTATCAACCGGCGCGGCTACGCTCCGGTCTTGCATTGCGATGCCTGCGGCTGGAAGAGTGCTTGCAGCCACTGCAGCGCCTTTCGGGTTTTCCACAAAATCGACCGCACGCTGCGCTGCCACCATTGCGGCTTTACCGACAAGGTGCCGCGGGCCTGCCCGGAGTGCGGCAACCTGGATATTGGTACCCAGGGACGGGGTACCGAGTTGGTGGAAGAGCAGATCAGCGCGCTGCTGGCCGATGTGCGCCGTCCGGGCTCAGAAAGCGCCCAGCACCCGCAGGGCGAAGCGGTGCGTGTCGCCCGCATTGACGCCGACAGCACGCGCCTTAAAGGTGCGCTGCAAACTCAGATGGCGGCGGTGCA
The DNA here is from genome assembly GCA_009924455.1 of Betaproteobacteria bacterium. Classification (GTDB taxonomy): domain Bacteria; phylum Pseudomonadota; class Gammaproteobacteria; order Burkholderiales; family Burkholderiaceae_C; genus Allorhodoferax. The sequence goes on from RFRO01000389.1 coordinate 376, forward strand.
TGACGGCGAGGTGGACATCCTTGTGGGCACCCAGATGATTGCCAAAGGCCACGACTTTCGCCGTGTGACGCTGGTAGCGGCAATCAACCCCGACGGTGCCCTGTATTCGGTGGACTACCGCGCGCCCGAGCGCCTGTTCAGCCTGTTGATGCAGGCCGCAGGGCGGGCTGGACGCGACGTCAGCATGGGTGCGCACAGCGAGGTCTGGATACAGACGCACCAGCCCGGCCACCCGCTGTATGCCGCCTTGAAAAATTACGACTATCCGGCCTTTGCGCAAAGCCAGTTGCAGGAGCGAAAGCAGGCCGGCATGCCCCCCTTCAGTTTCCAGGCACTGGTGCGTGCCGAGGCCCGCACGCAAGAAGCGGCACAGGCTTTCTTGGTCGCGGCCAGTGACGCCGCGCGCAGTGAGATGGCCGTTTGGGAAGGATGGGGCGACATACTGCAATCGGTGTTTCTGTATTCCGCTGTCCCCATGGGTTTGCAGCGTGTGGCCAACGTGGAGCGCGCGCAAATGCTGGTTGAAAGCCCCAACCGGGGGGCGCTGCAAAAGTTCCTCGCAGCCTGGCAACCCATCTTGCACGCCAGCCGCAAATTACCGGAATGCAAGGGCCTGATACGCTGGGCGA
>RFRO01000390.1 GCA_009924455.1 Betaproteobacteria bacterium
TCGTCGTTGCTGCGCCCGGGCGCAACACCGGCCTCTGCGGCAAGTTGCAGGTGCCCTGATACGTGGGCGTGGAACCATTGCCGGTAGGTTTTGTTGGCGAACAGCAATTCGTCGCTGCCCAGCGGCGCCACTGAAATCGAGGCTTCCAGCGCCTCCAAAACCGTGGTGAAACGCCGGTGGGCACGTGACAGTTCTTCGCGGATGCGGTTGGGTTCGGTGATGTCGGTCATCGAAGTTACCCAACCCGTTTGTGTGCCGAATGCATCGATCAAGGGGGCCACATACAAACGCGCATCAAACACATTGCCGTCGCGCCGCTTGACCCGTACCTGCACGCCACCCGGCTGGGTCTGGCCGCTGAGCTCTTTGGCCAAAAGGTCTTGCAAGTTGGCGCGGTCTTCATCGGGCCAATACGGGAAAGGTGCCCGCTGGCCCACCAGTTCACTGTCGCTCCACCCCGTCATTTGGCAAAACGCCGCATTGACGAAGGTGATACGGCCCTCCAAGTCCATGGCGCGCATACCCGTCAACATGGAGTTTTCCATGGCCCGCCGGAAATTGGTTTCCGCCACCAGCGCCTGCTGCGTGCGCAAACGCCTGCGGGTGTGGCGCCAGTTGGCCACCAGCATCCAACCGGTGAGGAGACTCAGCGCCCCGACCAGCCAGAACAAGCCGCTGCCCACCACGCCCAGCGAGGCCCGGTATGCCTGGGCACGCAAGGTGAGCTCATTTCCGAGCGGCGCGACGTGCAGCGCAAAGCTGTTGGGGTAGCTGATCCATTCGGGCAATCGGCTGCTGAGTTTTTTGGCATCCGGCCGCACCCCTGCCAGTACGCTGCCTTTGGCATCGCTGAGCGAAACCGCGTAGCGCGCGGTAATTTCGGTGGGGATTCCATAGCGGTACAAACCGTCTACCGAATATTCGGCCATGAGTGCACCGCTGAACTTGCCGGGCTCCCGCAGCGGAATCACCAGCTGCAACATGGGCGCATAGCTGTCTTTGCG
>RFRO01000040.1 GCA_009924455.1 Betaproteobacteria bacterium
TCCAATAAAGACGCGGCGGTGCGCCTCGTATTCGAGCCCAAGACCAGCCGCATCGAACAGAGCGAACTGATCACCGCGCTGCTGGCGCACACCAGCCTGCTGTTGGACGAAATCGACCAGGGCACCGTGGACTTTGTGCCCAATTACGACGGCTCCACCGAGGAGCCGCGCCAGTTGCCCGCGCGCCTGCCGTTCACGCTGCTCAATGGCGCCAGCGGCATTGCCGTGGGCCTGGCCACCGAGATTCCCAGCCACAACCTGCGCGAGATTGCCGACGCTTGCGTGGCGCTCATCAAAAACCCCAAGACCTCGGACGAAGAATTGCTGGCCCTGGTGCCGGGGCCGGATTTCCCCGGTGGCGGGCAGATCATCAGCGCCGTCTCCGACATTGCCGATGCCTACCGCACCGGCCGCGGTTCGCTCAAAGTCCGGGCTCGCTGGAAGATCGAGGAACTCGCGCGCGGCCAGTGGCAATTGGTGGTGACCGAGCTGCCGCCCGGCGTGAGCACCCAGCGGGTGCTGGAAGAAATCGAGGACATCACCAACCCCAAAGTCAAGACTGGCAAAAAAGCCCTGAGCCAGGAGCAAACCCAGCTCAAAGCCAGCGTGCTGGCCGTGCTCGATGTGGTGCGCGACGAGTCCAATAAAGACGCGGCGGTGCGCCTCGTATTCGAGCCCAAGACCAGCCGCATCGAACAGAGCGAACTGATCACCGCGCTGCTGGCGCACACCAGCCTGAGAGCGAACTGATCACCGCGCTGCTGGCGCACACCAGCCTGGAGACGTCCTCGCCCATCAACCTGACCATGGTCGGGCTGGACGGCGTGCCTACGCAAAAGTCTTTCCGCCAGATGCTTGCCGAGTGGATTACGTTTCGCCAGACCACCATCGAGCGGCGCGCGCGGCACCGCCTGGGCAAGGTGCTGGACCGCATCCACATCCTTGAGGGCCGCCAGCTGGTGCTGCTCAATATCGACGAGGTGATTGCCATCATCCGCCAGTCGGACGAGCCGCGCGCGGCCTTGATGGCGCGCTTTCGCCTCTCCGAGCGGCAGGCCGAAGACATTCTCGAAATCCGCCTGCGCCAGCTGGCGCGGCTGGAGGCGATCAAGATCGAGCAGGAGCTCTCGGAGTTGCGCGATGAGCAGAAAAAGCTCGAAGAAATACTGGGCAGCCCGGCAGCCCTGCGGCGCTTGATGGTCAAGGAAATCGAAGCCGACGCCAAGACCTTTGCCGACCCGCGCCGCACCCTGATCCAGGCCGAGAAAAAAGCCGTGGTGGAGCTGCGCGTGGTGGATGAACCCGTCACGGTGGTGGTGAGCGAAAAAGGCTGGGTCCGCTCGCGCCTGGGCCATGAGGTCGATGTGGAGACGCTGGCCTTCAAGGCGGGTGACGCCTTGTACGCCACCTTTGCCTGCCGCAGCGTCGACACGCTGTTGGCTTTTGGTTCGCAGGGCAGGGTGTATTCGGTGCCGGTGGCCGCGCTGCCGGGCGGGCGCGGTGACGGACAGCCGATCACCAGCATGATTGAGCTGGAAGCCGGCACCCAGATCCTGCATTACTTTGCCGGGGCTTCGGCCCTGAATCTGTTGCTCAGCAGCAGCGGGGGCTACGGCTTTTTAGCCACCGTGGGTAATCTGGTGTCGCGGCAGCGCGCGGGCAAGGCCTTTATCAGCTGCAATGCGGGTGAATCGGTATGCGCGCCCTCGGTGGCAGACGGTGCCACCCATGTGGCCTGCGCCTCCACCGGCGGGCGCATTTTGACGTTTGAAATTGCCGAGCTCAAATCCATGGCCACCGGCGGGCGCGGTTTGATGTTGCTGGCGTTGGAGGATAAAGATACGCTGGCCGGGGCCGCCGCCTACAGCCGCAGCGTGCGCATAGACGGCATCGGCCGAGGCGGCAAGGCGCGCAGCGAAACGCTGGAAATCCGCAGCCTCAACAACGCCCGGGCTGCCCGTGCTCGCAAGGGCAAGGCGGCGGATCTGGGTTTCAAGCCGCAATCCATCTGGCGATTGGAATAAGCGTGTCCGCCCCGGTTCGCAGCATCGCCGTGGTCGGCGCAGGGGTGGCTGGCCTGGCGACCGCGCTGGCCTGCGCCCGCGCGGGCCACCGGGTCCAGGTTTTTGAGCAGGTCGGCGCATTTGCGCCCGTCGGAGCCGGTATTCAACTCGGCCCCAACGCCACCCGCGTTTTGCACGACTTGGGTCTGGAACCTGCCTTGCGCGCGGTGGCGGCTTTTCCTGCCGAGTTGCAGGTTCGCAGCGCTACCGACGCGCGCTTGCTGGGCGTCCTCCCCTTGGGAGAGCGGGCCCAAGCCCGCTATGGCGCGCCGTATGCCACGCTGGCCCGCGCGGACCTGCACCACATGCTGCTGACCGGGTTGGAGGCGCAGACGCAGGCCAGCCTGTATGTGGGCTGCCACATCGATTCAGCCCAGCAGGACAGTGGTGCAGTGCAGTTCCGCACGGCGGACGGCATGGTGCGCCGGGTTGAGTGCATGGCGGCGGCAGACGGCTTGTGGAGCAAACTGCGCAGCCAGGTGCTGTATGACACGCCGCCCGACGCGACGGGTCATATCGCCTACCGCGCGCTCGTGCAGCAGGCGGACTTGCCCGAGAACTTGCGCAGCGCGGTGGTCACAGCCTGGCTGGGGCCGAACTTCCATGCCGTGACGTATCCGGTGCGCGGTGGTGCCTGGCTGAACGCGGTGGTGGTGGAGCACGGGGCCGGCGGTGGTGAGCCGGACAACTGGAGCCAGCCGGCAAGCCCCGATGCGGTTGCGGCAGGTATGGAGGGTGCGGCACCGGTGTTGCGTGACTTGGCGCAGGCCATGGGCGGCTGGCAGTCCTGGACGCTTTTTGACCGTCCCCCTTTGCGCAGCGCAGCGCTCATGGGTGCAGCACGCATTGCGCTGGTGGGTGACGCGGCACACCCCATGCGCCCGTATTTGGCGCAAGGGGCGGGCATGGCGTTGGAAGACAGTGGGTGCCTGGCGCGTGAACTCTCCCGTCCCGGACTCAGCGTAGCGCAGGCGGTGCAGGCGTATGCCAACGCGCGTTGGCAAAGAAATGCCCGCGTGCAAAAGCGTGCGGTGCGCAATGGCGTCTGGTTTCACAGCAGTGGCGTGCGTGCCAGTGTTCGCGACCTGGGTATGCGTGTCCTGGGCGCGCGCGTGCTCGATATGCCCTGGCTTTACGGCTACGGCGCATGAGTGCGCCTATGGGCGTATCCTGTTTGAGCGGACGCTGGGCGAAGGTTTAGGATAGAGGCCTTTCAAGACGCCGGTCTTGGCAACGCACACCGACCCAACCATGCCACGCAACAACGCCCCCTTTGAAATCCATGTCCACGGGCAGATTGCGCTTTTGCCGGAAGTGCGCGCCAAGCAGGTGGAGGATGCCGTCAAGCCGCTCTGGAAGTATGCCGGTGCGCGCACTTTTGCCGCCGGCGCCGGCAGCGTCTACGAAGACGAGCCGGGCATGGTGTTTGAAACCCGCGACCAGGTTTTGCAGCTGTGCTGGACGGTCCCCGGCGACGACGATTTCCGCCAGGTGCTTGACGAGTTCTGCATGAACCTCAACGAGATTGCCCAAGCAGGCGCGGCCATCGAAGTGACTTTTTACGACGCGGAATTTGACGCCGATGAAGACAGCGAAGGCGAGTCACGCGACGATTTCGTGATGCTCTTTGTGGGCCCCAATCCGCAGGCCATCATGCAGGTTCAGCGTGACCTGCTGGTCAATGACGTGGTGCAACTCATGGAGCGCCACTTTGATGGCGCCGAGCTGGGCGACGTGGTGGCCGAAGTGGACAAACTTTTTGCCAAGCGTTTCGATGCACTCGTCAGCTCGCTCGATCTGGGCAAACCGCCGCGCGGCAGTGGCGGTTTCGGATCCGGCCACGGCGGCGGTGGCCGCAAGCCGCGCCACTTGCACTGAGGCGTAAGCCGAAAATCTGTGCTGCGGCGCTAGCCGCAAATCCATTCAAGCGGGCGCGTACTTCCCTAGCTCGGCCTTGGCAACCGCATTGCGGTGCACCTCGTCGGGGCCATCGGCAAATCGCAGGGTGCGGGCGCTCGCGTAGCTGTAGGCCAGCGGAAAGTCGTCGCACATCCCGCCGCCGCCGTGCACCTGCATGGCCCAATCAATGATGTCGCAGGCCATTTTGGGCGCAACCACTTTGATCATGGCGATTTCATTGCGTGCGGATTTGTTGCCTGCGGTGTCCATCATCCAGGCGGCTTTGAGCGTGAGCAGGCGGGCCATATCGATTTTGCAGCGCGCCTCGGCAATCCGTTCCTGCGTGACGCCCTGGGCGGACACCAACTTGCCAAACGCGGTGCGGCTGGACGCCCTGCGGCACATCAATTCCAGAGCGCGCTCCGCCAGCCCGATCAGGCGCATGCAGTGGTGAATGCGCCCCGGGCCCAGGCGGGCCTGCGCGATCTCAAAACCGCGGCCCTCGCCCAGCATGATGTTGCCCACTGGTACGCGCACGTTCTCAAACAGGATTTCCATGTGTCCGTGCGGCGCGTCGTCATAGCCCATTACATGCAGCGGGCGCAGCACCGTGATGCCCGGCGTGTTGGCCGGCACCAGCACCATGCTTTGCTGGGAATGGCGGGCCGCGTTCGGATCGGTTTTCCCCATCAGGATGTAGATCGCGCAGCGCGGGTCACCAGCACCCGAAATCCACCACTTGCGCCCGTTGATCACGTACTGGTCGCCGTCACGCTCGATACGGGTGGCGATGTTGGTGGCATCGCTGGAGGCCACGTCGGGTTCGGTCATGGCGAAGGCGGAGCGGATCTCCCCGTCGAGCAGCGGCTTGAGCCAGCGGCGCTTGGCATCCTCAGAGCCAAAGCGGGCGATGGTTTCCATATTGCCGGTATCGGGTGCGGAGCAGTTGAATACCTCGCTGGCCCACAGCACGCGCCCCATGATTTCGGCCAATGGCGCGTATTCCTGATTGGTTAGACCCGCCCCCGCGAAACCGGCGGCCTGCGCGCTGTCGACCGGTAAAAACAGGTTCCACAAACCCGCCTGCCGCGCCAGCGGCTTGAGCCGCTCAATGGTTTGCAGCGGCGTCCAGCGCCTGCCCGCAGCCGTGTTGGCCGCAATTTCCTGGGCAATGGCGGCTTCTGCCGGGTACACATGGGTGTCCATAAAGGCTTGCAGACGCAGCTGCAGCGCTTTGGTTTTGTCGGAGTAATCGAAGTCCATAGCGGGTCCTGAAAAGTAGCGGAATCAACCCTGTGTGGCCGACCCGCGAGCTTATACCTGCGCAATCCCGGGCCTCAGGCCTGCTGCGCGAATTGCCAACCCAGCCGCGCCAAGGGACGCGCACCGGCTGCGGCGCGCAAGGCCTGGGCGCTGGCGGCCGTGCCGTCTTCAACGCGTTTGGCAATGCCTTGCAGGATGGCCGCCATGCGGAACAGGTTGTAGGCCATGTAAAAGTTCCAGTCAGCTTGTAAATCTTGCAGGCTCACCAAGCCGGTGCGCTCGCAGTAGCGCGCAAGGTAGGAGGTCTGATCCGGGATGCCCAGGCCGGCAAGGTCCAGGCCATGGATGCCCCGGAAGTCGCCAGGCGCAATATTCCAGGCCATGGCGTGGTAGCTGAAGTCCGCCAAAGGATGGCCCAAGGTCGACAGCTCCCAATCCAGTACCGCGATAACCCGCGGCTGCGTCGGATGGATGCCGGGGCGCCCAAAGTCGCCCAACCCATGTTCGGCATACGCGACGCGGTGCAGGCTGCTGATCACGCGGTTCATTTCGTCGTAAATCGCAGCGCGTTCCGGCGGCGACAAGCCCGGCAGCGACTGGTCCCAAAAAACCCGGCCCTCCATGAACTCCATGACATAAAAAGCCCGTCCGATGACCGATTCGTCTTCGCAAAGTGCCAGCATGCGGGGGACCGGGACTTCGGTCCCGTGCAAGCCATGCATCACCTTGAATTCGCGCTCGATAGCGTGCGCCGAGGGCAGCAGCAGCGCTTGAGCGGCCGGTTTGGTGCGCAGCACGTACGTGGCGTCGGATGTGGACAGCTTGTAGGTCGGGTTGGATTGCCCGCCTTTGAATGACTCCAACGCAAGCGGCCCGGTGAACCCTTCCACGTGGTGCGTCAGCCAGGCGCCCAAAGCGCCTTCGTCAAACGCATGCTGCGCCGATACGGGCCGGGTGCCGGTGAAGTCTTCGGGGCTGCTCATCACCGGCGATTGTCACTTCACATCAGCATGGTGTTGCGGATCAGGCCGACGGCCAGGCCTTCGATTTCAAAGGGTTCACCCGGCTCCACCACGATGATGTTGTAGTCCGGGTTTTCCGGGTGCAACTCGATCTGCTGCTTGTTGCGCCGAAAGCGCTTGACCGTGACTTCTTCACCTAAGCGCGCCACCACGATCTGGCCGTTTTTCGCTTCTTTGGTGGCTTGCACCGCCAGCAAATCACCGTCCATGATGCCCGCGTCGCGCATGGACATGCCACGCACTTTCAGCAAATAGTCTGGCTGGCGCTGGAACAGGCTGTTTTCCACGTAGTAGGTCTGGTCCACGTGTTCTTGGGCCAGGATGGGCGAGCCGGCGGCCACACGGCCTATCAAGGGCAGCGCCAGTTGGGCCAGACCGGGGATTGCCAGGGCATATTGCTGGCCCTGCCAGCCCCTGGAGCCGGATTTGTTGCGCAAGCGGATGCCCCGCGAGGTGCCGCTGACCAACTCGATCACGCCTTTGCGCGCCAGCGCCTGCAAATGTTCTTCGGCCGCATTGGCGGACTTGAAACCGAGTTCGGTGGCGATTTCGGCGCGTGTGGGCGGCGCACCGGTGGTGGCGATGGCGCGCTCGATCAGGGTGAGAATCTGCTGCTGGCGGGCGGTGAGTTTGGGGCTCTCGGACATGGCGACTCCTTTGCAAAGGGCTACACAAAACCTCAGCTGTCGATTTCGACAGTTACTGTATTTTTAACCAGTTTGCAGGTTTTGGCAAGCGCGCCGTCAAAAAAAGTTCAGCTTTCCAGCGCGGCAAACACCCTGGACGTGATGGCGGAGACGTCACCGGTCCCGTCTACCGCCCGGTATTTGGGTGCTTGGGATGGCTCGGCGGCGGCCCAACCGGAGTAGTAGGCAACCAGAGGCCGGGTTTGGGCACTGTAGACCTCCAGCCGCTTGTTCACGGTTTCTTCGCGGTCGTCTTCGCGCTGTATCAGCGCTTCGCCGGTGATGTCGTCTACACCCTCCTGCTTGGGCGGGTTGAAGCGCACGTGGTAGGTGCGCCCGGAAGCCGGGTGCGAGCGCCGCCCGCTCATGCGTTCGACGATGGCGGCAAAGGGCACGTCGATTTCAATCACGTAATCGAGTGCAACGCCAGCCGCCTTCATGGCGTCGGCTTGCGGGATGGTGCGGGGAAATCCGTCAAAGAGAAAGCCCTTGCCGCAGTCGGGCTGGGTCAGGCGCTCTTTCACCAAGTCGATGATCAGCGCGTCGCTGACCAGGCCGCCGGCGTCCATGACCGATTTGGCTTGCATGCCCAATGGTGTGCCGGCTTTGACCGCCGCACGCAGCATGTCGCCGGTGGAAATTTGGGGAATGCCGTATTTCTGGCAGATGAAGGTGGCTTGGGTTCCCTTACCCGCGCCCGGTGCGCCCAGCAAAATCAGTCTCATAGTGACCCTCAGAACGTTGCGGCTCCACGTCAGGCTTGTCCCGTGCCCGTGCGTGAAACTTCCATTTTTTTGTAGAAACAAGCCCTAAGGCGCTGCCGTTTAGAGAATAGCACGCAGCCGACGCAGCGCTCAGCTTCCCGGTTGCGCGAATTGCGCCCGCACCCGCTCCAAATCCTGGGGCGTGTCCACACCACTGGGCGGAGCCGTATCGCTGATGTGCACGGCGATACGGTATCCATGCCACAGCGCGCGCAGCTGCTCCAGCGCTTCCGCCTGTTCGTGGGGTGCCGGACTGAGTTGCGGAAAGCGCCGCAAAAATGCGGCCCGGTACGCGTAAATGCCGACATGGCGCAGCGGCTGCAACGTGGCACTTTGTTGCGCCGCCGCTCCATCGCGCCAGCAGGGAATCGGGGCGCGGCTGAAGTACATCGCGTGCCCGGAGGCATCGACCACGACTTTGACGATGTTCGGGTTGTGGAAGTCTGCCTCGCTGTGTAGCGCGTGTGCCGCAGTCCCTATCGCAGTTTGCGGATGCTGCTCCAGCAGGCGTGCCACCGACAGCGCCATGCCGGGGTCGATCAGGGGTTCGTCACCCTGCACATTGACCACGATCTGGCTGTCGTCGAGCCCCAGCACATCGCAGGCTTGCGCCAAGCGGTCGCTGCCGGAGCCATGGTCAACGCGCGTCATAACCGCTTCCACCCCGTAGCGTGCGCAGGCGCTCAGGATGTCAGCGTGATCGGCTGCCACCACGATGCGCACGCTGGCGGGAACGCCGCTGCGCACCCGCTGCGCCACCCGCACCACCATGGGCAGGCCGCCAATATCGGCAAGCGGTTTGTTGGGAAGCCGGGTGGACGCCAGCCGCGCCGGAATCAGCACGGTAAAGCGTGTCGGGACCGCTGTGATCAAAGGCCCAGTTCCTCGTCGCTCAGGACACGGGCGTCTCGTTCCAATAAAACCGGAATGCCGTCTTGTACCGGGTAAGCCAAGCGGGCGCTGCGCGAGATCAGTTCCTGCGCCTCGCGGTCATATTCCAGGGGGCCTTTGGTCACGGGGCAGACAAGGAGTTCAAGCAGTTTGGTGTCCATAGGCGTCGATGATAGTTTCAGGATGGCCTGGCTTGCAGGAGCGTATCCAGGGCTTGGAAGAACGCCGGTTCGCTGCGCTGCTCCAGCACGGCGGCCAGCGCTTGCGGGCACTGCGGCCAAAGTTTCGCCGCGTCTTTTTGCGTGCAGATCACAACGGCGCCAGGGGGGAAGGCTGCGGCATGCCGGGCGAAGTGGCTGAAGTCGTCGTGGTCGGGCAGCGCCAAGGTGTGCGACAGCGCAAGGCCCTGCAGCCGCAGCATGGCGAAAAATGCCTCCGGTTTGGCGATGGCTGCGATCGCGACGATGGGCTGTGCGCTCTCCGCCAGCGCGACCATGGTGCGCGTCCGTCCGGCGGCGTCCGTCAGTTGCGGCGCTAAGCGGCGGTGGGAGCTGAATCGCCCGGGCCAGGCGGCGCCCGCGGTGTGCAAGAGCAGGGTCCGCGTCGCATCCTGGCCCGCAGCATGAACCAGCGCCGGCGGCCAATGCTGGCGCAAGGGGCCTGCCGGTAAAAGCCGGTCGTTTCCAAAGCCTCCCGCGTCGATCACGCACACCTCCATGTCGCGGTACAGCCCGTAATGCTGCAGCCCATCGTCGCAGACGATCACCTGCGTGTGCGGGTGGCGTGCCAGCAGCGCCTGCGAAGCGCGGGCGCGGTTGGCGTGGACAAAGACCGGAATATCCAAGCTGCGCCGCAGCAGCAAGGGCTCGTCTCCGCAGATATCGGCGGTGTCGTCCGGCTGAACCTCGACACAGTCTGCGTTGCGCCGCCCGTAGCCGCGCGAGACCACGCCCACGCGCAGGCCGCGCGCTCCCAGGTGGGTGGCAATTTCCATCACGGTCGGCGTTTTGCCGCCTCCGCCCACCGTGACGTTGCCCACCACGATCACAGGAACACCTACCCGCGTGACTGACAGTATTCCAGACCGGTATAGCTGCCGGTGCGTCGCCGTCACTGCTCCGTACAACAGCGACAAGGGCCACAGCAGCGCGCTGACCAGGCCCCGCTCCCGCCACGCTTTGCGCAGCCAGGAGCCGGCGTCCGCGGGGGTGGGGGGCGCGGCTGGCATTACTTGGGGTTGCTGTGTTTGTCGGCCGCTTTGCTGTTCGCGGCCACGCTGGACTGCGCGGCGAAGGTCACACGGCTCAGGCCGCTGCGCCGCGCCGCTTCCATCGCCGAGATGACCGCCTGGTGGCGGACATTTTGGTCAGCGGCGATGACCAGCACCGTTTGCGGCCCGGCCTGCGCCGACTGCAAGGCCGCTTGGATGTCGGCGACCGTGGTGGCAGTGAGTGCCTGCTGGTTCAGGCTGTAGCGTCCGTCGGCTTGGATGGTCAGGGTCAGAGTTTCCGCCGTGGTGTTTTGCTTTTCGGTGTTGGCGGTGGGCAGCGTGATCTGGATTTGGGTGAGCTGGCTGAAGGTGGTGGAGAGCATCAAAAAGATCAGCACCACCAAAAGGACGTCGATGAACGGGATCAAATTGATCTCCGGTTCCTCTGCGCGACGTCGGCGAAACTGCATGGGCGGTATGGGGTCTCAGCGACGCAGCGATTTGAGCTGGCCCAGCAACTGCGCGCCCTGGATTTCCCACGATGCAACATAGGCGTCAACCCGGTTGCGGAAATAGCGCCAGCCAATCAGGGCCGGAATAGCAACCGCCAGCCCGAAAGCCGTGTTGTACAGGGCCATCGAAATGCCCTGGGCCAGTTGCGCCGGATTCGCAATGGCGCCCGCTGTGCCCTGTGCGCCAAAGATTTCAATCATGCCGACCACCGTGCCCAGCAGCCCGAGCAGGGGCGCCACCGATGCAATAGTTCCCAGCGCTGAGAGGTACTGATCCAGGCGCATGGCAGCTTCTTGACCGGCGTTTTGCAGGGCCTCTTTCAGCTCCTCTTCCGAGCAGCGGGGATGTTCTTTCAGGTACCGCAGGGGGCTGGATAACACCATCCCCAGAAGTGAGCCGGTCTCCCAGCCCGCCAACTCTTCGTTGGTCAGGGCTTTGGCGCGGGCGCGGGTGATGATGCTGTTGAAAAGATCCGGCGGTGCAACCCGCGCGGAACGCAGGTTCACCATTCGCTCGATGATGATGGACAGGGCCAATACCGAGCACACGATGAGCGGCCAGATCGGCCAACCGGCGGCTTGTATGATGGACAACAAAGTAGTGCTTTCGGCGGGTTGCGCAACTGCAATTATGGCGTGTGCCATGAGAAATTGAACCGCGACCTGTCCCTTTCTCGATGCCTAAGCGCCTGTTTCGTTGCATCTCCCCCGACCGTCCACAGAAAGCCCCTTGATTGAACTCTGAAGCGCATCCCTCTGCAGCCCACTCGCCGCTGCGCGTATGGCAGGTGGGTGCCTTGTGCAAGGCCATCAGCACCAGCCTGGAGTCGCAGTTCAACCCGGTGCGGGTGGGCGGCGAGATCAGCGGATTTGTGCGTGCCACCAGTGGCCACTGCTATTTCAACCTCAAGGATGCCACGGGGCAAATCCGCTGCGCCGCCTTCAAGCGGGTGGCTTCCGCCTTCGATTTCAGTCCGCGCGATGGCGACCAGGTCGAGCTCCAAGGCCGCTTAGGCGTGTACGAGCAGCGTGGTGAGTTGCAACTGGTCGTCGAGGCGATGCGCCGGGCGGGGCAGGGCGCCTTGTTCGAGCGCTTTCTCCAGATCAAGGCGCGCTTGCAGGCGCAGGGTCTGTTCGACGCCCAGCGCAAACGTCCGCTGCCCAACCTGGTGCGGGGTATCGGCGTGGTCACCTCGCTGGGCGCTGCCGCCTTGCACGACGTGCTATCGGCTTTGCAGCGGCGCGTGCCCCATATTCCTGTGACGGTGGTGCCGGCGGCTGTGCAGGGAGATGCCGCACCCCAGGCGCTCTGCGCCGCGTTGCAAAAAATCTACCGCTTGCAGGACCCGGCCCAGGGCCCCATCGATGTGATTTTGTTGGTGCGTGGCGGCGGGTCGATGGAAGACCTGTGGGCCTTCAACGACGAGACCTTGGCGCAGGTGATCGCCCAAAGTCCGGTTCCCCTGGTGAGTGGCGTGGGCCATGAAACCGACTTCACGATTGCTGACTTTGTCGCTGACTTGCGTGCGCCCACGCCGACGGCGGCGGCTGAAATGGCGGCCCAACCAACGGCCTTGTGGCGCGATGCGGTGGAAGATGCGGCGCAACGCCTCCACACCGTGAGTTTGCGGGTGGTGGACCGGCAGTCGCAGCACCTGGATACGCTGCAAGCCCGCATCGCCCGCCCCTCGGCGGGCGTGCATGCAATGCGCCAGAGGCTGCGCGATTGCGAGCACCGTGCCGCATTCGCTGCGCAGGCGGGGCTTGCGCAACGCGATGCCCGGCTTGTCCGCGCCGCAGAGGTACTGGAACGCGCGGTAGCGAAGATCACCAAGGGCCACGCAACCCGGCTGGATGCCGCGGCGCTGCGTCTGGGCCTGTTGGATCCGTCACTGGTCTTGGCGCGCGGTTATGCGTGGCTGACTGATGCGCAGGGTCGGGGTGTGGCGAGTGCGCGCGCGGTCCAGCCAGGGCAGCAGTTGCATGCGCAATTGCACGATGGAAGGCTATCCGTGCAGGCCATCAGCGTCGAAACCAAATAATTTCTACAATCTGCGCTCTCAACCCGCTACCCACCACTCAGAGGATTCCATGGAACACACCCTTCCCGCACTGCCTTATGCCATCGACGCCCTGGCCCCCGTGTACTCGCAAGAGACGCTGGAGTTCCACCACGGTAAGCACCACAACGCGTATGTGGTGAACCTGAACAACCTGCAAAAAGGCACCGAGTTTGAAGCGATGTCGCTGGAAGACATCATCCGCAAGTCCAGCGGCGGCATCTACAACAACGCGGCCCAAATCTGGAACCACACTTTTTTCTGGCACTGCATGAAGCCGCACGGCGGCGGTGCCCCCACAGGCGCGTTGGCTGCGGCGATTGATGCCAAGTGGGGCAGCTTCGCGGCTTTCAAGGAGGCTTTCGTCAAGTCTGCTGTCGGTAATTTCGGTTCCGGCTGGACCTGGCTGGTCAAAAAGCCTGATGGCTCGGTGGACATCGTCAATACCGGCGCTGCCGGTACGCCGCTGACCGGCGCTGATAAAGCCTTGTTAACAGTTGATGTGTGGGAGCACGCCTATTACATTGACTACCGCAATATGCGGCCCAAGTTTGTCGAGGCGTTCCTGGATAAGTTGGTGAATTGGGAATTTGCGCAGGCCAATTTCGCTTGATCGCTAGGACTTAGCTCCTCTGGACCGGCCCTTGGGCCGGTTTTTTTATGGCTGCGTCGAATCGAAGGGATGGCCTTGCAGCCGATTGCCGGCTTTCAGCCCTTTTTTCGAGAACCACCCGGTGTTCATTTCCAGCACATAGCGCACGGGCTTTTCCGAGCAGTGTGCATCCAAGGTTTGGGCTTTCATTTCGTCCAGGTTGACGATCGTTCCGTCGTCCGCGACAAAAGCCACTGACAGGGGGATTAGCGTGTTTTTCATCCAAAAACACTGCTGCGTCGGCCGCTCGAAAACGAAGAGCATGCCCTCTTGCTGCGGCATCTCGGTGCGGAACATCAGTCCGGTGGCGTGCTGTTCGCCGGTGGTCGCGACCTGGGCGTCAATGCGGTACATCCCGATGCTCAGCGCGGTCCGGGGCAAGCTGGTCTGGGGCTTTTGGGCATGCGCCGGGACGACGGCGGTCAGGGTCAGGCACGCAAAAAGGCAGCTGAGCAGCGCGTAGGACAGGATTTTTCGGGTGGGCACGATCATGGGAGCGCTAGGGATTTCCTGACAGTATGGCGTAATTTTCGGGACTAGAATTCTCCGCTGCGTCTGCCATTGATGGCATCCATCACAAATTAGCCAACCATGTACCAACACATCAAAATTCCGGCCCACGGCCAAAAAATCACCGTCAATGCGGACATGTCCTTGAACGTGCCGGACCAACCCATCATCCCGTACATCGAGGGTGACGGTACCGGACTGGACATCACGCCGGTGATGATCAAGGTGGTCGACGCGGCGGTGGCCAAGTCCTATGGCGGCAAACGCAAGATTGCCTGGATGGAGGTTTTTGCCGGCGAGAAATCGACCCACGTGTATGGCCCCGACGTGTGGCTTCCCGAAGAAACCCTGCACGCGATCCGCGATTACGTGGTCTCTATCAAAGGCCCGCTGACTACCCCCGTGGGTGGTGGCATCCGGTCCCTGAACGTGGCTTTGCGCCAGGAGCTGGACTTGTATGTGTGCTTGCGGCCGGTGCAGTATTTCAGCGGTGTTCCCAGCCCGGTGAAAGAGCCGCACAAGACGGACATGGTGATATTCCGCGAAAATTCCGAGGACATTTATGCCGGTATCGAGTTTGAAGCCGAGTCGCCCAAGGCGCAAAAGCTGATCAAGTTTTTGCAGGATGAGATGGGCGTCACCAAGATCCGCTTCCCCACTACATCGGGCA
Source organism: Betaproteobacteria bacterium (assembly GCA_009924455.1). Lineage (GTDB taxonomy): Bacteria > Pseudomonadota > Gammaproteobacteria > Burkholderiales > Burkholderiaceae_C > Allorhodoferax. The sequence continues at coordinate 14,203 of RFRO01000040.1, forward strand.
TCGGCGTCAAGCCGGTATCGCGTGAAGGTACTGAGCGCCTGGTTCGCAAGGCTTTGCAGTACACCATTGACAACAACAAGCCCAGCTTGACCATCGTGCACAAGGGCAACATCATGAAATTCACCGAAGGTGGATTCCGTGACTGGGCTTACGCGCTGGCGCAACGGGAATTTGGCGCGCAGATGATTGACGGCGGACCTTGGTGCAAGTTCAAAAACCCGAAGACCGGTCGCGAAATCACGGTCAAGGACAGCATTGCCGACGCGTTTTTGCAACAAATTCTGCTGCGTCCTGCCGAGTACAGCGTGATTGCCACGCTCAACTTGAACGGCGACTATGTGTCGGACGCGCTGGCCGCGCAGGTCGGCGGCATCGGGATTGCCCCCGGCGCCAACCTGAGCGATACCGTGGCGATGTTTGAGGCCACGCACGGAACCGCGCCCAAATATGCGGGCAAAGATTACGTGAATCCCGGCTCGGAAATTCTGTCGGCTGAGATGATGTTGCGCCACATGGGCTGGGTAGAGGCCGCCGATCTGATCATTGCCGCCATGAAAAAGGCCATTCTGAGCAAAAAAGTAACCTATGACTTCGCCCGGTTGATGGAGGGAGCCACCCAGGTGAGTTGCTCCGGTTTTGGTCAGGTCATGATCGACCAGATGTAAGCGCCCGCTGCCTGACTGCCCTTCGGGGGGTCGGGTGGTGTGGAATACGCCAAGCTATTTGCTGAAAAGCCGCCATCCAGGCGGCTTTTTGCCGCCTGCGCCACTTGAAAGCCCAGGTTGTTGCCCCATTTCTATCGCCTGTTGATGGCTCGTCGAGCGCTAGA
>RFRO01000005.1 GCA_009924455.1 Betaproteobacteria bacterium
GCAGGATGTGGCCAATGACATCCGCAGCACCATGCAGCAGCATGCCGGGGTGTTCCGCACCCAGGCCATGATGGATGAAGGCGTGGTGCAGGTCGCGGCCTTGCGCGAGCGGGTGAACCGCATCGCGCTCAAGGACAAATCCAAGATTTTCAACACAGCGCGGATTGAAGCGCTGGAAGTCGAGAACCTGATCGAAGCGGCCCAGGCCACGATGGTCTCTGCTGCGGCACGCCACGAAAGCCGTGGTGCGCACAGCGTAGACGATTACGGCGACACACCCGAGCACCGCAACGGACGCAACGACACCGACTGGCATAAACACACCCTGTGGCACAGCGCTGACAACAGCCTGAGCTACAAACCGGTGCAGATGAAGCCCTTGACCGTAGAGAGCGTTCCGCTCAAGACCCGCACGTTCTGAGCCCTATTTTCCCGAGCCGGATGTACCCATGACCCAACGCACTTTTTCCATCTACCGCTACGACCCGGACAAGGACGCCAAGCCTTACATGCAGACCATCACGGTCGAGCTCGACGGCTCCGAGCGCATGCTGCTGGATGCCCTGATGAAGCTCAAGGCGGTGGATCCCAGCATTTCTTTCCGCCGCTCCTGCCGCGAAGGCGTGTGCGGGTCCGATGCCATGAACATCAACGGCAAGAACGGTCTGGCCTGCCTGACCAATATGCGCAACCTGCCGGGCACGATTGTCTTGAAGCCCCTGCCGGGTCTGCCGGTGGTACGCGACCTGATTGTGGACATGACGCAGTTCTTCAAGCAGTACAACTCGATCAAGCCCTATCTGATCAACGACACCCGCCCGCCTGAAAAAGAACGCCTGCAAAGCCCCGAGGAACGCGAAGAACTCAACGGCCTGTACGAGTGCATTTTGTGCGCCAGCTGCTCCACCAGCTGCCCCAGCTTCTGGTGGAACCCCGATAAATTCGTCGGCCCGGCCGGTCTGTTGCAAGCCTATCGTTTCATCGCGGACAGCCGCGACCAGGCGACTGCCGAACGGCTGGACAACCTGGAAGACCCCTACCGCCTGTTCCGCTGCCATACCATCATGAACTGCGTCGACGTCTGCCCCAAAGGCCTGAACCCGACCAAAGCGATTGGCAAGATCAAAGAAATGATGGTCTTGCGCGCAGTTTGATAGGCATTGAGACGGCCGTGCCTGAAACGTTGATTGACGGTCGCGCACTGAGCAAGCTGCAATGGCGTTGCCGGCGGGGCCTCTTGGAAAATGATTTGTTCGTCGAGCGCTTTTTTGAGCGCTTTGCGGGCAGCCTGACCGACGCGGATGCCCAAGCCTTGGGCCTGCTGATGGATTTGGGCGATAACGATTTGCTGGATTTGAATCTGGGCCGCAAGACTTTGGCCCAAGTGGATGTGGCACTGGTGCGCGACGATGTGCAGCGGGTGCTTGGTATGTTGAGAAAACCCATTGAAAGGTGAGAAATGAAGTTGTCTGACAACAAAGCCACGCTGTCCTTCAGCAATGGCCGCCCGGCAATTGAGCTGCCCGTGTACAGCGGCAACATCGGCCCTGAGGTCATCGACATCCGTAAGCTCTACGGGCAAACGGGCATGTTCACCTATGACCCCGGCTTCTTGTCCACAGCCGCCTGCCAATCCGCAATCACTTTCATCGACGGAGACAAGGGCGAACTGCTGTACCGCGGCTACCCCATTGAACAGCTTGCGACCCAGTGCGACTTCATGGAAACCTGCCACCTGCTGCTGTACGGCAACCTGCCTGGCGTGGCCGACAAGGCGGCATTTGTCAAAAACGTCAAGTACCACACCATGGTGAACGAGCAGATGCAGTTTTTCCTGCGTGGCTTCCGCCGTGACGCGCATCCCATGGCCATCATGACCGGCTTGGTGGGCGCGCTCTCGGCCTTCTACCATGACAGCACCGACATCAACAACGCGGAACACCGTGAAGTGGCGGCCATCCGTCTGATAGCCAAGATGCCGACACTGGTTGCGATGGCTTACAAGTACAGCATCGGCCAGCCCTTCATGTACCCCAAAAACGACCTGAGCTACGCCGGCAACTTCCTGCACATGATGTTTGCCACACCCTGCGAGCCTTATGTCGTGAACCCGGTGATTGAGCGCGCCATTGACCGCATCTTCACCCTGCACGCCGACCACGAGCAGAACGCCTCGACCTCCACTGTGCGGCTGTGCGGCTCCTCCGGCACCAACCCTTTTGCCGCCATTGCCGCAGGCGTAGCCTGTTTGTGGGGACCCGCGCACGGCGGGGCCAACGAAGCCTGCTTGCAAATGCTGGAAGAAATCCAGGCATCCGGCGGCATCAGCAAGGTCGGCGAGTTCATGAACCAGGTCAAGGACAAAAACTCCAACGTGAAGTTGATGGGTTTTGGTCACCGCGTCTACAAGAACTACGACCCGCGCGCCACCCTGATGCAGGAAACCTGCAACGAAGTCCTCGAGGCGCTGGGCCTGCAAGACGACCCGCTGTTCAAGCTGGCCAAAGCGCTGGAAAAAATCGCGCTGGAAGACGACTATTTCGTGTCGCGCAAGCTCTATCCCAATGTCGACTTCTACTCCGGCATCGTGCAACGCGCCATCGGCATTCCGGTCAAACTTTTCACCGGTATTTTTGCCCTGGCCCGTACCGTGGGCTGGATCGCGCAGCTGAACGAAATGATCAGTGATCCGGAATACAAAATTGGACGCCCGCGCCAGTTATTCACCGGGTCGCCGCGGCGCGACGTGATGGCTATCGCCAAGCGCTGAAAGCGCGCGCGCAAAGGCTCCCGCAGCTGCGGGGCCGGTTTCTAACCGGCCCCGCTTAAAATCGCCGTCCCTGCCTAAAGGAATCTGATGGGACGCACGCTTTACGACAAAATTTGGGACGAGCACGTCGTCCACACCGAAGAAGACGGCACCGCCATCCTCTACATCGACCGCCATCTGGTGCACGAAGTCACCAGCCCGCAAGCGTTTGAGGGCATACGTCAGGCGGGTCGCAAGGTCTGGCGCGTCAGCTCCATCGTGGCCACCGCCGACCACAACACCCCCACCACGGGCTGGGAATTGGGCTACGACGGCATCACCGACCCGATCAGCAAAGAGCAGATCACCACCCTGGACCGCAACATGGCGGAATTCGGGGCGGCGGCATTCTTTCCCTTCCTGAGCAAGCGCCAAGGCATCGTGCACGTGATCGGACCGGAGACCGGTGCCACGCTGCCCGGCATGACCGTGGTCTGCGGCGACAGCCACACCTCCACGCATGGCGCGTTTGGCGCGCTGGCCCACGGCATCGGCACGTCCGAGGTCGAGCACGTCATGGCCACCCAAACCCTGCTGGCCAAAAAAGCCAAAAACATGCTGATTAAAGTCGAGGGCGTCTTGGCCAAAGGCGTCACCGGCAAAGACGTGGTGCTGGCCATCATCGGCAAAATCGGCACCGCCGGCGGCACGGGTTACACGATTGAGTTTGCCGGTTCGGCCATCCGCGGCTTGAGCATGGAAGGCCGCATGACGCTGTGCAACATGGCCATTGAAGGCGGCGCGCGCGCAGGCCTGGTTGCAGTGGACGAAAAGACCATCGACTATGTCCGCGGCCGCCCGCTTTCCCCCACGGGCGTGGAATGGGACCAGGCGGTCGCCTATTGGAAGACCTTGCACTCGGACGCGGATGCCAACTTTGACGCCGTGGTGGACTTGCGCGCCGAAGACATCCTGCCGCAGGTGACCTGGGGCACATCGCCTGAGATGGTGCTTGACATCAACGGCATCGTGCCGGACCCCGACAAAGAAAAAGACGCCAATAAGCGCGGCGCGATCGAGCGCGCCCTGACCTACATGGGCCTGCAACCGGGCAAAGCGCTGAACGATTTGTTTGTGGACAAGGTGTTTATCGGCTCCTGTACCAATAGCCGCATCGAAGACATGCGCGAAGCCGCTGCGGTGGTCAAAAAATTGGGGCGAAAAGTCGCGAAGAACATCAAGCTGGCCATGGTGGTCCCAGGTTCGGGGCTGGTCAAAGAGCAGGCCGAACGCGAAGGCCTGCATGAGATCTTCAAGGCCGCCGGTTTCGAATGGCGCGAGCCCGGTTGCTCGATGTGCCTTGCGATGAACGCCGATCGCCTGGAGCCCGGCGAGCGCTGCGCTTCCACCAGCAACCGCAACTTCGAAGGCCGCCAGGGCAACGGTGGACGCACCCATTTGGTCAGCCCGGCCATGGCCGCTGCTGCAGCCATCCACGGGCATTTTGTCGACATACGCAAGTTCGCGTAAACGGGATTTCCGCGATGCAAAAATTCACCGTACACCAAGGCCTGGTCGCGCCGATGGACCGCGAAAACGTGGACACCGACGCCATCATCCCCAAGCAGTTTTTGAAGTCGATTCGCAAGACCGGCTTCGGCCCCAATCTGTTTGACGAGTGGCGCTACCTGGACCATGGCGAACCCGGCCAGGACCCCGCCACCCGCAAGCCCAACCCCGACTTTGTTCTCAACCAACCGCGCTATGCCGGGGCCAGCATCCTGCTGGCGCGCAAAAACTTCGGCTGCGGCTCGTCGCGCGAACATGCGCCCTGGGCGTTGGACCAGTTCGGCTTTCGCGCGATTCTGGCGCCCAGCTTTGCGGATATCTTTTTCAATAACAGCTTCAAAAACGGATTGCTGCCCATCGTACTGCCCGAGGCAACAGTCGACGCTTTGTTCAATGAGGCACTGGCCTTCCCCGGCTACAGCCTGACCGTGGACCTGGAGCGCCAGCGCATCGTGCGGCCGCAGGGCGAAGAGATTGCCTTTGAGGTTCAGGCTTTCCGCAAATTCTGCTTGCTCAACGGCTTGGACGACATCGGGCTGACCCTGCGCCACGCCGACGCGATCCGCAACTTCGAGTCCGCGCGTCTGGCCACCAAGCCATGGCTTGCACACACCCTTTGACTATGGCACATGCCCACCATTTTTTATGAAAATCGCAGTACTTCCCGGCGACGGCATCGGCACCGAAATCGTGGCCGAGGCCATCAAAGTTCTGAAGGTTCTGGACCTGGACCTGACACTGGAAACCGCGCCGGTGGGCGGCGCCGCTTTCGAGGCCCACGGCCACCCGTTGCCACCGGCCACGCTCCAACTGGCCATGGACTCCGACGCCGTGCTGTTTGGCGCGGTGGGCGACTGGAAATACGACACCCTGGACCGTCCGCTGCGTCCTGAGCAAGCCATTTTGGGCCTGCGCAAAAACATGGGCTTGTTCGCCAACTTCCGCCCTGCCATTTGCTACCAGCAGCTCACCGATGCGTCCAGCCTCAAGCCCGAGCTGGTATCGGGATTGGATATTTTGATCATCCGCGAACTGACCGGCGACATCTACTTCGGCCAACCGCGTGGCCGGCGCATCGCCACCGACGGGCATTTTCCCGGCAGCGAAGAAGCCTTTGACACCATGCGCTATTCGCGCCCCGAGATCGAGCGGATCGCGCACGTGGCTTTTCAGGCCGCGCAAAAGCGCAACAAGCGCGTCACCAGCGTGGACAAAGCCAACGTTCTGGAAACCTTCCAGCTCTGGAAAGACGTGGTCAGCGAAGTCGGCAAACAGTACCCCGATGTGGCGTTAGACCACATGTATGTGGACAACGCCGCCATGCAGCTGGTGCGTGCCCCCAAGAAGTTTGACGTGGTGGTGACCGGCAACATGTTTGGCGACATCCTGAGTGACGCCGCCGCCATGCTGACCGGCAGCATCGGCATGCTGCCGTCGGCCAGCCTGAACGCCAAGAACCAGGGCCTGTACGAGCCCAGCCACGGCAGCGCACCCGACATCGCCGGCAAAGGCGTGGCCAACCCGCTGGCCACGATCCTGAGCGCGGCCATGATGCTGCGCTTCAGCCTGAACCAGCCTGAAGCTGCTGTCCTTATCGAAAAAGCCGTCGACGCGGTGCTCAGCCAGGGTCTTCGCACGCCCGATATCTACAGCGCCGGCACGACCAAGGTCGGCACGCGCGAGATGGGCGACGCGGTGGTCAAGGCCCTCGCTCAAGCCAGCTGATTCCAAATAACAAGGCAACGATATGACCAACGCCCCAGCAGACATTTCATTGGCCGGCCAAAACGACGTACGGCACCACCTGCATCCGTACACCCAGCTGCGCCAGCTGGAGAAAGACGGCCCGCTTGTGATTGTGCGGGGCGAGGGCGTTCAGGTTTTCGATGAACACGGCAAGGCCTATATCGAAGGTATGGCCGGGTTGTGGTGTGCGTCACTGGGCTTTTCGGAGAAGCGACTGGCAGATGCGGCCTTCAAGCAGATGACCACCCTGCCCTACTACCACGCGTTTTCGGGCAAGGTACCGGGCCCGGTGACCGAGTTAGTGGAAACCATGGTGCGCTGGTCACCGATCCCGAATGCACGGGTGCTGTTTGCCAACTCAGGCTCCGAGTCCAACGACACCGCGTTCAAGCTGGTGCGTTACTACAACAACGCGCGGGGCCGGCCACTCAAGAAAAAAATCATCGCGCGTAACAAGGGTTACCACGGTGTGACGGCGGCGGCGGCGTCCATGTCCGGCCTGGGCACCATGCATCAGAACTTTGATCTGCCACTGCCGGGCATCGTGCGCGTCAGTTGCCCGCATTTCTATGGTTTCAGCCAGCCCGGCGAAACCGAGGCGCAGTTTGTGGACCGCCTGGCGCAGGAGCTGGAAGACACCATCCTGCGCGAAGGCCCGGACACCGTGGCAGCCTTTATCGCCGAGCCGGTGCAAGGCGCCGGCGGCGTGATCATCCCGCCACCGGGATACTTTGCCAAGGTCCAGGCGATATTGAAGAAGTACGACATCCTGTTTCTGGTGGATGAGGTCATAACGGCCTTCGGGCGCTTGGGCCAGAACTTCGGTACCGGTGTGTACGACCTCAAACCCGACATGCTGACCGTGGCGAAGATGCTGACATCGGCGTACGTGCCCATGTCGGCGCTGTACGTCTCCAACGAGATCTACCAGACCATTGCCGACGCCAGCGCCGAGATCGGCGTATTCGGCCACGGCTATACCTACAGCGGCCATCCGCTGGCCTGCGCTATTGCGCTCGAAACACTGCGCATTTATGAAAGCGACCAGATCGTTGCGCACGTGCAGAAGGTCAGCCCGCGCCTACAACAAGGCATTCAGGCATTCAAAGGCCATCCGCTGGTCGGCGATGCCCGCGGCCTGGGTCTGATCGGCGCCATTGAATTGGCCGCTGACCCCGCCACCCGCACGCCCTTCGACCCCAAACGCGGCGTCGGTGCTTATCTTGTCAAGCGGGCCCAGCACCATGGCCTGATCCTGCGCGTGCTCATGGGCGACGTGATCGCCTTCTCGCCGCCCCTGATCATCACCGAGGCAGAAATCGACACCATGCTCGAGCGCGCCCGGCTGGCCTTGGATGACACCTTGGCATGGGTGGATAGCTGGCGCGGCTGACCGCGCGCACCACAACCTGCGGCAGAGTCGGCTTCAGCCCGCTCGGCAGGCATTGCAAGAATTTCCTTTTGGGCATATCCGCCCATAACCCAACTTTTTCTGCTTTTTCGCAGCCTTGGATACTTTTGCCAACTTCAAGAAAGCGCAGAGCTTGCGCTCCTTGGCCTATTACCTGAAAAAGACCCGCAACCTGGAGCGCAACTTTATGTTCCGCAAAATGGATCAGGGTTGGCGCATCATCCGCGTTTCCTAAGCGGCGGCGCCTTCTTGCAGATCGGGCTTCAGGCCAAAAAGGAAAAAGACTGGCCCGGGTTGGTGGATGCCTGCTGACCCAAACGATCAAATCGCATGGTGGCCGGGCGGGTCACGGCCTGCCACCCGTCGGCCAGCGTGCGGGTGAGCGATAGCACCTCATTGAGCGCATCCGAATCGTTGCGGATATTGGCACGCCACAGCCGCTCTGCCATATAGCCATACAGCGGCCCCAGCTTCGCAGCCAGCGACGCATCCGCATCAGGCTTGATGGTGGACTGAAGCCCCTTCAAAATGCGCTGCGCCCTCAAAAGCGCATGCACTTTGCGCTCCAAGGCGTGGTTGGCGTCATGCCCCTGTGCAGCCGACAGCGACGCGCACAACCCCTCAAACAATGTTTGGATCATCTTCAGCTTGCTGCCCGACAGCAGGTCGGATTCACGTTCGACGTTTTCGAACATTTCAAAGTGGCGCGCCAGTCTGGACATAGGGTGATCCCACAGAAAAAAGACAGAGTTGCAGCATGCCCGAAAACTTGAGCGCTTTTTTGTGCAAAGAGCGCAAAGAGTGTAAAGAGTGCAAATCCTGAAAACGGCGCAAAGCGCGCAAATTTCATTCAAGTTTTAAGGGGGATGCGATAAGGTTGCGCCACGGCAAAAAGCCGCCTTTTTGCCTTACTCCAGGAGTACCTATGGCCACTATCACGAATATCGACAGCCTGCGCACGTTGGCGGGGCTTAGCAAATCGCAGCAGGCGATCAGTCAGGCCTCGGAGCGGATCAGCACGGGCTACCAAATCAACCGGGCATCCGACAACCCGGGGCTGATGGCTGTTGCCAACGACCTCAAGACACAGCTCACCTCGTACAACCAGATTCTGACCAATGTCGCAGAAGGTAAGGCCGTAACCAGCTTGGTAGATTCGTCGCTGACCCAGATGGTGGACCTATTGGGCTACATGCGGGTCGCAGCGGTTGCTGGCGAGAGCAGCACCCTGACGACCTCCGAGCGCACTGCATACCAAAATGCCATTAATGCGTACGTCACGGCGTTTGACACCATTGCTACCAACACGACGTGGAACGGTACGTCCTTGATGTCGACTGCCGCGACCATGAACGTGCAAACCGGCGTCAATTCCGGCAACACGACGACGCTGACTTTTTCAAAAATGACCACCTCTGCGCTATCCGTGGATAGTCTGAGTACCACCAGCACCACCACTGCTGCCACCGCTGTAGACGCGATTGACACCGCAATCAAAGCCGTCAATGTGTACCAAACCTATATTGGTGCAATGGACAATGTGATGGAGTCCCAGGCCACGGTTGCAACCAACGCCATCACCAGTTACTCGGCGGGCTACGGCGCCATCATGAACACCGACTTCGCAGCCGAGACCGCCAAGCTCGCAGCGGCGCAAATTCAACACGATGGTGCTACCGCCATGCTCATACAGGGCAATGGGTTGAATCGTTCGCTCGTGGACTATCTGCTGGGTGGGCCCTCTACCTACGCGCCAAGAACCAGCTAAGCGTGGGTTGCGTAGGCCCATCCACCCGGCAGTGAACTGTGGCGGCGCGGCTGACGCCCCGTTACAATCGCCGCCGTGTTGTACGCCCTCCCGCTCCCCCAAAAACCTCTTGCCGATGCAATGGCGACAGCGCACGCGCGGGCGTTCACTTCCAAAACCACGACCAAGAAGGGCTGAACAGCTCGGTTCGTCGTGTGCCCTCCCGGCCAGACGAGCCGGGCAAACAGTCTGGTCTGACACTGTTTTACAACTGAAAGGGCGTTGAAATGAGCACATTAGTAGGGTTGGTTGGCTGGCGCGGCATGGTGGGTTCAGTTTTGATGGACCGCATGCAAACCGAGAACGACTTCGCGCTGATTGAGCCCGTGTTTTTCTCCACCTCCAACGCCGGCGGCAAGGCCCCGGCCCAGGCCAAGAACGAAACCACGCTGCAGGACGCGTTCAACATGGACGCACTCAAACGCTGCGAGATCATCATCAGCACGCAAGGCGGCGACTACACCACCGAAGTGTTCCCCAAGCTGCGCGCCGCTGGCTGGAACGGCCACTGGATTGACGCCGCCTCCACGTTACGCATGGCCAAGGACGCGGTCATCATCCTGGATCCGGTCAACCTGCCCGTGATCCACAAAGCCATGGCCGCCGGCGGCAAGAACTGGGTCGGTGGCAACTGCACCGTGAGCTGCATGCTGATGGGGGTAGGCGCGCTGTTCAAGGCGGGGCTGGTTGAATGGATGTGCACGCAGACCTACCAGGCGGCTTCGGGCGGAGGCGCGCAGCATATGCGCGAATTGTTGACCCAATATGGCACCCTCAACGGCGAAGTCCGGGCACTTTTAGACGACCCCCAATCGGCCATTCTGGAAATTGATCGCAAGGTGATTGCCAAGCAACGCGGCCTGTCAGCCCAGGAAACGGCCAACTTTGGCGTGCCTCTGGGCGGCTCACTGATTCCTTGGATCGACAAGGATTTGGGCGATGGCACCTCCAAGGAGGAATGGAAGGGCATGGCCGAGGGCAACAAAATTCTCGGTCTGGGCCCGGATTTCGGCAGTGCCATGATCCCGATCGACAGCACGTGTATCCGCGTCGGCGCGATGCGCTGCCATAGCCAGTCCCTGACCTTCAAACTCAAAAAAAATGTCCCTTTGGCGGATATCGAAGCCATGATTGCCTCGGATAACCAATGGGTATCGGTGGTACCGAACACACGGGAAGCGAGCGTGAAGGCCTTGACGCCGGTGGCGGTGACCGGAACGATGAACATTCCCGTCGGGCGCTTGCGCAAGTTGGTAATGGGGCCGGAATACCTGGGCGCATTCACCATCGGTGACCAACTGCTTTGGGGTGCGGCAGAACCTTTGCGCCGCATGCTGCGCATACTGTTGGATAAATAATAGTTGTTGAAGCGATAATGGTGCGCTCGCGGTCGCTTCACAGACAGTGGCCGATCCCGGTACCGATTGAAAGACCTGCCCCATGATGAATAGGAAATTCTTGTCTCGCGCGCTGACGAGCAGCCTGTTGGTCGCCTTGAGCTATTGCATGGCGGGAGGTGCGTGGGCCATTTCGGTCGGTAAGGCGACGGTGCAGTCCAACCTTGGGCAGGGATTGAAGGCGGAGATTGACATCAGCGCCGTCACCGACGCGGAGGCCGAGTCCCTGACCGTAGAGATTGCCCCTTTGCAGGCGTATGCGGTAGGAAATCTGGATTTCAGCCCCTTGCTGAAGGGCCTCAAAGTATCGCTGAGCCGCCAAAGCGGCGGCAACATCGCCGTCCGGCTCACCGGAGAGCAGCCTGTGAACGAGCCGGTGCTGCAGGTTTTGCTCGATGTTCGATGGAGCACCGGAAAAATGGTGCGAGCGTTCACGCTGTTCATAGACCCCCCCCCGGCGGCGCCCGAAAAAACCAAAACCGAAACCAGTTCCATCGTCGGTGCGGCACCGGCGGTGGTACTCGTCCCTGAAAACATCCCACCGGTTGCGACTTCAACCGGGGCCGAAGCAACGGGTACGGCCACCGAAGTCAAGGCTGCGCCGGAATCCTCGCCACCAAGCAGCACTGCAGCCCCTACGCGACGCAGTGCATGGGTCCAAAAAGGTGAAACCGCGGGGCAAATCGCTGCACGGCTGCGGACCGACAACCTGACCACTGAGCAATTGATGCTCGCCCTGTTACGGGCGAACCCGGACGCCTTTGTGGGTCAGAACATCAACCGCTTGAAGGCGGGGGCCAAACTGACACTGGAGCCTCTGCCAGAGCCCGAAGCTGTGTCAGCCTCGGCGGCTGCGCGGGAAGTGGCACGCCAAGCAGCGGCATACGCGGCATGGCGAAAAAAGCTTGGAGCCGCCCCTGCGGGCCACGCGGACGCGCCGTCAAGCACGGGTGGCGAAGGCCGCAGCACCAGTAAGAAAGTGGGTCCCGCACCCGAGTCCGGCAAAGCGTCTGGTGGCCAGGATGAACTGAAGCTGGGTGCAGCAAAAGAAAAAGACAAGGCCGAAGCGGAGAAATTGGCCGCTGAGATGCAGGCCAAAGAAGACAGCGAACGCAAAGCCGAGCTGGCCAAAAACATTGAGGCCTTGAAAGAGGCGGCAGCCAAGACGTCTGAAGCAGCGGGATCGGTCGCCCCTGCAGCACCGGCGAAGGAAGAGCCAGCGGCCGCAACACCGGCTCCTGCAGTTGCAGCCCCGGTACCTGCGCCAGCCGCCGATGCGCCGTGGGAACCGATTTTGCAAACCTTGCGAGCCCTGGACAGCACGACCTTGGCGGGCGCCGCAGCGCTGGTGCTGTTGCTCGGTGCATGGCTGGTCGTCCGCATGCGCTCCAGCTCCGCCAGCAATGGCGATGACGCCCCACCCTCTGACCCGGCGAATGGCCACACGGCTGAGGAGGTCCAACCCCACCTGGGATCGCGCGAACCGTCGTTGGCTGCAGGTTTTGAGCAGTCCACGGTCGATCCGCAAGAACCACCCGCGCCTCTATCGCCACCCAGCGTGCTCTTCTCGGACAGCCAGCTCAAACCCAGCGACAGCTTGGATGCGGTAGCGGAGGCGGATGTCTACCTGGCCTATGGGCGTGATGCGCAAGCCGAGGAAATTCTGCGTGAAGCCTTGGGCGTGACACCCAACAAGGTCGAGTTGCACCAAAAGCTTCTGGATATTTTTGTGCTCCGCGGCGACGCAGAGGGTTTTGCGGACATTGCGCAGACCATGTCGACCTATCTGGACTCTCAGGGGCCGCAGTGGCTCAAAGTGTGCGAGTTAGGAGCCCTGTTGGATGGCAACAATCCGCTGTACCACAACCACGCGAGCCCCGGCAGTTTGGATACGGGTGCAGCGCCCTCCGCAGGCGTCAGACCCCTCACCATGGAATTCCCGGCGGGCTTGGATTTGAACCTGTCCAAGCCCTCCGATAAGCCGGCGGCAAGTGCGTCGCATGACTTCCGCCCCAGTACCCAGATTCAGCCGCTGGGCTTTGAATTCAGCTCACAAAACCTGGCATTGACGCCGGACGGCAAGGCGCTTTTGGACACGGCGCAACCGTGGAGCACCCCCGCTGGCGACGAGGGATCCCGCTTGTTGGACCAGAAAATTGAACTGGCGAGGGAATTTATGGCGGTCAACGATAGCGCTGGTGCACGGATCCTGTTGAACGAAGTGATCGAGCGCGCCCAAGGCGGTCAGTTGGAACAAGCCAAGCAACTGCTCGCTCAAATAGCCTGATGGGCACAACACCCACCGCATGCCGGTGCCGGGCTGATTCCGCATGCCGCGTATTGCACTGGGTCTGAGCTACAACGGCGGCGCGTATCAGGGCTGGCAAAGCCAGCTGTCGGGTCTGACCGTGCAGGACAAGTTGGAGTCTGCGCTCCGACAGTTCTGCGACAACCCCGTCTCCACCCTCTGCGCCGGTCGCACCGATTCCGGTGTCCATGCGCTGATGCAGGTGGCGCACTTTGATACACCGCTGCAGCGCTCGTCCCATGCCTGGGTTCGGGGAACCAATTCTTACCTGCCTCGCGACATTGCCGTGCAATGGGCCCGCGAAGTCGATCCGGCATTTCATTGCCGCGCCAGCGCTCAGTCCCGCCGCTACAGCTATGTGTTGCTGCAATCCGAAATTCGGCCCAGCGTCGAAGCCGGCCGCGTAGGTTGGGCCTTCGGGGAGATGGAACAGAGCCCCATGGCACAGGCCGCGAACTATCTGCTGGGAGAGCAGGATTTCAGCTCCTTCCGGGCCTCGCAATGCCAGGCTTTATCGCCCGTGAAAACCATGCTGGCCCTGGATATCCACCGACGCGGCGCGTACTGGCGCTTTGACTTTGAGGCCAACGCTTTTCTGCACCACATGATCCGCAACATCATGGCGTGCCTGGTCCAGATCGGCCAGGGGAAAAAGCCAGCCACCTGGATGGCCGAGGTTCTCGCGGCGCGCGACCGGCGTGCCGCCGCACCCACCTTCTCGCCGGATGGCTTGTACTTTCTGGGGCCCCGCTACGATGCAGGCTGGTCGCTTCCCGTACAAACCCCCACCTTTGACTGGCTGCCCTGATGTCCACCCCCGCGCCACAACGCACCCGCATCAAAATCTGCGGCCTCACCCGCGAAGCCGACGTGCACGCAGCGGTCGCAGCGGGGGTCGATGCAATTGGTTTCGTCTTGTACGCCGCCAGCCCGCGTGCCGTCACGCCCGCCAGGGCCGCCGATTTGGCGCGCTTGCTCCCCCCATTTGTGACGCCGGTGCTGCTGTTCGTGAACCATTCCACCGAAGATGCCGTGGCGGCGCTGGCCCTGGTGCCGGGGGCCTGGGCCCAATTCCATGGTGATGAGACAGCCGCCCACTGCATGGCGGTGGCGCGCCAATCGGGTCGGCCTTTTATCCGGGCGGCCCGGATTGATGACAGTACGGCGGGCGAGGGCTTGGACCTCCTAGAATACGCCCAACATTACTCCGAGGCTCAGGCCCTTTTGCTGGACGCGCATGTGGCGGGTTACGGCGGGGGCGGTAAGGTTTTCAATTGGTCACTGCTTCCTCCAAACGTCGACGCTCACCTCGTCTTGAGTGGTGGACTCGACTCTGCAAATGTGGGCAACGGCATCGCGCTGCTGCGCCCTCGCTGCCGCACGCTGGCGATTGACGTCAGCTCCGGGGTCGAAGCCGATGCGCTGGGGGGCGGGACCCTCAAGGGCATCAAAGACCCCGCAAAAATCCACCAATTCGTCGCTGCGGTTCGCGCCGCCGACCACCACCTTGCAGGAAAGCACTGACCCATGTCCACCTATGACCAACCCGATGCGCGGGGCCACTTCGGCACCTACGGCGGCAGCTTTGTCTCCGAGACGCTGACCCACGCCATCAACGAACTCAAAGCGGCCTACGCCACATACCAGCACGACCCCGCATTCATCGCGGAATTCAAATCCGAGCTCGCCCACTTTGTAGGCCGCCCCTCGCCGGTCTACCACGCCGCCCGCATCAGCCGCGAAATCGGCGGCGCGCAGATTTACCTCAAACGCGAGGACCTTAACCACACCGGCGCACACAAGATCAACAACACCATCGGCCAAGCCATGCTGGCTAAGCGCATGGGCAAGCCGCGCATCATTGCCGAGACTGGCGCCGGCCAACACGGCGTAGCCACAGCCACCATTTGCGCGCGCTACGGCCTGGAATGCGTGGTCTACATGGGCAGCGAAGACGTCAAACGCCAAAGCCCCAACGTCTACCGCATGAAGCTGCTGGGCGCCACCGTCGTTCCGGTTGAAAGCGGCAGCAAGACCCTCAAAGACGCGTTGAACGAAGCCATGCGCGACTGGGTCGCCAATGTGGACAACACCTTCTACATCATCGGCACCGTGGCCGGACCCCACCCCTACCCCATGATGGTGCGGGACTTCCAAAGCGTGATCGGCCAGGAATGCATTGAACAAATGCCAGCCATGCTGGCGCAGATGAAAGCCGCGCATGAACAGCCCGACGCGGTAGTCGCCTGCGTGGGCGGTGGCAGCAACGCCATGGGTATTTTTTACCCCTACATCCCTTATGCCAACACCCGCCTGATCGGCGTCGAAGCGGCAGGTGCGGGCCTGGAGAGCGGCAAGCACTCGGCTTCCATCCAGCGTGGCAGCCCGGGCGTTTTGCACGGCAACCGCACCTATGTTTTGCAGGATGACAACGGCCAAGTCACCGAAACCCACAGCATCAGCGCCGGACTGGACTACCCCGGCGTCGGCCCCGAACACGCGTTTTTGAACGACATCGGCCGCGCCGAGTACGTCGGCATCACCGACGATGAGGCCTTGTCTGCGTTCCACCACCTCTGCCGCACCGAGGGCATCATCCCCGCGCTGGAGTCCAGCCACGCGCTGTCCTACGCCATGAAACTGGCCAAAACCATGCGCCCGGACCAGTCCATATTGGTCAACCTCTCGGGCCGGGGCGACAAAGACATTGGCACGGTGGCCGATTTGAGCAACGGCGACTTCTTCTGCCGCCCGAGCTGCCAAGGGCAATCGGTCAAGGGCGGTACCGCGCCCAAAGAAGCCATCGTGACATTCCACGGCGAGCGGGCTATTGCATGAACCAGCCGCACCGCATCCAAACCACGCTGGCGGCGCTCAAGGCCCAGGGGCGCACCGCGCTGATTCCCTACATCACGGCGGGCTTTCCGTTTGCCGACATCACGCCCGATCTGATGCACGCCATGGTGCGCGGAGGAGCCGATGTGATTGAGCTCGGCGTCCCCTTCTCGGACCCCAGCGCGGACGGCCCGGTGATCCAACGCTCAGGCGACCGCGCGCTGGCTTTCGGAATCGGCATGTCGCAGGTGCTGGAGATGGTGCGTGTATTTCGCGCCACCGACACCCGCACACCCATCGTGCTCATGGGCTACGCCAACCCGGTGGAACGCTACGACCAGAAACACAGCGCACCTGCAGGTGCCAGCGCCTTTGTGCGCGACGCTGCCGCCGCGGGCGTGGACGGCGTGCTGATCGTCGATTACCCGCCGGAAGAGTGCGTGGCGTTTGCGGCCGACCTGCGCGCCCACGGAATGGACCTGATTTTTCTGCTCGCCCCCACCAGCACCGACGAACGTATGGCGCAGGTCGCGCGGGTCGCCAGCGGCTACGTGTACTACGTCTCGCTCAAAGGCGTGACAGGTTCCGGTGCGCTCGACACGGCGGCAGTCGAGGCCATGCTGCCGCGCATCCGCCAACACATCGACATTCCGGTGGGCGTGGGCTTTGGCATCCGCGACGCCGAAACGGCCAAAACCTTGGGGGCGGTGGCTGACGCCGTGGTCATTGGCAGCCGCATCATCCAATTGGTTGAAAATGAGCCCCGCGCCAGCGTCTGCCAGACCATGCAGACCTTTTTAGGCGACATCCGCCAGGCCTTGGACAGCAAGGTCCCGTCACACCCTTGAGGAGCCCCGCATGAGCTGGATCGAAAAACTGCTACCCGCCAAAATCCAACCCAGCGACCCGACCGAGCGCCGCAGCGTGCCCGAAGGGTTGTGGATCAAGTGCCCGAGTTGCGAAACCGTTTTGTACAAGACCGACCTGGAGCAAAACCAGAACGTTTGTCCCACTTGCAGCCACCACCACCGCATCGGCGCCCGGGCCCGGCTGAATGTGTTTCTGGACGGCGAAGGCCGCTACGAAATCGGCCAGGAAGTGCTGCCGGTTGACGCACTCAAGTTCAAAGACAGCCGCAAATACACCGAGCGCCTGAAAGAGGCGCTGGAGAACACCGGCGAGACCGACGCGCTGGTGGTCATGGGCGGCAGCGTGCAAGGCATCGGTTTGGTGGCAGCGTGCTTTGAGTTTGAATTCATGGGGGGCAGCATGGGCTCGGTGGTGGGCGAGCGCTTTGTACGCGGCGTGGAAACTGCGGTCGAGCAAAAAGTGCCGTTTGTCTGTTTCACCGCAACCGGCGGCGCGCGCATGCAAGAGGGTCTGCTCTCGCTCATGCAAATGGCCAAAACCAATGCGGCCCTGACCCGGTTGGCTAAAAAGGGCTTACCCTTTATCAGCGTGCTGACGGACCCGACCATGGGTGGCGTTTCAGCGGGCTTTGCATTCCTGGGCGACGTGGTGATTGCCGAGCCTAAAGCGCTGATCGGTTTTGCCGGTCCCCGGGTGATTGAGTCCACCGTGCGGGTCACGTTGCCCGAAGGTTTTCAACGCTCGGAGTTCTTGCAGTCCAAGGGCGCTGTCGACATGATTTGCGACCGGCGCGAGCTGCGCAAAACCGTGGCCGAATCACTGGCCATGCTGCAAAACCTGCCCGCTGACGCGGTCATCTAAAGCGGCGTTGCAGCTAAACCCAGGCCAGCACCCAGGCCTGGGCGCTGAGCATGACCAGATTGGCAATCTGAAGCAGCACCAACAAAGCCAGCGGCGACAAATCAACCCCGCCCACCAAAGGCAGTTGCCGGCGGATCGGCGTCAACGGCGGCGCGACCAAGCGGTCCAGCAGGTCCGTTGCTTCTGAATTCATCCGGATCCACGACAGCATGGCGTAGATCACGACCAAGCCGGTCAGCCCCGAGATCAGCAAACGCACAACACCAAAAAACGCCATCACCGGCACCGACACGCCATCGCCCTGCGCACCCTGCAAAACCCACAACACACCGAACTGCGCCAACTCCAACAAAAACGCCGCGAGCAGACTGGCCACATCCACCGCCGGAGTGCGTGGCAGCACGCGGCGCAGGGGCAGCACGATCCAATCGCTGAGCGCAAAAATAAAAGGGCCTGCGGGGTTGCCGGCCCGCACCGACATCGGTATGCGCTGGAACTGCATATAGGCACGCAGCAAACACATGCCGGCTACCAGACCGACTGCGACATCGAGCAGCAAATAAACAATTTGGTAAATCATGTGGCGGGCTCTCACCCCGATGCACAGTGCAGGGGTGTCGAAGAATCATAGCGGCTCCATCCCCGCTCTTAAAATGCCAATTTGCCCGGCACGCGCTGGAGCACCAACTCCCATTTCCCTACCCAGCACCCCCCACATGTCAGAACCCAGCACCCCAGCCGCCGCCCTTGATGAAAACCAGCTCATGCAGGAGCGGCGCGAGAAGCTCAAAGTCATTCGCGCGCGCCAGGCGCAGGGGGAAGGCGTGGCCTTTCCGAATGACTTTCAGCCCGACACCCAGGCTGCAGCCTTGTATGAATCCTTTGATGCCAAAGATGCAGCCGAGTTGCTTGCGCTGGGTGCGACCGTCAAGGTCGCCGGGCGCATGATGCTCAAGCGTGTGATGGGCAAAGCCAGTTTTTGCACGCTGCAGGACGCTTCGTTCGGACCCAGCGGCGGGCGTATCCAGGTGTATGTCAAAGGCGATGAAGTCGGCGAGGCGCTGTACGAAGACTTCAAACACTGGGACCTGGGCGACATCGTGGCCGCAGAAGGCCGGGTTTTCAAAACCAAAACCGGCGAGCTTTCCATCCACGCCAACAGCGTGCGCCTGCTGACCAAAAGCCTGCGGCCCATGCCCGACAAGTTCCACGGCGTGCATGACCAGGAAGTCAAATACCGCCAACGCTACGTGGATCTGATGACCGACGAAAGCGCCCGCCGCCGTTTTGTGGCGCGCAGCAAAGCCGTCAGCGCCCTGCGCAATTTCATGGTCGCGCACGATTTCCTGGAAGTCGAAACGCCGATGCTGCACCCGATTCCGGGCGGTGCCAATGCGCGGCCCTTCACCACGCACCACAACGCGCTCGACCAGCAGATGTTTTTGCGCATCGCGCCCGAGCTGTATTTGAAGCGGCTGATCGTGGGCGGCTTCGATCGCGTCTTCGAGATCAACCGCAACTTCCGCAACGAAGGCATTTCGGTGCGGCACAACCCCGAATTCACCATGATGGAGTTCTACGCGGCGTATTGGAACTACCGCGATTTGATGACCTTTACCGAAAACCTGGTGCGTGATGCGGCGCTGCAAGCCACCGGCAGCCTGCAGCTGACGTACGGCGGTCAGGCCGTTGACCTGGAAAAGCCGTTTGAACGCCTGACGATCATCGAGGCGATTGCGAAATACACCGAAGCAGGCGACAACGTGCGCAACGCCGACTGGCTGCGGCTGGAGCTGCGCAAGCTGGGGCTGACCGACGGCAAAAACCAGCTTTCCAAGCGCACGCTCGCAGGCCTGCAGGTTTTGTACTTCGAAGAAGCGGTGGAGTCCAAACTGTGGCAACCGACTTTTATTTGCGAGCACCCGGTCGAAATTTCACCGCTGGCGCGCGCCAGCGACACGCAGCCCGATGTGACCGAGCGTTTTGAGCTCTACATCACGGGGCGTGAGTTCGGCAACGGATTCAGCGAGCTCAACGACGCCGAAGACCAGGCCGCCCGCTTCCACGCCCAGGTGGCGGCCAAGGACGGCGGCGATGTGGAAGCGATGTTCTACGACCACGACTTTGTGCGCGCACTGGAATACGGCATGCCCCCCACCGGCGGCTGCGGCATCGGCATTGACCGCCTGATGATGCTGCTCACCGACAGCCCCAGCATCCGCGATGTGATTCTGTTCCCTGCCTTGCGCCGGGAAAACTGAGAGAGGGCAGGCGCCCGACGCGTCCATGACGATCCGCGAAGTACCTCCAAACCAGCTAGTGGCCAACCTGCTGTGCATGCTCTCCATGCTGGTCTGGTCTATGGGTTTGCCTGCTGCCGATGTACTCATCGGCCTGGTACCGCCCCTGCCGCTCACGGCTGCGCGCATGACCTTGGCCTGTGCCTGCCTGCTGCCGATCTGGTGGTGGCGCGAGGGTACGGCGGTGGTGCGTGGCGCGCACTGGGTGCGGGGGATTGCCATCGGCGGCTCGACACTGGGTTTGGGCGCCTTTTTGATGGTGGCCGGACAGGGCCTGACCGACGCGGTAACGGTTGCCATCATTTCAGCATCCATGCCGGTGGTGGGTATCGGCATCGAGGTGCTGCTGGACGGTCGCCGCATCACGGCGGGTCTGGTCATCGGTTTGGTGCTCAGCGTGATCGGCGGCCTGATGGCCATGGACGGGCGTGCGGGCGGCATGGGGCTGGGCTGGGGCGCGGTCTTGTGTGGTGCGTCCGTGCTGGTCTACACCCTGGGTTCGCGCATGTCGGTGACATCCTTTCCCGGACTCACGCCACTGGGACGCACGACAGTCACCCTGTGCGGCGCTGCCTTGGTCAGTACCGTGGCCGCATTGGTCCATGCCGCGCTGGGCGGACCACAGCCGCAATGGGAACAGCTCGGTTGGCCGCACGCCGGCGCCCTGGCGATCTTTGCCATTGGCGCCATGGCGCTGAGCCAGCTTTTGTGGATCAGCGCAGTGGGACAGCTCGGCATCGCCCTGTCGTCACTGCATATCAACGCCGCCCCGTTTTATGTGATGCTGATGCTGTTTACCCTAGGAGGCAGCTGGAGCTGGACCCAAGCTCTGGCGGCCGCGATTGTCGGCGCTGGGGTGCTGGTGGCGCAGGATCTGATCCCCTTGCTTCGACGCCAAGCGTCAAGCTAAAGCCGTGTCCAGGCGACACACAGCGCCGCATTGGTCATAATGATGGCCTGTACTTACAGAGGTTTGCTTAGACCTTTTATGAAGATTTCCCGTTCGGTTGTGGTTTTTGTACTCATCGGCTTGTGCAGCGGATGCGCCAGCCATTCCTCCAAGATGATTGCAAAGCTGCAGGATAAGAACCCGCAATTTGCGACTGCAGCATGCCAACACGCGCGGCAAAACGCCGGGGTGCACGACGAAGTGCAGAACGCCAAACTCTGGGTGGGACCATCGGTCTTGCTGCTGGCCGGGCCAATGGCCATCGTTCCGGTTTTTTTATCCGGCGTCGGCTTCAACACCATGGACCAAATGCAGGCGAACGACATTGCCAAAAACTGCGGCGGCACAGCCGTTTCTCAGCAAGCGGTGGCGCAAAGCGTGGCCGTTGACAGCGCCCTTTCACTTGGGATGGGTGTTGCGGTACCCGTACCTACGGTTCCGAGCGCAGGAGCGCGCTAGAGGCCATAAAAGGTCGGCGAATCAACACAACGCCGTGCGCGCCCTGTCGATCAGATAGGCCGCTCTGTGCTCAGTTAAGTGATGGGATGCAGACCCGCAGTCGTCTTCCGCATAAGGTGCCACCGGCTAAGATCCCTATCATTTCGCTAATAATTTGACCCATTAAGCGGGAAAGTCAGCCGCCACCTCGAAGTCTTTGCGATGAAAAAATTACTACGTTGGAACCTCGCCCTCTGCATAGGCCTTGCATCGATGGCGGCATCTGCGGACCCTTTGCTGGGTCGTTGGATTTGCAGCTCCCCCGCAGGCCAGGACATGGTGGAGGTCACGCCCGATACGGTCGCATTCGTTAGCCTGCTCCAAGGCGCAACGGTTTACCCCAGGAGCCCATCAGCACCCGATAAATTGGTTTTGCAAACCAATCCACCCACCACATTGACCGCGGGCCTGCAGCAAACGAATCTCAAACTCGCCAGTGCGCCGCTCAAAATTGATTTGAACTGTACCCAGTTGTCAGACAGCAGTTCCGCCCAGTTCGTTCCATTGCGCGCGGAGAACGGCGCAAGCCTGCTGGATGCGGACGTTTTAATCGCGAAGTCTTTTTTGGAGTCCGACCAGGTCAAGAAAAACCTGAAAGGCCAGTACGTGCTGGATCGCATGAATGTGTGCATTGCCGACCCAGCCTTAGCCCAATCACTTTGGGGTGATACGCGACCCGTCCCCCGATTGAGCACGCTGATGGAAAACAGCTTCCTGTTCTGGGGGGCACCGATCTCCTCGAAACACCGCGCCATGGGCGGCGAATCTGAGTCGCTGGACAGCACGTCGCCCTGGCGAGGAGTCGTCAGACGCTGGCTGGTTTCCAAAAATATTCTTGCGAAAGATATTTTCATCAGCTATTGCAGTCCCCGCGGCCTTTCCAGCTATGTGGTGATTGCGCCAAAAGTATTGGGACTTCCGCTCAAGCAAATCAACCAATATATTTTTGAAGACGACTTCAATGACCTTGTCGAAGCTTTCAAACACCTGGAGCAATACCAGCTGCAGAATTTTGGCGAGATCAAAATCAACGAGATCGGCACATCAATTACCAAAGCGTATACAGAAAAAAGCAATGCGGAAGGCGAACTCCGTCGCCAACGGGAGGCGCTTGAATCGCAGATCAAAGATCGCCTGGCCCAAGGCAGCGACGATATTGTCTCTGCGCTCATCCGCAAGCCAGTTTCCGGTCGGGCTCAAAGCGATACCGAAAACGCCGCACTGTGCTTGATACAGCTCAAAGTCAAAAAACAAGCCATCGACGGCATGGGCTACGAACCTGTATTTGCCAAATGGGCTGCGCGCAACGAACGCGTTCAATTCGACAAAATCGCCAAAACCCCCGATGAAATGTTTGAAGCCATCAACCGGGGCGAATGCCACAAGGTGGTCGGCCATGCCAGCGCCATGACGCAAATCATCGAAGCGGCCAAGCGGGATAAATATGCCGTCAGCATTCATGCCATCACATCCGAGTTGTCCCTTTTGAATGCGTATGCAAAAAACCTGAAGCTTGAAAGCTTCGCAGAATGGGAGACTGCGACCAGCATGAAAGCCACGCCCGGCCAATACCTCTCGCTCAAGAAACTCGGCCTGGGTCAACCCGATGACTTCAAACGTGCACTGGCCCAACCCGAAGTAGCGGCCTACTTCAAAGTCACGGGGAAGACGGCTGAGACCGCCTCTGTCAGCGATTATTTGGGCTACAACGACGATCTGGAGCAGGGCAAAAAGTCTGGGAAGACTGCCGCCGCTTACCGCACAGAGGCCAACCGCCGCCTGGAAATCGAGCGACAGGAGGCGGCTGAACTGGCGGCCAGACGGGACCTGGCGCGATCCAAAGTGAACCTGAACCTCAGCTTAATTTGCTACGGTGAAGACTACAACGCCGGCAACGAGTTGCGCACGATTTTGGATATGTACGCCAGTAACACCAACATCATGGTCATCACGAATTACATGCAAAGCTCCCAAACCTGCAGCATGCGTCCTGCCAGCCAGGCTCACCGGGCAAGCCAGTTCACCGAACACCTGCGCCGCGGCAACCTCGTGGGAATTCGCTCCAAAGCCAATGTGCAGGGCGTCGGCTACTTGTATTCCTTCACACACCGAGAAAACTGGGACGTTGGCCCTTGAAGTAGCGCCCCCAACAAAAAAGCCCCGCTCTTGTGAAGCGGGGCTAAGTCGATGATTGATATGGGGTGGCTGATGGGGCTCGAACCCACGACAACAGGAATCACAATCCTGGACTCTACCAACTGAGCTACAGCCACCGAAGAGGGGAGATTATAAGCAGAGGGAGCCACGTGTTCCGTGGGAATCAACCCGCGTCCGCAGCCGCAACCGGCTTGGTGCCGGGCTTGGGCGCATTGATGTGAACTTTGTAGCGCTGCTTGAGCAGCTGGTAATAGGCCTCCGCCTCGGCCCGACCCAATAGCTGTGTGAATTGGGCACGTTCCTGGAGGCCGGCCTGCGCGTCTGCGTCCTTGCGTGGCATCACCTGCGTGACACGGGCTAGCGCATAACCCTGCGACGCCATATCAATACCCACCCATGCCGGTAGGGTGCTGGTATCCGCGCGCAACACGGCGTCTAGCACCACGCTGCTGACCTTGGGGGCCGCGTCGCGGGAAATGACCATCGCCTCGGGCAGTTTGGGTGGCGTGCTTTGGGCCTTCCATGTCGCCAAATCGGCTTCAGCGGCCTTCTTGGCCAGGGCGGTAGCCTGTTCCAGCGCCAACTTGTCATGGACTTGTGAACGAACTTCGTCAAAGGCCAGGACGCGCACCGGCACATGTTTGGTCACGCGTGCAGACAGTAGCGTGTTGGGCGCCACTTCGATGGCCTCGGTGTTTTGCTTTTTGGCAATGGTGTCCGCATTAAAAATCGCCTCTAGAACGCGGGGCTGCGACAAGCCACTTGACGACTTTGTAAGCGGCTTGCGCAACACCCCGGACGCCTGTTTGATTTCCAGCTTGAGTTTGTCAGCCGCAGGCTTGAGGCTGTCACCCTGCTCATACACCGCGTTGCTGAACACTTCGGCCACTTCCGCAAATTTACGTTGCGCCTGCTGGGTCTTGTACTCCAACTCCAATTTGTCGCGAACGCTCTCGAAGCTGGCTTGTTTAGGTTCCTTGATGTCGGCCAGCTTGATGATGTGGTATCCGAAATCAGACTCCACAAGCTCGCTGATCTCGCCCTTCTTCAAGGCAAATACCGCGTCCTCAAACTGCTTCACCATAGAACCTTTGGAGAAGTACCCCAGGTCACCGCCTTGCGTTGCAGACGCACTGTCCTGCGAGTTTTTGCGGGCCAATTCGGCAAAGCTGTCAGGCTTGGCCCGGGCCTTGGCGAGCAGTGCTTGCGCGGTGGACTTGGCTTTATCCCGTACATCAGCTGCCGCGTCTTTGGCCACTGCAATCAGAATGTGGCTTGCCTTACGCTCTTCTTTTGCAGCCAGGCGCTGCGCGTTTTGGTCGTAATACGTCTTCAGATCCGCTTCGCTGACAGTCACGCTGTTCCTCACGGCTTCCATAGTCAAGACCACATATTCAATATCCGCCGACTCCGCGGATTCAAACTGGCCTTTATTGGCGTCGTAGTAGGCTTGTATTTCAGCATCGGTGGGCTTGACTTTGGCCAGGTAATCCGCCGGCTTGTAGTACACCAACTGAACCTCGCGGCGCTGAAAAAATGCGTTGAGCGTTGCATCAGTGACCGCCTTCGTGGCAAATGCACTGCGCCCCACCGCTTGCTCGTTCTGGCGCAATAGCAATTCGTTGCGGACCCGGGCGTCAAACTGCGCGGGCTCCAGGCCGTTGCTTTTCAACAGGTTTTTGTAGGCCTCGACATCCAAAGACCCATCGGCACGGCGCATGGCGGCAATCGCCGGAATGGCTTCAATTTCGCGTGCGAGTCGGGCATCGGTCACGACCCTGACCGCGTCTTGTCCCGCCTCTTGCCACACCTTTTCGCGCACCATCCGCTCCAGCGTGGCGTACCGCGCCTCGGGCGAATCCAGCAACTTCGGATCTGCATTCGGTGTTGTACTGCGAATGCGTTTGACTTCATCTTGGTGGGCGGCATCCCACTCGGCCTGGCTGATACTGTGGCTGCCAACTTTGGCAACGGCATCCGCACTGGACTTGATACCCCGGTAACCCTGAACCCCGCTGAACACGAATCCCAAAATGATCAAGCCATACAGCGGGATCATGATGAGCTTGGAATACTTGCGAATCGATTCAAACATGGGGAACAACTCCAGGAAAACAAAAAGGCGAAGCTGTGTTCGCCTTTCACATCAGATTGGTCCGCGCCTGGGGGCGCATGCCGCCTCCGACCGGCGACAAGCCTACCAAAGGTAGTCTGAGATTGTACCGAGCGAGCCCCGTGGTCAGGGTTGGGTGACCACCCCCGCGCCACGAACTTCCAGCCGAATCGAGTGCAGAACCTCGCCGTTGGCACCCACAATTTGCACCACATGGCGGCCGGGCCAAGGCAACCATTGCGCCTGCGCCCCTTTTGCGAAGGGCTTGCCGTCCATCAACCAGCGGGTGAAAGTGCCGTCGGCCGCAAAACGCAAACGCTGTCGATCGGGTGGAATATCGGGGTCCAGCGCAATGATGCTGCCATCGGCCGGGCTGGTGATGCGCGCGGCCGTCATGCTTGCGGGTTGACCCGCCGTTCCACGATCACCCCCTTGCGACAAGGCGAACTGGCTTTGCTCGGTCCCCTGGATGAACCATTCCATGCGGGCCGCCTCGGTGGCCGCCCCGACGCTTGGCGCCAGCGGGAAACTCACCGCCTGCCGGACCAGACCGGCGGGCACTGGCGGCGCGCGGCTGGGTGTTGCGCGGTGCACATAGCGCATCACACTGGCCCATATGGGCGCGGCGCCACTGGTCCCGCTGACATCCCACATGGGCGCGCCACTCGCATTGCCAACCCATACGCCAACGGTGTAGCGCTCCGAATAGCCAATCGCCCAGTTGTCACGCATGTCTTTGCTGGTTCCGGTTTTCACTGCACTCCAGAACCGGGTGGCCAGCACGCTATCGCTACCAAAGGTTCGGGCACGGGCATTGCTGTCGGCCAGGATGTCGCCCACGATAAAGGCCGCACGCGGATCAACCACGCAGGGGCCCGGCGCACGGCGTCCGCTCTCCGGCACCAAGGTGATGGGGCTGAAGCAGCCCCGGTTAGCCAATGCGCGGTAGGCATTGGTGAGTTGCAAGAGCGACACGTCTGCGCTGCCCAACGCCAGGCTGTAGCCGTAGTAGTCGCCGCTTTCACGCAAAGACAGGCCCAAAGCCGTCAGCTGCTGGTGAAACGCATCGGGCGACACCATCACCAGCGTGCGCACCGCCGGCACATTGAGAGAAGCACCCAGCGCGGTGCGCGCGGAGACCCAACCTTTGAAGTGGTGGTCGTAGTTCTGCGGGATATACAAACCACCCGATGTCTGGATTTGCGCGCCCGAGTCATCCAGCAACGACGCCGCCGTGATGCGCCGCTGCGCAATGGCCTGGGCATACAAAAATGGCTTGAGCGTAGAGCCGGGCTGCCGCAGCGCCACAACCCCGTCCACCTCGGCGGCGGCGCTGAGCACACCGGAAGACCCCACCCAGGCCAGCACCTCGCCGCTGGCGTTGTCCAACACCACTACCGCGCCGTCTTCCACGTGGCGCCCGCGCAATTCACGCAGTTGCTGATTCAGGGATTGCAAGGCCATGCGCTGCAATGGCGCATGGAGCGTGGTACGGATCGCCTGGGGCATGGGCGCGCTGCGCTGGCGCATGACCTGCCGGGCCAGGTGCGGAGCTATGCCCTCGCTGGCCACGAATTCGCGTCGCTGTAGCGCGGCCTGCGCGAAAAAAACCACGCCGTCGCAATCCATGGGCTTGAAAGCAACGTCCATGGCCTGCAAAACCGTGCACGCGCGCTGTCCGACCTGCACGCCCGGCGCGTTGGGCGCGCGTACCAGGGCGGCCGCTACGGCGGCTTCGCGGTTGTCCAGTCCTGAAGCCGCCTTGCCGAACAAGGTGCGGCTCAGCGCATCGATACCGACCAACTCGCCGCGAAAGGGAACCAGATTCAAATAGGCTTCCAGAATCTGGTCTTTGCGCCAACTGCGTTCCAGCATCTCGGCGGACACGGCTTGACCGACTTTTTGGATAACGCTTCGGCTGCCAGCGCTGCGCCGCAGGTCCTCGTCCAGCAGGCCGGCCAATTGCATGGTGATGGTGGAGGCACCACGGGTTTTATGGCTCCATAGATTGGCCCAGGCGGCAGCCGATACACCGCGCCAGTCCACGCCGCTGTGTTCGTAAAAACGCTTGTCCTCGCTGAACACCAAAGCCGTGCGCAAGGCCGGCGAGACGTCCGCCAGCGCCAGCCATTGGCCTCGGCGCACGGTGTCGTCGGCACGTATGCGCTGCAGCAGCACCCCATCACGGTCCAGAACCTGCACATCCGACGCACGGTAGGCCGCTTTGACATCCGAATAACCGGGCGCCGCCAGCGCCGCACCGGTCAGCGAGCCCGCGATCCAAAGCCCCAGCGCGCAGCGCGCCAGCGCCATACGCATCAGCGGACCGCCTCGACCCGCACGCGGGCGTTGGGCGTTGCGCCAAACATCTCTGGCGCATACATGGCTTCGACCCGCGACGGTGGCAGAGAAAACGCACCCACATTGTTCAGCCGCAAGGTGTACTCGACCTTGGTAATGCCTTTGGGGAGATAGCCGTAATAGCTGCGGTAGGACTCGAAACTACGCTCGTCAAAAGCAGCCCATGCAGACCCTTGGCGGCTCTCGCCCTGGCTGGCAATCTCCAAGTCGCGCCCTAATCCGTTGCCCACAATCGTCGCCCCGCCGGGCACGGGGTCTGTGAGCGCAACCCAGCTCATGTCGGCGCTGGCGTTCACCTCCAGCGTGACACGCAGCACATCCCCGCGGGTGTAGCTGCCCGCAGGAAGGCTTTTGTTAGCCTGCTCCACGGGTGTGATGGTTTTGCGGATGGTGTAGCCCGCGCTCACCGACTCTTTGAGTTGCATGGCGGCGATGGACTGCAAAGTCAACCAGGGCTTGCCGGAGCCCTGGTGGCTCAGCGTCAGCGTCTGCGGGCCAGCGGGTTGACTCCATGGCAAGAACATGCTGTTGTTGCGCAAAGTTCCGGCTACTAGCGGCGCGCCAAACGCACCCGCCTTGTTGGCAACGCCGGGTCCATCCCCGGTTTTGACGCGCTCGACCCGGCTCCAATCCAGGCTTGCGGAGGCTGCGCCCAACGTGGACTTGGACATGCCGCTCACCGGCGCCGACTCGAACCGCGCCGAGAATTTTTCCAGCGCCAAAGCGCCCCACACATTCGCCGTGGTGGTACGCCAGGCCCCGCCCTGCTGCCGGTTGATAAAGCCGTTGGCCAAGCGACCGGCCTCGTCCTTCCATGCCGGATCTTCCAGGACCGCCAACAGCACCCGCGCGCCGTTGACATCGCCGTTTTGCATCAGCCACCACCAGTAGTCATCGGTCTCGGAACCGAAGACCAATTTGCTTCCCTGGTAGTTGATGCGGCTGCGCAGAATCTGGCTGGCCTCGGCCAGGCGCTTATCGTGGTCCGGCACATCGGCCACCCGTTTGAGGATGTTGAACCAGTCAATCACCGCATGGGTGGGCCATTGGTTGGGGGCGATGGTGATGCTGTTGAGCATCCTGGCCTGGGCTTTACCGTAGCGCGAAAGGGCTTCAACCGCCGCGAGTTTGCGCACATCCAAATCCTTGCGTGGGCTCCAGCTTTCGCGCTGGATGCGCCCTTCCACGAATGCGATCAAACCGCGCTCCAAGGGGGCGCGCGCTTCGTCGCTCAGCGCAAAGGCACGGTTCAAGCCGGATGCCTCATGCGACGCCGCAAGCAGGTAGGCGGTTAGCGTGTCGCTGCCGTGTTTGCCATCGCCCTCGCGCTGCGGAAAGTAGTTCGCCAGCCCATCGGCATCCAGATACCCGGGGAGCTCGGCGACCACCGATTGCCAGGCCTTGGCGTCGCGCAAACCCAAGGCCTTGCTTGCTTTTTGCTCCAAGCACGTGAAGGGATAATTGGCAAACCAGTCACGCACGCCGGGCAAACCCTCCGACAGCCTTGGCTGCAACACCATCTTCAGGCCGCCACGGCCCGGCAAGGCATCCGCCGGAGCGTTCACGTCCAGGCTGAAGGAGCCGTCAATCTGCGCCAGCGTGGCTTGCTGCACGGTCAGCGGAACGGCGGGGATGATGCGCTGCTGCGCTTTGAGTCCATCGCGCGCAGTACCCAGCTTGTCCTTGGCGTCGATTTCCCACAAGATGGATTCGAAGCGGGAGAATGCCAACTGGGTCGGCGCGGTCACGTTCCACGCCACCTCGCGGGCTTCACCAGCAGGAATGTCCAAGGTCTGTGGCGCCAGCTCCAGCAGCGTGGCACGCGGCGCTACGACGACCTGCATGGCCTGCTTGGTGGTGTTACGCAAAGTGAACTGCGCGCGGAACTGGTCGTCCTCGCGCACCAGCGGTGGCAGGCCGCTGATGATTTGCAAGTCCTGGGTGGCCCGGATGCTGGTAGAGCCCGTGCCGAACAAGCCGGTACCTGCATCGGCAATCGCCACGATTTTGAAGGTGGTCAAGGCGTCATTGAGCGGCACGTTCAGCGTCGCGCTACCGCTGGCATCGAGCTGCACGCGCGGGTTCCACAGCAGCAGGGTATCGAGCAACTCGCGCGTGCCGCTATGGCCGCCGCCGCCACCGGCAGGAACCGCTTTGCGGCCGAAGTGCCTGCGACCGATGATCTCCATGTGCGCGGTGGATGTCTCCACGCCCCAGGCCCGGCGCTGCAACATCGCCTCCAGCAGGTTCCAGCTGTCATTGGGCAACAACTCCAGCAGGGCCTGGTCCACGGCGGCCAACGCGACTTCGGCGTTCGCCGCAGGCCGGCCGTCGGGCAGCTTGACCTGGATCTGCACCCGCGCATTGCCGCGTACCGGGTAGGTCTCTTTATCGGCTTTGACGCTCACATCGAGCTGATGCGCCCGCGTGCCGACACGGATTTCGGCCACGCCCAAGCGGAAGGCGGGTTTGCTCAAATCGACCAGGGCTGTCGGCGCGGTGTATTCTCGCCCCTCGTACCAGAAGGTGCTCCACCATTCGCGTGGCGCGCGGTAGCCCCAGGTGAAGAAGCTGTACCAGGGCACCTCGCGCAAGCGGCCGCGCAAAGCCAGAACGCTGACATACACATTGGGCCCCCAGCCCTCCTGGACTTTCACTTCCACGGTTGGATCCCGGCCCCGCAGCTGCACCACGCGGCTCTCCACCACGCCCTCGCGTTCGATAGTCAGTAAGGCCGTAGCCAGTCGAAAGGGCATGCGCACCTGAAAGCGGGCGGTCTCACCGGGCTCATAGCTTTTCTTCTCCGGCAGCAAATCAATGCGGTCATGGTTGTCGCCGCCGAACCAAAGTTCCCCCTGCTGGGTCACGTACACCGAGCTGGCGGCCTGGATTTTGTTACCTGTGCGGTCGGTAGCGGTGACGACCAACTCGACCTCACCGGGATCCGACAGCGTGGTTTCGCACAACAACAAGCCACGGCTGTCGCTTTTGCCGGAACACACGCTGCCCAGGTCCTTGACCGTGGTCTGGTTGTCGTAGGTGTAAAAGCCGCCGACCATGCGTTTGCGCGCGCTGGTGACCACCCGCGCTGTGGCACGCACCTCCAAGGCAATACCCTCTTGCGGCTTACCACTCAGATCCAAAGCCAGCGCCTGGAACTTGACATGTTTGCCGCTGGAAAGCCAGTCCTCGGTTTTGATGCCGGCCAATACCGCAGCGGGCCACAGGGTACGCGTGCTGCGCAGGGTCTGCACCTCGCCATTCGGATCGGAATAGCTCGCCTCCAGCAACAGGTCCACCGGCTGCTTGCCCGGCGCCATCTGGGTCAACGTGGTTTTACCGCTGCCGTTTTTATCCAGGCGCAGGGGCAGCTTGTCGGCGACCACGCGCGAATCGGAGCTGCTGTTTTCTGATTCCTGGTCGCTGCCCGCCGCTGCCTCGTGCCGGTCGCGCGGCGCCTGGAAGCTGAAAGCCTCGTAGTCCGCAACGCTCAGGTACTTGGGCCGCAGCATGGCCGAGACCTGCACGGGCAAGTTGGCAGCGGGTCCTCCGGAAACATAGTTGATCTGCACCTCCACCGGAACCGTTGCAGCATTCACCAATTGGGCGCTACCGGCGGGGTTCACCCGGCCCTCGTACACCGGCAGGCGGAACTCTTCCACACGGAACTCACCGGTTTGGACGCTGTGGCCATCGGCTCTTTGCAAAGCAATGCTGTACAGACCCAACTTGGCAGTGCGCGGCACGGCGAAGCTGCTCTCGGCACTTTGCCCGCCCGTCGCTGTCTTGCGCCAGGGCAGCGATTGGGCGTATTCCTGCCCGCTACCCAGATGCGTCAACACCAAACGGGTCGGCGGGGCCGCCGCCAAGCCAAACCCCTGTCCGGTTTGGCTGCGGATGATGTGCTTCATGGACAAGGTCTCACCCACGCGCAACAAATTGCGATCCAGGATGGTGTGCGCCCGCTCGTCGGGTTTGGCATCCTGGCTGCTGGGCAGGTTGAAGCGCCAGGACTCGATGCCCCGGTTCCAGTCGCTCCAGGTGAACGCGAGGTCTTCCACCACACCCTTGCCGTCGCCCGCTGGTTGCGGCGCGCGGGCGCTGACAAAGTACGCCTGGCTGTAGCTGTTGTCGGTTTGGCACGCCGGCGCTTGCGGTGAGATGCCCTCAAGACGGGCGATTCCCGCCGCGTCGGTCTTGCCGCTGCCGACCTCACGACCCCGGCAATCCGACACGCGCACCACGGCACCCGCAACAGGCGCGCCCTTGTCCAACGTGGTGACCCAAGCCAGGGCGTTCTCACGCCCCAATTTGAAATGCACCGCCAGATTGGTCACCAGCGCCGACGTCCGCACATACATCGTGCGCCCGGCGCCGTAGCGTGCGTCCAACAGCGAAGCGCCCAGTTTTTGGGATGCGATCTCCACCACATGGAAACCGGCATCCAATGGAATGCCCACGACTTCAAAGGGACGGGCGTCGTTGCCCGCAGGTTTGGGCAGGTCCAGGGTTTTCACGCCGGGCTGACCCTGCAAGAGCGAGACCATGCGGGTCTGCACCTCGGTGCGGTCGGTCTTGTCGATTGATTTGGGAATGGCTGCCTTCAAGTCCGCCGCTGCAGCCTTGCGCGCCACCGATGCCGAATCATAGGTTTGGACCTTTTGAAACCAGGCGATGATTTGCGCGTCACTGGTGGGCTTGAGGTCACTGACCTTCCCAGCCTGCAAACCCTTGATTTGCAGAGAGGCTTCCACGTTGCGCAAGGTCACTGGCAGCAGCGCGACGCCTCCGGGTTCCGCAAACCGCTCCACCACACCAAAGGGTGACGCCGGGAACTTGACCAGCGGCGGCAACATCGCCGTCGCCACTTTGAGCGGAAAGGTGGCCGCATTGCCCAAACTGCGTCCACTTTCGTCTTTGAAATCTTTCGGTAGCTCCAAACGGAACTGCGTCAGCTCGGGCAACACGGTAGGGAAGCGGATGCTGTTGAAGCCCTGGTCATCGCCCTGCCCGCTCCCACGGCTCTCCTCAAAAACCGGTTTGAAGCTTTCTTTCTCTGAGACCAATCGGATACCTTCCAACCACTTTTTAGGTACGGCGGCGGTAAATGTCAGCGTCATCGGGCGGATCGGCAGGCATGCGCTTTGCGCGTTCTCGCGCTCGCAACTGAAGCTGGCCAGAAACGGTTCGCGCACCGAAAAGCCGAATCGCTTTGGCACGGTATTGGCCACGCCTTCCGGCGTTGCGACACCCTTGTCAAAGACCAGCTGCAGCTTGGCTGCCGGCGTGAGGCGGCGGTTGCAGGCCAGCGTGACAAAAGCCAGCGGGTTCTGCGCCGCATCGCGATCCCATCCATGGGCTTTGAGCAAGCTTGCGCGCTCTTTGCCCTCGATCAAACGCACCGCAATGCGCTCACCCAGTCCATCCACCGCGCACCACATGTGGGCCTGCACGCTGGCCAGGCTGGCAGCGCCGGACAAACGCAAAGCGAAGAACTGCTCTTCATCCACGGTGCTGTCGGCATAGGGCAGCACGGCCTGCACAAACGGTCCGCCGGTACGGAAGCTGAACCGCTCGGGTCCGCTGAAATCAGCGCCCTTGACCGACTTCAAACCGGGCTTCATCTGCACGTTGCAGCGCACACCGGGAGGAAGGTCTTCCTCGAAATCAAAAACCCAGCTGCGCTCGTTCAACCAGCGCCCGGCGCCCTTAGGCGCCATGCCATCGGCACATCGCAAGTCCACAGGCGCCTCGGCCCTGGCGTCGCCAAACCCCGCAGCGGCTTCGTCAAACTTCAGCACCATTTGTCGCACCCGTGCGACCTCGCCTTGCGGCGACAGGCTGGCGACCTGGAATGCCTGCGCGCCAAGCGCAGCCAATGCCAACACGCCAGCAAACAAGCACGTCTTAATTCTCATGGCCTGGAGGAAAAAGGGAAATGGTTGGGGCTTTCACGCAGACATTGTCGGTCCTGTGGCGCCTGAAAATGCGCGCCTACAGCGAAGCGCTGCTGTATTGCGCGTTTGATTGCAAAGAGGAGTTTGGTGGGTGATGACGGGCTCGAACCGCCGACCTACGCCGTGTAAAGGCGCCGCTCTACCAACTGAGCTAATCACCCGGTTTGCGTGATGCATTCCGTTCTGAAGGCTTGGTCCAAGCCCGGAGCGACGGAATGTACCAGTTTTATCGCCGGTCTCAAGCGGGACAGCGCACCCTACAAACCGCGCGAACGAATTTCGGGAAGCGCCTTTTCCAGGTAGTAGGCCATGGACCACACCGTCAGGACCGCGGCCACCCAAATCAGCCACACACCCCAGACATGGGTATCCACCAGACCCCAAACCGGGCCATCAAACAACAAAAAACCGATGGCCACCATTTGCGCGGTGGTTTTCAGCTTGCCGATGAAGTGCACCGCCACGCTGCGCGAAGCCCCGATCTGCGCCATCCACTCGCGCAAGGCGGATATCGCGATTTCACGGCCGATGATGATCAGCGCCACAAAAGCATCGATGCGCTGCAAATGCACCAAAACCAGCACGCACGCGCACACCAAGAACTTGTCGGCAACGGGATCAAGAAAGGCGCCGAAGTTGGAAGTCTGATTGAGCTTGCGCGCCAGGTATCCGTCTAGCCAATCGGTCAGCGCAAAGACCACAAACATGCTGGTGGCCCACAGATTTTTCTCCGCCATCGGCATCACATCCGCAGGCAAGTAGAAGACCCCGACGATCAGCGGGAGCGCGCAAATGCGCGTCCAGGTGAGCAGCGTGGGGAGGGTCCAGAACATCGCGGGATTGTGGCACGCCTAATGCAGCGCGCGGTAGATGTCCTCGGCGAGTTCGCGCGAAATTCCCTCGACGGTGGCCAGGTCTTGCGCGCTGGCTTGGGCCACCCCGCGCACGCCGCCAAAGCGCTGCAGCAAACGGGCCCGGCGCTTGGGGCCGACACCCGCAATCGACTCCAGTTCCCCGCCGCCCAAACGCACCTTGGCCCGCTTCTGTCGCATGCCTGTGATGGCGAAGCGGTGCGCCTCGTCACGAATTTGCGCCACCAGCATCAGCGCGGCCGAGTCGGGGGGCAGAGCAACCTTCTCGCGCCCATCCGCAAACACCAGTTCCTCCAAGCCCACTTTGCGGCCTTCGCCTTTTTCCACGCCGACGATAAGACCCAGGTCCAGACCGAGGCTCTCAAACACCTCACGCGCCATCGATACCTGGCCCCGCCCACCATCCACCAGCACCAAATCCGGCATGCGCAGCGCTTTAGGCGGGGTCTCGCCCTGCAGCCGCGCTTGTTCGTAAGCCTGTGCAACCTTGCCGTAGCGGCGGGTCAAAACCTGGCGCATAGCCGCGTAGTCGTCGCCCGGCGTAATGCCCTCAATGTTGTAGCGGCGGTATTGCGCACTTTGCATGGTGTGGCCCGCAAACACCACGCAAGACGCCTGGGTGGCCTCACCCGCTGTGTGCGAAATATCAAAACATTCAATCCGCAGTTCTTCCAACACCTCCACCGCCAGATCCAGGGCCTGCACCAAAGCACGGGTGCGCGCCTGCTGCGAGCCTTCCTCGGACAACAAGCGGGCGAGTTGCAGCGCGGCATTGGTCTCGGCCATGTCCAGCCAGGCCCGGCGCTGCTCGCGTGGCTGGTGCACCGCATTGACCTTGATGCCGTGCTGTTCGGAGAGCGCCTCCAGCAGCGCCTTGTCCACGGGTTCGCTGATGACCAACACGCCGGGCATGGGAATGCCGATGTAATGCTGCGCCAAAAAGGCCTCCAAGACCCGCCGCTCCATGCTGCGCGGGCTGGCGGCCTCGGCGTCTTCGGTATCCAGGCTGGCCGCCGCCTCGATTTGCGCCGGGAAATAGGGCCGGTCGCCCAGGTGCCGCCCGCCACGCACCATGGCCAGGTTCACGCAGGCGCGACCGCCCTGCACTTTCACGGCCAGGATGTCGACATCGCGGTCGGACACGTTGTCCACCGACTGCTGGTGCAGCACGTTGGCCAGCGCCGCCACCTGGTTGCGCAATTCAGCGGCCTGCTCAAACTCCAGCCGCTCGGCGTGTGCCATCATGCGCGCCTCCAAGTCCTTCAAAACATCTTGTGCGTCACCCTGCAAAAATCGCTGGGCATTGACCACGTCCTGGGCGTAATCCGCAGGGCTGATGTGACCCACACACGGTCCCGAGCAGCGTTTGATCTGGTACAGCAAACAGGGACGCGTGCGGTTGGAAAAAACCGAGTCTTCGCAGGTGCGCAGCCGGAACACCTTTTGCATCAACAACACGGCCTCTTTGACTGCCCAGGCGCTCGGGTAGGGGCCAAAGTAGTGGTGCTTCTTCTCCACCCCACCGCGGTAATAGGCGACACGCGAAAAATGCAGGGGCTGTGCGCCATGCGCACTGGGCTGCGCTGGCTGCGCATCCGGCGCGACTGCCGCCGTCATCTTCAAATACGGGTAACTCTTGTCGTCGCGAAACAGGATGTTGTACTTGGGCTGCAGTGTCTTGATCAGATTGTTTTCCAGCAGCAGGGCCTCGGCCTCGGAGCGCACCACAGTGGTCTCCATGCGCGCAATCTTGCCCACCATATGGCCGATCCGGGTGCCGCCATGGTTTTTCTGGAAATAGCTGGAGACCCGCTTTTTCAGGCTGTTGGCCTTGCCGACATAGAGCAATGCGCCGTCAGCATCGAAATAGCGGTAGACGCCCGGCAG
>RFRO01000041.1 GCA_009924455.1 Betaproteobacteria bacterium
CTTAGCTCCAGATCGGCATGTTGAGCCACCAGTTCCACCACTCCGGCCAACCACGGCTCCAGAACGGGCCGCTGATGACAATGCACAGCGCACTGAACAGGACCGCAGCGAGCGCGAGGAACAGGCCCATGCGGTGGATACCGAGCGTGCCGATGGAGTAGCCGATGGTGTCGCGGAAGAAGGTGTCCTCATGCTCCGGCGTGCGCACGGTGTGGCCGGGCGCCGGGTTGGTGGACGACAGAATCAGGCCGCCGTGCAGCGACAAGGCGAAGGTCGTTCCGAAGAAGAAACTGACTGCCAGCATGTGCGCCGGGTTGTAGTGGAAGTGCAAATACTGGTAGCCCACGTTGGACACCCAGTCCAGGTGGCTGAAGATGCCATAGGGAAACGCGTGGCCCCATCCGCCCATCAACACGGGGCGGATGACTTCGAGTGTGAAGTAGGCAAAGATGGCCACGCTGAAGGCTGCGGGCACGTGGTAGCCCATGCCCAGCTTGCGGCAGATTTCGACCTCGCGCATGGCCCAGGAGCCAAATGCGCCGAGCGCACAGACGGTGATGATTTGCCACAAACCACCTTCCATGAGCGGCGCGACGCGCAAGCCGTAGGAGAGGTCAGGCGGGGCAATGCTGATTTGCCAGAGGTTCCACGTCGGCCCTTGTGAGGCACCCCACAAAATCATGGCGGTTCCGACGATGGAAAAAAAGACGGTGGTCACACCAAAAAAGCCGACGTAAAACGGACCGACCCAAAAATCAAACAGGTCACCCCCGATCAGGGTGCCGCCGCGGACGCGGTATTTTTTTTCAAAACTGAGCATGGCCATAGTGAAGCCTCTTTGATGGAACGTTTTTTCCTGCTGTTGTCAATGCGGATGGGTGGTGAGCAGCCCGGCTGGTGCGAAGCGGCTCACCCCCATACCAGCTGGCTTTAGCTTTTTGCCGCAGGCACTGCTGCAGGCAGCGGTGCGTTTTGCGCAGCGGTCGTCGGGGCCTTCTTGGCACCGTCGAGCCAGTTGAACTTGTTGGTGCTGAGCAAAATGAGGTGAATCATTGCTGCCAGTGCGAACAAGAAAATACCTTGTACAACCATCGCGCGAAGCGGGTCGTACAAACGCCAAATTCTCCACATAGCGTCTCTCCTAAAAAATGTAAGACATGAAGGTGTAAACCGCAGCTTTCACACCGCCAACCACGCCCTTGGCGTTCTCTGCCCCCGGCAGGATGGACCGCCACTGCACGCCCAGCACCGAAGATGCCAAGGCGAACACAAACAAAATCACAAATGCCAGTGAGAACATGCCCCAAAAGGCACTGCTCGCATCAGCTTTTAGTAACACGTTGGATGGTTGATGGGTATTGGCCATTGCTGTATCCCCTCTACGATGAATAGAACCGTTTCAGAACCAGGGACGCCATGCCCACACAAGGGCATGGGCTACCACAGCAACCGCCGTGAAGCCCACCAGACCTTGCATGTAGTAGGTATGGAATTCCTGCGCTTCTTCGTCCGTCAGACCGGAAATGGACTTTCCATGATTTGACATGCGAACTCTCCTAAAAAAAGGCCTTACGACCATTGCTGCGCACAACCCGCGCAACCTGGGTATCCGCAGCAGACCGCCACGACATTCCTTGCACACACGCAGCGGCACTCATACCGCCACCGCCATTCCCAACGCGCGCCCGGCGGCGTGCACATGGTCTTGCGACACCGTGTCTTCGCCGGCTTCGCGCGCTATCCGTTCCGACTGGTCCCGCAGGCGCTTGGCCGCCGAGATTTGCACCAACACGGGCTGGTTCTGAATCATTTCGCGCATCAGCGTCTGGGCCGCGTCCTGCCAGGTGGCATTCGGGGTGACAACGCCACGCGCGTGGGTGGCCTCGACCTTGTCCATTTCGGTGCCCAAGGGCAGGATGTGGAACAAGGCATCAAAGAGGGCGTTACACACCTCTTGCACCACATAGGTCGCACCGCTGTAGCCCATGAAGGGCGTACCGGTGTGGCGCCGGATCACGGCGCCCGGGAAAGAGGCCGCGATAAAGGTCGGGCGCATGGGGCCGGTGCTGGCGTTCTCCGCGAGGTACATCCGCTCGTTGAAGCTGCCGAACATGATCAGCGGGGTTTGGGTGCGGCACAGCTCGCGCACATTGGCGTTGTCGGTTTTGGTGCCGGCGGTGCGCGACACACTGAACTTGCAAGGCAGGCCCATCTCGACTTCCAGGAAGTGCTTCAGGCCGCGGGCATATGTCTCACCAGCCACCACCGCAAAGCTGGCGGTGGAGAAAAAGTCCTGGGTCACCGAACGCCACAAGTCCCACAAGGGCTTGAGCGTGGTGTGGCGCTCGCGCTCGATGAAGGGCTCCGGGTCCAGATTCAGCAATTCACCGAGCTTGCGTAAAAACTGCGTGGTGCTGTGCAGGCCAATGGGCGCTTGCAGGTAGGGGCGCTCCAGCGCTTCGCACAGCATGCGGCCGAACTCGCGGTACATGCAAATGTTGACATCCGCTTCCACCAGACGCGACACATCCGCGAGGTGGCTGGTCAATGGAAAGACCATGTTGATTTCCGCCCCGATGCCCTGCACCAGGCGGCGGATTTCGGCCAGATCGCTGGGCGAGTTGAAGGTGCCGTAGCAAGGGCCGATGATGTTGACGCGCGGACGCTCGCCAACGGGGCGGTCGGCGTACGGTTTGCGGGCGGGCACTTTTTTCATGCCGTATTCGCTCCACAACCAGTACATGGCGCGGTTAGCGCATTGCCACTGGTCTTCGTCAATGGTGCGCGGTAAGAACCGCTGGATATTCATGCCCTCGGGCGTGACACCGCCACCAATCATTTCAGCAATCGAACCGGTCACCACCACGGCCGGCAAATCCGGGTCCAGCGTGGCATGGGCGCGCTTCATCGCACCTTCGGTACCCTCGCGACCGAGCTGTTCTTCGGCCAAGCCGGTGACCACGATGGGTAGCTCATGCGGCGGCAGCGCATCGGTGTAGTGCAGCACCGAGGTAACCGGCAGGTTTTCGCATCCGACCGGGCCGTCAATAACCACCTGCAAGCCCTTGATGGCCGTGAACACGTACACGGCCCCCCAATAGCCTCCTGCGCGATCGTGGTCGAGAACCAGCATCAGCCCATCTCCTCAGCTTTGCGCTTCTTCATCAGCTTGTCCATCTGGCGCTTGGTTTCCTTCTTGAACTCCGGCCGGTCCACCGGAATGCCTTCCCAGACGCCGGCGTTGTCGGCCATGCCCACTTGGCCAAAGAAGTTTTTCATCTGGTCAAAGCGGCTCTGGTTGCCGATTGCGGCCTGCACCACCTGCACCAGCGAGCCCGCTCCGGCAATGCCCATCAGCGGCCGTGCAGAAATCAGGTTGGTGTAGTACAGCGAAGGGATGGAGAGCTCTTTGGCTTTTTGCACCACGGGCGTGGTGCCGATAGCGAGCTGCGGCGTGTACTCGCGCATAGCAGCGAGGTCTTGCTCCAGCGAAGCGCGGAACTGCACCTGCACACCCTTGGCGCGCAGCCAGTCGGCGTCGTGCTGGTTCCATGGTGTGGCGGGGCAAGCGGAGCCCACATAGCGCAGGTCCGCGCCACACTCCACCAGCAAGCGACCCACCAGCAGCTCGGAGCCCTCGTAGCCGCTCAAAGTGATGCGGCCTTTGATGGGCTTGGAGGCCAGCATGCCGCGCATAGGCGCCAGGGTCTGGTTGCGCGCCGCGTCGATCTTGGCTTGCGGCACACCACTGGCTTCACCGATGGCTTGCAGCCAGTCGTTCGTACCGTCAACGCCCACAGGCGCGGAGCCAACGATGGGGCGGCCTGCGGCCTGGAACTCACGCACAGCAGCGGTATAAAAAGGATGGATCGCGGCCACGCTGACGCAGTCCAGGGCCGCATACAACTCGCGCCACTCGCGGGTCGGCACCACAGGCCCGGCAACCAGGCCCATGGGGGCCAGCATCTGCCCGATGATCACCGGGTCGGCCGGGAACATCTCGCCCAACAAGGCCACTGCGGGCTGGT
Organism: Betaproteobacteria bacterium; assembly: GCA_009924455.1. GTDB lineage: Bacteria > Pseudomonadota > Gammaproteobacteria > Burkholderiales > Burkholderiaceae_C > Allorhodoferax. The sequence goes on from RFRO01000041.1 coordinate 4,029, forward strand.
CCAGACGGCCGCCGCGCGGCGCCTGCACGGGGCCGTTCATGATCTCTTCGCGGGCGTACTTGAGCATGGCGCCGGAAAGCACATCCTTGGCCTCGGCATGCGTGGGCACACCAAAGCCGGGTACGTCAATACCGATGATGCGCACACCGTTGATCTCTTTGGGCAGCAGCTGCAGCGGCACGCCGCTGGCGGTCGGGACGCAGAGGTTGATGATCACGATGGCATCGAGCTGCGCCGGGTCGGCTTGGGCGTACACCGCTTCGCGGATGTCTTCAAACAACTTGCCAGTGACCAAGGTCTCGGAGTTGAAAGGCACATAGCCCACGCTGCGGCGCGCGCCGTAAAAGTGCGAGGTGAAAGTCAGCCCGTACACACAGCACGCCGAGCCCGAGAGAATGGTTTGGGTGCGCCGCATGCGCAAGCCCACGCGCAGCGAACCGAAGGCCGGACACATGCTTTGCGGCTGGTCGTGCGGACCGGAGTGTTCATTGCGGGGGTAGTCCTTGGCGTACTGTTGCAGCACCTCGGATTTGCCTGCCGACTTGGCTGCGGCCAGCAAGGTTTCACCCCCGGCGTGGCAGCCCATGCCGTCACCGTCTAGCGCGGTTGTCACCGCGCCTTGCGCTGGCACCGCATGGATAGGAATGGTTTTGGAATCGGTCATAGCGCTCAGGCTTCGTCGTAGACCACTTCCAACGTGGGCTTGACCAATTCATGGCGGCCCATCATGTCGAAGGTGGTTGCGGGCTCCAGAACCACATTGCGACCCACGGTGTCGGCGCTGAACAGGCCCAGCAACTGGTCCTGCGTCTGCGGCTTGGGACGCACCGGCGGGGCTTCGGCCACATTGAGCGAGAGTTCCTCAAACAAAGGCGCCCACTGGCCGCCCGGGCGGCCGATGATTTCGTAGCTGGCGCTCTTGCGGCGGATGTCTTCGTCCGCAGGGATCGCGGCCAGAATCGGAATGCCTGCGTTGCCGGCAAAGGCCTGGGCCTCGCCGGTGCCGTCGTCTTTGTTGATGACCATGCCGGCCACGCCCACATTGCCACCGAGCTTGCGGAAGTATTCGACTGCCGAGCACACGTTATTGGCGACATACAGGGACTGCAGGTCATTGCTGGCCACAACGATGACCTTTTGGCACATGTCGCGCGCAATCGGCAGGCCAAAGCCGCCGCAGACCACGTCGCCGAGGAAGTCGAGCAAAACGAAGTCAAAACCCCAGTCGTGAAAGCCGAGTTTTTCCAGGGTTTCAAAGCCGTGGATGATGCCCCGTCCGCCGCAGCCGCGACCCACTTCGGGGCCACCCAATTCCATGGCAAACACGCCATCGCGCTTGAAGCAGACATCGCCGATGCTGACCGCCTGGCCGGCCAATTTGAGGCGCGACGAGGTCTCGATGATGGTCGGGCAGGCTTTGCCGCCGAACAAGAGGCTGGTGGTATCGCTCTTCGGGTCGCAGCCGATCAAAAGCACCTTTTTGCCCTGCTGGGCCATCATGTAACTCAGGTTGGCCAAGGTGAAGCTCTTGCCGATGCCGCCCTTGCCATAAATGGCGATGATTTGTGTCTCTTTGGTCACCGGGCCGGTGTGCACCGGTGCCAGCTCATCGGCCGCTTCACGGCGCAACACCTCAATGAATTTGATGGGTTGGCTGTTATCGCCTGCTGTGGTTGTCATGCTGTGGCACTCCATGGGAAAGACGGCACTGGGAACGATTTCATTTTCTGGTTGACATTGATCTATGTCAATAATTATTTACACTTAACTCAGATTACTAGGGAAAACACTTAGGCTTTTGTGCCCACCAGGATGCGGGCATGGATGGGCATGGCGTTGTCGAGCAGGGTGACGGAGCCAAAACCACTGTCATGCATCAGGCCGGCCAACTCCGCATGGGTGCGCAGGCGCCCGGCGCCCATGGCCAGCAAGTAATAGTGGAAATACGCGTCGCTGGGCTGCGGGCGCTCGCCTGCAGCCTGCGCCATCGGCTCGGCCAGCACCAGGGTGCCGCCCGGGCGGAGCGCCTGGAAAATGTTGCGCAGAATGTCCCGCACCGAGGCATCGCAGTGGTCGTGCGCCACGCGGATCAGGGTGACGACGTCAGCGCCGGAGGGCAGCGTATCGGTCAGGAAACTCCCTGGATGCAAGTGAACGCGGCTGTGCAGCCCTGCCGCCTGCAAGGCATCGCGGGCGACTTCGAGCACCGGCGGCAGGTCAAACAGCGTCAACTCCAGGCCCGGGTACTGACGCGCCACGGCGCTCACAAACCGCCCTTTGCCACCGCCGACATCCATCAGCCGGCGGTGACCCGCCAGCGGGTAGCTGCTGAGGATTTCCTGCAGCACAAAGTTCTGGGACGAGGCCATCAACTCCGAATAGCGGGCCACCGGCTCCAGCGCCGCGCCAGCGGGCGCAGCGGTGCCTAGCGCGGGCATCTTGCCGTGGGCATACGGCCAATACCCGGCCATGCTGCCGCCCCAGGCATCCCGCAGAAACTCCACCGGCTGCAGCAGGTCCTGGTAGAGCAAATTGTTGTGCTCGATCATGGCGGCGATGCCGTCTTGCCGGGCCAGCGGTGCGCCCAGCGGCCCCAACCCAAACCGGCCCATGGAGCGGTGCTCCAGCAACCCCAGGGCAACGGCGGATAACAACAGGCGTTGCAGGGCCGGCGGCTCAATCTGCGTCTGTTGGGCCAATGCCTCCAGTGTCTGCGGCTCCTCTTTGAGGCGCACAAAAAGCCCCATGCGCACGCAGCTGAGCAGGACCTGCGAATGCACAAACCCGGCCATGAGGTCAAACAGTTTTTCGGTGCGCCGCCGCGTCACCCAGCGGGTCAGCGGGTTGGCAATCGCCCAACGGTACAAGGCGGGGTCACTGAACCAGGCGTCCAAGCGCCGCTGCACGGGCTCGCGCAAAGCCTCCCACCAGCCCGCTTGCGCCGGGCCGTGCGCGCCAACGGGCGCGACGTCAAGCGACTGCATTGCCCGCCCCCGGCGCCGCTACGGGTGCGGCTACAGACTGCAGATGCGGGTAGGGTTTGCCCACGGCCTCGCACATGCTGGTGGGCACCAGACGCTCCGATTCGCGGCGCACCACCTGCGACAGCAGTTCGCGCGCACCGCATTCGGGGATCGAGTCCACCGCCTGGTCCATCAGGTTTTGGAAATAGACCACCGCACCGGCCAGACCGAGGCTCTGGGCGACGCTAGGGCGCCCGTGCAAGGCGTCTTGACCGACCGGCTTGCCCAGCGCCTGGGCGTGGCCCATGACGTCGCGGATGTCATCGGCCACTTGGTAAGCCTCACCCAGGCATGCGCCCAGCGGCGTCCAGGGCTGGGGGTCTGCACCGGCGGCCAGGGCACCGCCGCAGGTGGCTGCCACAAACAGCGCCCCCGTCTTGGCGCGCTGGTATTCGCTCAGATCGGCCCGCACTTCGCATTCCCAGGCCTGCCCGGCGACGATGCCGGACGGCACACCAACACCGGCGCTCAGGTTGCGGATCAAAGCGCCCAGGCGCTGTGGCTGCTGCGCACCGGCATGGGCCAGCACCTGGTAGGCCAGCACGATCAGCGCGTCGCCGGTCAACAAAGCCAGCGGCTCGCCAAAGGCTTTGTGCACGGTGGGCTGGCCCCGGCGGGTATCGGCGTTGTCGAAGGCCGGCATGTCGTCGTGCACCAGGGAGGCGCAATGCATCAGCTCGATGGCGCTGCCCATGGCGTCGCTCAGGCCCGGCGCGTCATCGCGGCAGGCCAGCGCCACGGCGGTACACAGCTGCGGTCGCACCCGCGCGCCACTGGAAAACACGGCGTGGCGCATGGCGGCGGCCAGACGCGGGGGTGTCTGCGGCGTGACCAGGGCGTCGAAGTGGTAAGCGAGGGACTTCTCAGCGCGCTCAAGTAGACTCATGGAAGACTCGCTTTCGGAAATGTCAATCTAAATTTACATAGTGCAGTGTCAATTTACACAATAATTTCAACTTGTCAAGCGTGAATTACCCCCTACCCGCCTTGCAGGCCCACCCACTAGCATTGCGCCATGCCAAACAGCCACTTCGCTCCCACCCGTAACGACAGCTTTTTGCGTGCCTGCATGCGCCAGGCCACGGACCACACCCCGGTCTGGCTGATGCGCCAGGCTGGGCGCTACCTGCCGGAGTACTGCGCCACGCGGGCGAAAGCGGGCAGCTTCATGGGGCTGGCCACGAACGTGGACTTCGCCACCGAGGTCACCTTGCAGCCACTGGAGCGCTATGCGCTGGACGCGGCCATCCTGTTCAGCGACATCCTCACCGTGCCCGACGCCATGGGCCTGGGCCTGAGCTTTGCCATCGGCGAGGGCCCGCGCTTCGCCAAAAACGTACGCGACGAGGCTGCCGTGGCCGAACTGGCGGTGCCGGATATGAACAAGCTGCGCTATGTGTTCGACGCAGTCAGCTCGATCCGCAAAGCGCTGGACGGCCGGGTGCCTGTGATCGGCTTTTCCGGCAGCCCCTGGACGCTGGCCTGCTACATGGTCGAAGGGGCGGGCTCCGACGACTACCGCCACGTCAAAACCCTGATGTACAGCCGTCCCGACCCGATGCACCAGATTCTGGTGATCAACGCCGATTCAGTCGCGGCCTACCTGAACTGCCAGATTGACGCCGGCGCGCAGGCGGTGATGGTGTTTGACAGCTGGGGCGGCGTGCTGGCCGACGGCGCATTCCAGACCTTCAGCCTGGCCTACACGGCGCGGGTGCTGCGCCAGCTCAAGCGCACCGGCGCCGATGGCAAACCGGTGCCGCGCCTGGTATTCACCAAAGGCGGCGGCTTGTGGCTGGACGATATGGCAGCGCTGGACTGCGAGGTGCTTGGCGTGGACTGGACCGTGAATTTGGCCAAAGCCCGCGCCCAAGTCGGCGGCGCGGTGGGCGGCCCGGGCAAGGCGCTACAGGGAAACTTGGATCCGAATGCGCTGTTCGGCACGCCGGCAGCGGTGGCCAGCGAAGCGCGCAAAGTGCTCGACGCTTTCGGCACACCGCACACCGATGCGTCCACCACCGGCCCGACGCACATCTTCAACCTCGGCCATGGCATCAGCCAGCACACCGACCCGGAGCATGTCAGCGCCCTGATCGACGCGGTGCACAGCCACTCACGCGCGCTGCGCCAGCCAGTCGCGCGGAACTAAAAAATAGTCGGTCAGCTTGCGCTCGGGTGTGCCCGGCGCGGCTTCGTGGCGGTACGACCACGAAACCAGAGGGGGCATGGACAAGAGAATGGACTCGGTGCGGCCGCCCGACTGCAGCCCGAAGTGGGTGCCACGGTCCCAGACCAGGTTGAACTCCACATAACGCCCACGCCGGTACAGCTGGTGCGCGCGTTCCTGCTCGCCATACGGCATGGTGTGGCGGCGCTCGACGATGGGCATATAGGCCGTGAGCAAAGAATCACCCACGCTTTGCAGCATCTTGAAACTGCGCTCGATGCCGAGTTCGGCAAAGTCATCAAAAAAGATGCCGCCCACGCCGCGCTGCTCGTTACGGTGCTTATTGCAAAAGTAGCTGTCGCACCAGGTCTTGAAGCGCGGATACAACTCGGCGCCATAGGGCGCCAGCGCGTCATGGCAGGTCTGGTGGAAATGGACTGCGTCCTCATCAAAACCGTAGTACGGCGTCAAATCCATGCCGCCGCCAAACCAGGCGACCACATCGCCTTGTGCCGGTTGGGCGGCGATCATGCGCACGTTCATGTGCACCGTGGGTGCATACGGGTTGCGCGGGTGGAACACCAGGGACACTCCCAGCGCCTCAAAGGGCGCGCCAACCAGTTCGGGGCGGTGCTGCGTGGCCGATGGCGGCAGCTGCGCGCCACGAACGTGCGAAAAACCGCAACCCGCGCGCTCAAAAACCGGACCACCTTCCAGGATCTGGGTGACACCGTCACCCTGCAATTTTTCGCCCTCGCCTTTGGACCACGGGTCCACCACAAACGTGCCGCCATCCTTATCAGCAATGGCGGTGGTCAGGCGGGACTGCAGCCCCAGAAGGTAGCTGCGGACTGAATCGATAAAGGGGCGCATGGCAGGATCCGGCGACGGGCGGTTGAACTGCGGTGGAGTTTAAGCCGCACGGCAGGGCGCGGGCGGCCTGCCGGCCATGCAGCGTTAGAGCAGGGTGAGCACGGCGCGCATGTCCTCCATCACCCGGTCCGGCTGGCAGGCGGCAATCGGCTGGCCCATGTTGTAGCCGTAGGGCAACAACCAGACCGCCACGCCGGCGTTGCGTGCTGTGGCCGCATCAATGGACGAGTCGCCCACAAACAGAGCCTCGCCCGCCGCCAGGCCAAAGTGCGCCAGGCAATGGGCAACGCCAGCTGGATCGGGCTTTTTGGTGGCCAAGGTGTCGCCGCTGATAACCAAGCCGAAGTGCCCCTGTAGCTGGTGCGCGCGCAACACGGTGTCGGTGTAACGCCCCTCTTTGTTGGTGATAACCGCCAAATGCACGCCGTGGGCGATGGTATTGGCCCGGCTCATCCACGAGTCGTGGATCATGCTGAGCAGGTACTGGAAGTCAATGCCCTTGGGATTGGCAAAGCGGATCACCACCATGCTCTCATCAGCCGACGGAATATCGCGTGCGATGAAGGGGTTGGAGGTGTCGACCATGGGCACGCGCTGGAAGTTCACGTGCGTGTGCGCAAACTGCGGAACGATGTAGTGCACATAGTCGGGCATGCGGCGCAGGATGGTGTCGGTGACCGCCTCGGTGCTGTAGCCGCGCTTGTGTTGGTCGCGCCAGAGTTTTTGAATCCACTCCAGGTTGATGACCGGCACCACGCCAACACGTAAATCGGGGTACTGGGCGATGTTGTGTTCGGGCGTGACCACCGCGCCGTGCAGGCCTTCGTAAAACAGGATGTCGGTGCCCTCCGGTAAATCTTCCCAGGGCGTGAAGGTGCCGGGCTCTTGCTGATACGGCTCGGCTTCTTCGGCGTTGTGCAGGTACTTGCGCGCGCGGCCGGTGCCCTTTTGTGAATAGGTCCGGAACAGGTTTTCGATGTCGGCAAACAGGTTGTTTTCCGACCCGAAGTGGCTGAAGTGGTTGTTGCCTTCCTTCTCCGCCTGGACCATGCGCTGCTTCATCTCCTGGCGGTCGAAGCGGTGAAAGCTGTCGCCTTCAACGATCGCGGATTTGACGCCCTCACGGCGGAAAATATTCTCAAAGGTGCGGGAGACCGTGGTGGTTCCGGCACCGGACGATCCGGTGATGGCGATGATGGGGTGGCGTTCAGACATGGAATCGGACTCCTGAAATGAATGGGCTTAGGCCGCTGCCGCTAGGGCGCATCGCTGAGAAACAGGCTGCGCGCGGCAAACAGGGGGCTGTTGTTTTTGACGGCGGCCGGGTTGCGGTGGTATTCCTCGATGCGCTCGACTTCGGCTTTGGATCCGAACACCAAGCCGATGCGTTGATGCAATTCGCGGGGCTGTATGCCCAGCATCGGGAACTCCCCGGTGCTGGCACGCCCGCCGGCTTGTTCGATCAAAAAGCCAATCGGATTGGCTTCGTACATCAGGCGCAAGCGTCCGGCCTTGGTCGGGTCTTTGGTATCACGCGGGTACATGAAAACCCCGCCGCGCATCATGATGCGGTGCGCTTCTGCCACCATGCTGGCAATCCAGCGCATGTTGAAATCTTTGCCACGCGGCCCGGTTTTTCCGGCCAGGCATTCGTCTACATAGCGGCGCACCGGCGCTTCCCAGAAGCGGCTGTTCGACGCGTTGATGGCGAACTCCTGCGTCTGCTCGGGCACCCGGATATTCGGGTGGGTGAGCATGAATTCGCCCAGATTGGGATCCAGGGTGAAACCGAAGACGCCGGTGCCCACCGACAACACCAGCATGGTGGTGGGGCCGTACAAAGCGTATCCGGCCGCCACCTGCGCGCTGCCCGGTTGCAGGTAATCGGCAATCGTGGGCGGTCCGTCGCTCGCATCAACAGCTCCGGGGCGACGCAACACGCCAAAAATGCTGCCCACAGTGACGTTCACGTCGATATTCGATGACCCATCCAGCGGGTCAAAAACCAACAGGTACTTGCCTCGGGGGAAACCGGCGGGAATATCGATAGGCAGTTCCATTTCTTCAGACGCCATGCCGGCCAGGTGGCCGGACCATTCGTTCATGCGCATGAACAACTCGTTGCTGAGTACGTCAAGTTTCTTCTGCGTCTCGCCCTGCACATTGACGCTCGCCGACTGGCCGGCTCCGCCGCCCGCCACGTGGTCACCCAGAACGTCGCCCAGGTCACCCAAAGCCACCGCCTTGGCGATGGCCTTGCAGGCCATTGCCACGTTGAGAATCAGGGCGTTGAGGTCACCGCTGGCGTCCGGATGCTTGCGCCGCTCCTCAATCAGAAACTGCGTCAACGTGCTGCGGTTTTTGGTCGGCATGTAGTATTCCTATTGGGTCTTCAGCGCTTGTGGTGCAGGGCTCGGATGGCTGCGAGGTCCGTGGCGGCCAAGCTGTCCAGGACCGCCCGTGCACCCTGGAAATCATGGTCCATCGTAAAGCTGTTGCGGGTGATGACCGTGGCCAGCCCGGCCGCACGGGCGGAAATCAAGCCGTTTTGCGAGTCCTCAAAGGCGATGCAATCTTCGGCCGGCAGGCGCAGGCGCTGCAAGGTTTGCAGGTAGACCATCGGGTGGGGCTTCTTCAGGTGGGCGGTGGACGCGTCTTCCACCACTGCAAACAATTTGCGCCAGTCTTCACCGATGGCGCGGCGCAGCAATGCGCTGATGTTGACCGGTGAGGTGGTGGTGGCAATCGCCAGCTTCAGGCCCTCTTGCGCGGCCGCATGAATGAGGTCGAGCACACCCGGGCGCATGGAAACCTGCCCGTCTTGCACGGCCTTTTCGTAGGCGGCGGTCTTGACCAGATGCAGCCGCTCGATCAGGTCTTCAATCGCGCCACCATCGATGGCACGGGTGGCCGGGTTGCTAGTCTTCCAGAAGTGCTTCAGGCGCTCACGCCCGCCAGAAATGGACAGCAACTGGGTGTAAACCTCCACACTCCAGTGCCAGTCCAGCGCGCATTCGCGAAACGCATGGTTGAAGGCGGCCAGGTGGGCCATCTCGGTGTCGGCAAGCGTGCCGTCCACATCAAAAATCAGCGCTTTGAGCATCGAGTTATATCCAACGTTGTTATTGATCCGGGCTTGCGCCCGCTTGCTGAAAGACCCGGCTGGCGGCGATGTCCGATGCAGCCAGGGTCTGTAAATCATCGGCGCTGAGTTGCCGGTCGCGGTCGGCAAACAAGCGACTGGCCTGGCGCAGGCGCGCGCGGTCCAGCGCATTGCGCACGCTGCGGGCGTTGGCAAAATGCGGTTGCTGCACACGCAAGCCCAGGTAGCGCTGGAACACCGCATCCGCACCCGGCGCAAACACATAGTTCTGCTGCGCCAGCATTTTTTGTGAAATCTGCAGCAGCTCGTCCACCGAATAATCGGGAAAGTCCAGATGGTGCGCCACGCGGGAACTCATGCCGGGGTTGGACTCAAAAAAGGTATCCATCCGGTCTTTGTAGCCCGCCAGAATCACCACCAGGTCATCGCGCTGGTTTTCCATGACCTGCAGCAGTATTTCGATGGCCTCCTGCCCGTAGTCGCGCTCGTTTTCCGGGCGGTACAGGTAATAGGCTTCGTCGATGAACAGCACGCCACCCATGGCTTTTTTCAGCACCTCCCGGGTTTTGGGCGCAGTGTGGCCGATGTACTGGCCCACCAGATCGTCGCGGGTCACGGCGACCAGATGGCCTTTGCGGACATAGCCCAAGCGGTGCAGGATTTGCGCCATGCGCATAGCCACCGTGGTCTTGCCGGTGCCGGGGTTGCCGACAAAGTTCATGTGCAAGCTCGGGGCTTCGCTGACCAGACCCAGGTTGGTACGCAGTTTGTCAATGACCAGCAGCGCTGCGATATCGCGGATGCGGGCCTTCACGGGCGCCAGCCCCACCAAGTCACGGTCCAGCTCGGCGATGACCTCCTCCACCTGCGACTGCGCCAGGACCTCGCCCACGCTGCGCGCGTGGGACAGGGCCGCAAGCTGCGGGTCGGTGGCGTCTTGCGCGAGCGCCGCCGGCGCGGGCGTCTCGGCGCGCACGCCGGGGATGGAGTAGTTGCTCATGGCTGTGCCCGAGGTCCTGCGTGCTCAGTAGCGCTTGGTTTCGGGCTTTTCGGTTCCGTAACCGCGCGTGGTGTAGCGCATGCTACGGCCGTTGACCTCCTGGCGCAGGAGCATGAAACCGGCCTCGTCTTCGGGTCGGTTAACGATGAAACTCATGGCGACCGACTCGACGCCACGGGTGGAGTCAAACGCCATCAAGCGGATGTAGTACTGCGGGAAGGCTTTGCGGCAGGCCTGCATTTCCATCATCACGCCAGCGGCGTCGGTGAGGTCAAACATCGGCATGCCGTACATGTCCCAAAAGGTGTTGCGCGGGTGCGGGTCATCGGTGTATTCCACGCTCCAGGCGTAGCCTTTTTTCAGGCCGTATTCAATTTGCAAGGTGATTTCGGCGTCCGTCAAAGGGGGCAGAAAACTGAATTGGCCCTGGGTCAAGCGGCCGGTGGGGTTGGTCATCATGGTGATTTACTCCGTGTCAAATTGGGCTGATCAGTTGGCTGCCGAGGGCGTGGCAACGTAGTCGCTGCTGTCGGTGGACTGGTAGTTGAAGCTGATGTCGCCCCAGGTTTCGAGAGCGGCTTTGAGCGGGCCGCAGCTTTGGGCCGCTTTTTGCAAAACCGTGGGCCCTTCGTTTTTGATGTCCACGCCTTCGTTGCGGGCCTTGACCATGGCTTCGAGTGCCACGCGGTTCGCCACGGCACCGGCTTGGATGCCCTGCGGATGGCCGATGGTGCCGCC
>RFRO01000042.1 GCA_009924455.1 Betaproteobacteria bacterium
AGTGTGCAGGCGAGTTGCAGTGCGTCGGGTAGCTTGAGGCGGTATTGCGCGCGCAGTTGCGAGCCCAGGATGGCGATGGCGGGGGAGATGTCTACTACGCGGTATTGCTGCAGCGCGTTTTCATAGCGCCGAGCCAACGCGGTTTGGCCGGTTTGGTAGGGTCCGGTGACAACCTCAGCCAGCGTGATGGTGGATAGCGCAATACGCAAGTCGCCGCTCGCAGCGGCTTCGAACATACCGGCAAAGCGTTCTGCAAAAACGGGGTGATCTTCGAGCCAGTAAATCAGGGGTGCGGTGTCAACCAGTACGGTCGAACCGGCGCGCAGACCGGCCCACAGCGGCGAAGTGGCCACTCAGGGCGCTTCCCATTCATCGCGCAGCGCATCTACTGCCGCTGCTGCGTCATTGCCCCATAAGCCAACGCCGCTGCCGCGCAAGTCCAGTACGCCTGCGCCACGGTTTGCGGCCAGCGCCGCGTCTTGCAGTGGCACGATGGCCGCATAGGGCTTACCATGTTTGGTGATGATGCTTTGTGTTCCAGCGTGCGCTTCGGCCACCAAATGCGGTAGCTGCGTGCGGGCCTGTTCCAGCCCGTAGGAAATGGATGTTGCCATGGCGATTCCCTAAAATGTACAGACTGTACAGTTTATCCGATCTCTGTTAATTCTCCCTTACCCCCGCCACATGCGCTTGAGCGTCGCGTCCCGCAGCACCAGGTGGTGCCAAAGGGCGGCAGCGACATGCAGCCCGATCAGCGCCAGCAGCGCATAGGCTAGAAATTCGTGGGTGCCGATGGCGACGCGTGAAAAGTACTGGTCTTTGAAAATCAGCGAAGGCAAGTGCTGGCCGAACAGCACAACAGCATGGCCCCTCGCGTTCGTGTGGGTCCAGCCCAAGAGCGGAATCGCCAGCATGCTTGCCAGGAGCAGCGCCTGCACCAAGCCGGCGGCCCAGGGCCAGCGCGGGGCTGTGATCCGCGGGGGGCGTCGACTCACCAAGCTCCAGAGCAGACGCAGCAGCGTGAGCGATAGCACCAGCAGGCCAATGGTGCGGTGCAGCCCCACTATCTGTGCCCGGCTTTGCCCTGGGGGCAGCCAATCGACAGCCCACACGAGCGCAAAACTGCCCACCAGCAACAGGACGGTCAGCCAGTGCATCGCCCGCCGCGTGGCGCTGAAACGAACGCTCGCTTGATCGCTTACCTGCGCGTTCATCATCGGGATGCTCCCATGGCGGCGATAGCTTTCTTGAGTCTTCGGTATTCGCCGCAACCAAAAATACAGATGCGGTCCAAAGCGGCGAGCCGCTCCATCGCGTGGGGACGGTCTTTTTGGCCCACATAGAACTCGCCCAAATACAGATTGGCCTCCAGGCTGCGTGGGTTCATCCACAGGGCCGATTGCAGCGTTTGCAGCGCCATCTCTTTGTCGCCAAGCCGGGCATAGACATAACCCAATTCGGCCAGCGCCTCGTCGTCATCAAAATGCCCGGCGATGTGTGCTTCCAAAAGGGGTAGCGCCTGGGCCCAGTTGCCTTTTGCGATTGCAGCTTCAGCTGCCAAAAGCGACTTCGATTTGCTGTCGTCGCCGGAGTCCTCGCCGTAGTTGTCGGCATGTGCAACGCCAGCCGCTAAGAGCAGCGTGGCTACCAGAATGCAAAAGAATTTATTCACGGATGCCCCTCCGGGAGTATTCGACCACAAAATGCCGACCATGCCCGGCTGCGTCCCAGCGCGTGGCCAGTTGCAGTAGGTGTGCAGGTGTGCCGCAACCAAGTCCGTGCAGGTCCGCAGCGCGCAGGGCGCGGTTGGTGCGTTCAATCAGTGCGGCGGGCGCTTCGTATGAGGTGCTCTCAGCCAGTTCGCCCAATACGAAGCGCAGGCTGTCACGCACAAACGCGAGTTCTTCGGCATCGGGGTGCGCCGCAGCCGCTTGGGCGGCGCACAGGCGCAGGCCGATTGCAACAAGCGACGCGCCGTCTACCTCGCACGGGTTGGCCTCCGGGTCCGCATATGGAGCGAGCGCACGGGTCAGCGCGGAAAGCGCGCGCGCGGTGCGTGCAGGCAAGGGCGGGCCGTCAAATTCATACTCAACGGCCCGCGAGACGAAGGCGGCCACGTCGATCTCACTGCCAAGCAAAGCCAGATCGGGCACTGGTGCGCGCAGACGCAGACGAACTGCGGCGCCCGACGGCCCCTCTTTGGCGTGGCAGGCCCCACAGGTCAATTGGGATCGCAAGGCTTTTCCGCCAAACAGATAAGGCGAGTTGAACGCCACCAGCCCGAGCGCGATGTCAGGTGACAGCCGGACGCTGCCGCGGACGGTGGTGCAGGCCGCGCGGCTAAGCGCGGTTTTCAGCCGTACCGGTTCGCGCGCCAAGTCCCCGGCAGTTACGGTCATCGACGCAAAAAGCGCGTAGATCAGTGCCAAGGCTGTACAGAAGCGTACCTCGCGTGGGAGCGCTGACTTCCCGAATTGGGGCCGTCCGGTTGTCAAACCATCAAATATCGATATTCCCCGCCCGCAGCGCATTCGCTTCAATGAACTCGCGCCGGGGTTCGACCTCGTCGCCCATGAGCATGGTGAACACGCGGTCGGCTTCGATGGCGTCGTCGATCTGCACTTTGAGCAAGCGGCGCACGGTGGGGTCCATGGTGGTTTCCCAAAGCTGGGCGGGGTTCATTTCGCCCAGACCTTTGTAGCGCTGGCGGGCCGTCGCGTTTTCGGCCTGGGTGATGAGCCAGGCCATGGCCTGGCGGAAGTCGTGAACCTTTTCTTCCTTGGCGCGCTCGCCCTCGCCGCGGGTCACGCGTGCGCCTTCGTGCAGCAGGCCTTTGAAGGTGTTTGCGGCGTCGGCTAGCGTGGCATAGTCAGAGCCGTGCACAAAGTCCTGTGTCAGTACGCTGCTTTTCACGTTGCCGTGGTGGCGTCGGCTGATGCGCAAAACGGGCTTGTCGGTGCGGGCATCGAATTCGCCGGCGACTTCGGCGTCCGGTAGATGCGCTTGAAGAACCGTAGCGGAGGCCTCGGCATCCGCGACGGTGTCCAGGTTGAGCGCGACACCGTCGGCGACGCAGCGCAGAGCCTCTGCGTCCATGAAGTTTTGCAGCCGTGCAATGACGGCCTGTGCCACCTGGTGCTTGCGCGCCAGTTCAGCCAAGGTGTCGCCGGCCAGCGTGGTGCCGTTGGGGCCGCCTGTGAAAACCGAGGCGTTGACGAGCGCAATGCGCATCAAAAAGCTGTCCAGCGCACTGGCATCTTTGAGGTACAGCTCTTCTTTGCCGGCCTTGACTTTGTAGAGCGGCGGTTGGGCGATGTAAATGTGGCCGCGTTCAACCAGTTCGGGCATCTGGCGGTAGAAGAAGGTCAGCAGCAGGGTGCGGATGTGTGCGCCGTCCACGTCGGCGTCGGTCATGATGATGATGCGGTGGTAGCGCAGCTTGGCGACGTTGAAGTCGTCGTTGCCGGTGCTGCCACCGGCCTTGCCGATGCCGGTGCCCAAGGCGGTGATCAGCGTCAAGATCTCGTTGCTGGTCAGCAGCTTTTCGTAGCGGGCTTTTTCCACATTCAAGATCTTGCCGCGCAGGGGCAGGATGGCCTGGAATTTACGGTCGCGGCCTTGTTTGGCGCTGCCACCGGCGGAGTCGCCCTCGACGATGTAGATCTCGCACAGTGCGGGGTCTTTTTCCTGGCAGTCGGCCAGCTTGCCAGGCAGGCCCATACCGTCAAGTACGCCTTTGCGGCGCGTCATGTCGCGCGCCTTGCGGGCCGCTTCGCGGGCACGTGCGGCTTCGATGATTTTGCCGACGATGATCTTCGCGTCATTGGGCCGTTCTTGCAGGTAATCAGCCAGCAGCTTGCTGACGATGTCTTCCACGGGCCCGCGCACCTCGCTGGACACCAGCTTGTCCTTGGTCTGGCTGCTGAATTTAGGCTCGGGCACTTTGACGGAGAGCACGCAGCACAGCCCTTCGCGCATGTCGTCGCCGGTGACTTCGACCTTGGCTTTTTTGGCGAGTTCGGACTCGTCAATGTATTTGTTGATCACGCGGGTCATGGCCGCGCGCAGGCCGGTCAGATGGGTGCCGCCGTCGCGCTGGGGGATGTTGTTGGTGAAGCACAGCACCTGTTCGTTGAAGCCGCTGTTCCACTGCATGGCGACTTCGACGCCGATGTTGGTGTTCTGGTCGCTTTGGCGGTCACCCGTGGCATGGAAGATGTTGGGGTTCAACACCGACTTGCCTTTGTTGATGAAATTCACAAAGCCCTGCACGCCGCCCGCGCCCGAGAAGTCGTCTTCTTTGCCGCTGCGCTCGTCTTTGAGACGGATGCGCACGCCGTTGTTCAAAAAGCTGAGTTCGCGCAGGCGCTTGCTCAAAATTTCGTAGTGGAAATCGTTGTTCTCTTTGAAGATGTCGGTGTCGGGCAGAAAGTGCACTTCGGTGCCGCGTTTTTCCGTATCACCGATGATTTTCATGGGCGAGACTTCGACACCGTCTTGCATTTCAACGATGCGGTTTTGTACAAAGCCGCGGCTGAATTCCAGCGAATGGACTTTGCCGTCGCGGCGGATGGTCAGGCGCAGCATTTTGGACAGCGCGTTGACGCAACTCACGCCCACGCCATGCAGGCCGCCGGAGACCTTGTAGCTGTTTTGGTTGAACTTGCCGCCGGCGTGCAATTCGGTGAGCGCAATTTCGGCTGCGCTGCGCTTGGGTTCGTGCTTGTCGTCGAGCTTGATACCGGTCGGGATGCCGCGTCCGTTGTCCACCACGCTAATCGAGTTGTCGGAATGGATGGTGACCAGAATATCGTCGCAATGGCCGGCCAGGGATTCGTCAATCGAGTTATCAACCACCTCAAATACCAAGTGGTGCAGACCGGTTCCGTCCGATGTGTCACCGATGTACATGCCAGGGCGTTTGCGCACGGCCTCCAGGCCCTCCAGGATTTGAATCGATGACTCGCCATAGGCTTCGGTGGCGCCCGCTTGGTCGGTGTCGATCAGGGGCTGGAAGTTCGAGCTCTCGCTGCTGCTCTCGCCGGTGTTCACATTGGCTGAATCAGATGCCGCAGATCCAACGGGCTTGTTTTCTTCTGTCATGGGTAGCTAGGTCTCGTGGGTGCGCGGGAAGGCTGGAAAAAAAGGACCCGGCATGGGGCCGGGTGAGAAGTTTGAATCGGCGCTCAAATGCGCATGGGCATGACCACGTATTTGAAGTCGGCGTGATCAGGGATGGTAAAGAGGGCAGAGCTGTTGCTGTCGCTGAGTTCCAGGTTGACCATCTCTTGGGTCATGTTGCTCAGCACCTCGATCAGGTAAGTGACATTGAAGCCAATCTCGATCATGTCGCCGCTGTAATCAATGTCGAGCTCGTCAACGGCTTCTTCCTGCTCGGCGTTGCTCGAAGCAACACGCAAGGTGCCGGGCTCGATGTTCAGGCGCACACCTTTGAACTTGTCGCTGGTTAGGATGGCAGTGCGCTGCAGCGTGGCCAGCAGGGCGCTGCGACCCAGCGTGATACGGTGCTTGTGGTTGCGCGGGATCACGCGGTTGTAGTCGGGGAATTTGCCTTCGACCAGCTTGGTCACAAACTCCATGCCGCCAAACGCGAAGCGGGCCTGGTTGCTGGCGAACTGCATTTCAATGTCGCCCGGTTCGTCCGACAACAGGCGCTGCAACTCCAGCACGGTTTTGCGCGGCAGGATGACTTCTTGTTTGGGCACTTCGACATCCAGCGTGGCGCAGGCGAAAGCCAAGCGGTGGCCATCGGTGGCGGCGAGGCTGAGTTGCTTGCCTTCGGCGACAAACAAAATGCCGTTGAGGTAATAGCGGATGTCGTGTACGGCCATGGAAAACGAGACCTGGGCCAGCAGTTCGCGCAACACCTTTTGCGGCACATTGAAGATGGGGCCGAAGTTGGGCGCGGGTTGTACCAGCGGAAAATCTTCCGACGGCATGGTCTGCACAGTGAACTTGCTTTTGCCGCCCTTCAGGATCAGCCGGTTCTGGCTCGATTCGAGCGAAACCACCTGGTCGGCCGGCATGGTGCGCAAAATGTCAATCAGCTTGCGTGCGCCCACGGTAATGGTGAAGTCACCGGCGTCGCCGCCAAGCTGTGCCTGGGTGCGGATCTGAATTTCCAGATCGCTGGTGGTGAATTCCAGTGTGTCGCCGGTTTTGCGCAGCAACACGTTGGCCAGGATGGGCAAGGTATTGCGGCGCTCGACGATGCCCGCAATCGATTGCAGCACTGCCAGCACCTCATCCTGTCTCGCTTTCAACACAATCATTGTTTTCTCCGGTATTTTTCCAATTACTGCGCAGCCACGGCTGATTGACGCATTTTCGCCTAAAGACTAGCCCTTGAGGGTCTGTTCCAAAACGTGCAGTTGCTGATTCACTTCCGTGAGTTGCAGGCGCTCTGCCCCGATTTTCCGCACCGCATGCAAAACGGTGGTGTGGTCTCGCCCGCCAAACAAATCACCGATCTCCGGCAGGCTTTTTTGCGTCAATTCTTTCGCCAGGTACATGGCGATCTGGCGCGGCCGTGCGATATTGGCGGGCCGCTTTTTCGAATACATGTCAGAGACCTTGATTTTGTAGTAATCGGCGACGGTTTTCTGGATGTTTTCTACGGAAACTTGCCGGTTTTGCAAGGACAGCAGGTCGCGCAGCGCATCACGCGCCAGCTGAATCGAGATGTCTTTCTGGTTGAAGCGCGAATAGGCCAGGCATTTGCGCAGCGCGCCTTCGAGCTCCCGCACATTGGAACGCACATTTTTGGCAATAAAAAATGCAACTTCTTCCGGCATTTCTGCGCGCTCCGCGTGGGCCTTATTGATCAGAATCGCCACCCGCATCTCCAGCTCGGGAGGCTCCAGGGCCACGGTGAGCCCAGCGTCGAAGCGCGAGACGAGCCGCTCAGAAATGTCCACCAGTCCCTTTGGGTAGGTGTCGCTGGTCATCACAATATGCGATCGCTTGGCGAGTAAGGCCTCGAAGGCGTTGAAGAATTCTTCTTGCGTGCGGTCCTTGTTGGCAAAAAACTGGACGTCGTCGATCAGCAACAGGTCCAGCGAGTGGTATTTCTCTTTAAACTGGTCGAATGTCTTGCGCTGGTAGGACTTAACCACATCGGAAACGAAATGTTCCGCATGGATGTAGAGAACCTTTGCCTGCGGGCGGTCGGCCAGCAGCCGGTTACCCACTGCGTGCATCAAATGGGTCTTGCCTAAGCCGACCCCGCCGTAAATGAACAAGGGGTTGTACATCTTGCCCGGTGTGCCTGCCACATGCATGGCGGCAGTCCGCGCCATGCGGTTCGCCTGGCCCTCAACCAGGGTGTCAAAGGTCAAAGCCGAGTTCAACCGGTTCTTCACCAAGCCGCTGGGAACGTCGCTTTCAGCATCAGTCGGCAATGCCGCCAATATGGCTGCTGGCGCCGCCGCAGAAACGGGTGGAGGGCTATCCTGCACGCCATTTTTCTTTTCCTGGCGTTGACTTACGCTCCAATCAATCACCAAAGGCCGGCCGTAGACGCTGTTCACCACGGCTCCGATTCGGGTTCCGTACTGGGCCCGCACCCAATCCAGCTTGAAGCGGTTGGATACCTCAATCTGCAAGCGCACCCCGTCGATACTGGCTTGCGCGCTGAGCGGCCGGATCCAGGTGCTGAATTGTTGTTCCGGTAGTTCTTGCCCCAGTTTTTCCAGACATTCTGCCCACCGTGCGCCGTCACCTCGGGTGCCATCGTGAGGTGCTGGAGGCGGAAATGGAGCTGACAGTTGCGTCATGAAAATCTGTGGATATGTGTCAAAGCGAGGCCGGCAATTTTAGCCCTTGGCGAGACTTATCCACAATTTCATGCGAAAAATTACCGCAAGACAAATTGGAATGCGGATGGCGTGAAGGGCGTCAGCGGGGCGGCCCCGCAGAATTTGCGATAATCGTCAGCTTGCCTCAAGCCTGCCAATAGATTGGCCGGGCACAACTTTACCGGACCGGAGCATCCATTATGAAACGTACTTACCAACCCTCCAAGATCCGCCGCGCTCGTACGCACGGCTTTCTGGTGCGCATGAAGACCCGCGGCGGTCGCGCAGTGATCAACGCGCGCCGTGCCAAAGGCCGCAAGCGGTTGGCTGTCTAAAGTCCGCTTCGGCGGGACCGGTTGGGTGTTGTCTTTGGTTCGTCACCCATGAGGCGGCTCCAGACGCGGCCACAGTATCAAACCGTTCTTTCCGGTGCTGTGATCGCCAAGTCGCCCCATTTCGCGTTGCATTGCCGGGACTTGTTTTCTTTTGAAGGTCAAGCTCCGGAAAGTCCTCCCGTTTTGCGTGAGCCTGTCATCGGGGCCTTGCTACCCAAGCGTTGGGCCAAGCGTGCGGTGACCCGTAACGCGATCAAGCGGCAGATTTTCCAGGTGGTGCAGGAGTTCGAAAACCCGCTTGCCGGCTTCGCGTACGTGGTGCGCTTACGCCAAGCCTTTGACCGCACCCAGTTTGTCAGTGCCAGTTCCAGCGCCTTGAAAGACGCAGTTCGCCAAGAGCTGCTCGGTCTTTTCCGCACCGCATCGGACCGTTTACCGATCCCGAACCATGGTTAAGCTGCTGCTGATGGGCCTGGTCAGGGGCTACCGGTTTTTTCTCAGCCCTTGGTTGGGCTCTGCCTGCCGGTTCGAGCCCAGCTGTTCGCGTTATGCCCTGGATGCTTTGCAATTGCATGGTGCGGCCGCCGGTAGTTATCTGGTAACGCGGCGTTTGCTGCGCTGCCACCCCTGGTGTGATGGCGGGCTGGACCCGGTCCCCCGCACCGTTTTGTTTTCCCTTCTTGTGACACCGTCCTCCGAAAAGATCCGCCCATGAACGATATTCGCCGCACCATTTTGTGGGTGGTTTTTGGTTTTTCCCTGTTGCTGCTGTGGGACCAATGGCAGATTGCCAATGGACACAAGCCGCTTTTGGGCACCCCTTCGCCGACTCCAACGAACAGTGCCGCACCGGCTGCACCTGCCGCGCCGGGCGGGGCGACTGCCGCTTTGCCAAATGCCGCCATGACACCGGCTGCGCCGGGCGCGGCGCCTGCGACCGCTTCGGCGACCCGCGCGCCTGGAGCCGAGCGCTTTGAAGTCAGCACGGACGTGCTCAAATTGACCTTCGATACCGAAGGCGGCAGCGTCGTGGGTTCGCAATTTTTGCGCTACGGCGACACCACGGATGCGAGCAAGCACATGATGCTGCTTGACGACAGCGCGTCCCGCGTGTACGTCGCGCAGTCTGGGCTGGTGGCCGGCGCGATACCGGGTGCGTTTCCAACGCACAAGACCCTCATGAAGGCCAGCGGCGACTATGCGCTCCAAGACGGGCAGGACACATTGACGCTGCGTTTCACGTCCGAGCCCGTGGGTGGCGTGCAGCTCACCAAAACCTACAAGATCGCACGCGGAAGCTACGCCCTGGAGGTTGAGCACGCCTTGACCAACACATCGGCTGCACCCGTGGCACCGCAGCTGTATGTGCAATTGGTGCGGGATGGCAACAAGCTGCCGGGCGAGTCCTCGTTCTATTCGACATTTACCGGCCCGGCGGTCTACACCGATGCCAAGAAGTACCAGAAAGTCGAATTCAGCGCCTTGAAGAAGAAAAGTGCAGACTTTGAAAAGCAGTCGCAAAACGGATATATCGCCATGGTGCAGCATTACTTCGCAAGCGCGTGGATCCTACCGGCAGGCATGCAGCGAAGCATTGCCGTCGACGGGGTGGATATCGGCTCAGGTTTGGCGGATTGCTGTTACCGCGCCGCCATGGTCGCGCCTTTGGAGGCGATAGCGCCTGGTGCGACGAAGACGCTGACGACGACCTTGTTCATCGGCCCGCAGGAAGAAAAAATGCTCGAAGCCCTGACGCCAGGGTTGGAGCTGGTCAAGGACTACGGCTGGCTGACGATTCTGGCCAAGCCTTTGTACTGGTTGCTTGACGCGTTGCACCGCGTCCTGCAAAACTGGGGTTGGGCGATTGTGGCGCTGGTTTTGTTGCTGAAAATCGCCTTCTACTGGCTCAACGCCAAAGCCTACGCCAGCATGGCCAAGATGAAGGCCATCAACCCGCGCATCATGGAAATGCGTGAGCGCCTCAAGGACAAGCCGCAGGAAATGCAGCAGGAAATGATGCGGATTTACCGCGAAGAAAAAGTCAACCCCATGGGCGGCTGCTTCCCGATCATGGTGCAGATACCGGTGTTCATTGCGTTGTATTGGGTGCTGCTGTCCAGCGTGGAAATGCGCAACGCGCCGTGGGTGGGCTGGATCCATGACCTCTCAGCGCCCGATCCCTTCTATGTGCTGCCGCTCTTGATGACGCTTACCTCGTTGATCCAAACTGCGCTGAATCCCGCGCCGCCGGACCCTATGCAAGCCAAGATGATGTGGATCATGCCGCTGGTCTTCAGTGTGATGTTCTTCTTCTTCCCGTCGGGTCTGGTGCTGTACTGGATCACGAACAACATCCTGTCCATTGCGCAGCAGTGGATCATCAACACCCGCATGGGTGTGCCGCCGCAGTTCAATCTGCCCAAGTTTGGTTAACTGACGCGGTGCCGGCTCCGCACGCCGACCCTATCGCTGCCATCGCCAGCGCCCCTGGGCGCGGGGCGGTGGGTATCGTACGGATCAGCGGCCACCAACTCGCCCCCTTGGCGCAGGCATGGTTGGGCCAGGCGCTGCAGGCGCGCCACGCGACCTACCTGCCATTTCCTGACGCATCCGGCCAGCCCATAGACCACGGCTTGGCGCTGTACTTTCCCGCGCCCCATTCCTTTACCGGCGAAGACGTGTTGGAGTTGCAGGCCCACGGCGGGCCGGTGGTGTTGCAGCGCCTGCTCGCCCGTTGTTTGGAAGTCGCGGGAACACTTGGAACCCACGGTGAAATCCTGCCGGGTCTGCGTTTGGCGCGGCCCGGCGAATTCAGCGAGCGGGCATTTTTGAACGGCAAGATGGATCTGGCGCAAGCCGAAGCCGTGGCCGACTTGATCGACGCCAGCACCGAAGCCGCCGCCCGCAGTGCCGCGGCCAGCCTGAGCGGCGCGTTCTCCACCGAGGTCAACCGTTTGCGCGATGCCTTGGTACACCTGCGCATGCTGGTGGAGGCGACGCTGGATTTCCCCGAAGAAGAGCTGGATTTCTTACAACAATCCGACGCCCGAGGGCAATTAACCCGTCTGCGGGCGCAGCTGGCCTTGCTGCAAGGGCAGGCGCGGCAGGGCGCGCTGTTGCGTGACGGTTTGAACGTGGTGATTGCCGGTCAGCCCAATGCCGGTAAATCCTCGCTGCTCAATGCCTTGGCGGGCGCCGAGCTGGCTATCGTCACACCGATTGCCGGAACCACCCGCGACACGATCGGGCAGACCATCCAAATGGAGGGTGTGCCGCTGCATGTGGTCGATACCGCCGGTCTGCGCGAGAGCGACGAGCCAGTGGAAACCTTGGGCATTGCCCGCGCCTGGCGTGCCATTGGCAGCGCGGATGTGGTGCTTTTTGTGCATGACCTGGAACGGCAGTCGCTGCCAGCGTACCAAGAAGCGGACCGCGAGATTGGGAAGCAGTTGACCGCGGCATTGTCCGAGCGGGTTCCGGTGCTGCATATATGGAACAAATGCGACGCGCAGTCCCCAGCGTCTGAACCGCTGCTCGCAGACGCCAACACCGTTCTGATGTCCGCCAAAACCGGTGCCGGACTGGACGATTTGCGCCAGCATCTGCTGCGTGCAGTTGGCTGGCAGGCCGATACAGGAGCGCGTTTCAGCGCCCGCCAGCGCCATGTGCAGGCTTTGGGCCGCGTGGACGTGCATCTGGCGCAAGCCGAGGCCCGGCTGGCGCAAGCCGCTCAGGCGCTGGACTTGCTGGCTGAGGAGCTGCGCCTGGCCCATAACGCGCTGGGCGAGATCACCGGTGCGTTCACTGCCGACGATTTGCTCGGTGTCATTTTTTCCAGCTTCTGTATTGGCAAGTGAGCCTCCCGCGCCGCTGAACGCGGGCAGTGGACCGCTCTATAGAATTCCCCGCATGCCATCCAACCCGAACGCCGAACACATCTTGCGCCTCGCGCGGGAGACCTTCGACATCGAAGCCGCTGCCATTCAGGGCCTGAAAAGCAGCGTGGGTGAATCATTCACGCGGGTGGTCGGTTTGATTTTGGCAATCCGCGGACGGGTGGTCGTGATGGGCATGGGCAAAAGCGGCCACATCGGGCGCAAGATAGCCTCCACCCTGGCGTCCACGGGAACCCCCGCGTTATTTGTGCACCCCGCGGAGGCCAGCCACGGTGATCTGGGCATGATTACGGCTGCGGATCTGGTGCTGATGGTGTCCAACAGCGGTGAGTCGCAGGAAATCAATGCCTTGCTGCCGGTACTCAAGCGCCTGGGTGCGCCGCTGGTCGCCTTGACGGCCAACGGCCAATCCACCATGGCCGCGCATGCGGATGCTTGGATCAGCACGGCCGTGGAACAAGAGGCCTGCCCTTTGAATCTGGCGCCCACCGCCAGCACCACAGCGCAACTGGCCATGGGTGACGCATTGGCTGTGGCCCTTTTGGATGCCCGCGGCTTCAAGGCCGATGACTTCGCCCGCTCGCATCCGGGCGGCGCGCTGGGGCGCCGGTTGCTCACCCATGTCAGCGACATCATGCGCAGCGGAGCCGACGTACCGCAGGTGGGCATGGATGCGCTTTTCAGCGACCTCATGCGCGAGATGAGCGCCAAAGGAATTGGCGCATCCGCCGTGACAGATGCGGCAGGCCTTTTGTGCGGCATCTTCACCGATGGCGATTTGCGACGCTTGGTGGAGACCGGTGTCGATTTGCGCAGCCTGCGCGCAGGCGATGTCATGCGGCCCAAGCCTTTTACGGTCAGCGCGCAGGCATTGGCGGCAGAGGCTGCCAACCTCATGGAAGAGCGCAAGATTTCCAGCGTCCTGGTTGTGGATGCACAGGGCGTTTTGTGTGGTGCCTTGACCAGCAACGACCTGATGCGGGCCAAGGTGATTTGATGGCTGAAACCCCGGCTGTGGATGCGGCTCTGATCGCCAAGGCCAGCGGCATCCGCGTGCTCTTGCTCGATGTGGACGGGGTGTTGACCGATGGCGGTTTGTACTTTGGCGCGGAGGGCGAACTGTTCAAACGCTTCAACACGCTCGATGGGCACGGGCTGAAGATGTTGCAGCGCGCGGGCATCACGCCGGCGGTGGTGACCGGGCGCGGATCGGCAGCTTTGCGATCCCGGCTGGCGGCATTGGGCATCGTCCACGCCCGCTATGACATTGATGACAAGGCGCCTGCGGCGCAGGAAATCCTCGCCGAACTCGGGCTCCATTGGGACCAGGCGGCGGCGATGGGCGACGACTGGCCCGATCTGCCCATGATGCTGCGTGCGGCCTTGGCGTTTGCGCCGGCCAATGCGCACTCGGAAGTGCGCAGCCGTGCCGATCTGGTCACCCGCCTGGACGGCGGCGCTGGGGCGATGCGGGAGGTGTGTGATCTGCTGCTGCAGGCAAGCGGCAGCTACCCCGCAATGCTGGCTACGTATGCCGGAGGTGGTGCGTGATCGCCCGTCTGTGGGATCGCTTGACGCTGTACCTTCCGGTAGCGCTCATGGCTTTACTCGCCCTTATCAGCTATTGGTTGGTGCGCACGGCGCCAGGCGATAAGGCCCCGGAGGCGGTCGCTGCGCCAGACAACGCCCCCGATTATTTTCTGCATTCTTTTTCCGCCCAATCCTTTGATGTCCAAGGCAAGGTGGTGCGGCAGGTTCAAGGGGCCGTAGGTCGGCATTTCCCCGACACCAAGTGGACGGAAGTCGAGGACTTTCATGGCCAAACCTACGGTGCGGACGGCGCTGTGATGTTGGCCCAAGCCCGCCGCAGTTTGACCAACGAAGAGGCCACGGAAATGCAGTTGATCGGCTCGGCGCAAGTACTGCGGCCCGAGCTGCATCTAGCGGGCCAGGCGCAGCGTCCGCGCGCCGTGTACCACAGCGAATTCCTGCACGTCTTTACCGAAACCGGTATCGCCAAGTCCGACGTGCCGGTGGAGGTTGAGTACGGCCGACACCGCTTCCGCGCCGACTCCATGCTGTACGACAGCGTGACCCAGGTTTTGGAGCTCAAGGGGCGGGTGAAAGCGGAATTCGCCCCGCCTCCGCCCAAGCGCTGAAAGCGGGCCTTGGCCCTCACTTTCTCAGGGTTGGCGCAGCATCTGCAACAACCCTGCCGTAGAGCCGTCCAGTCCGCTGGCGTCGCCGCTGCGCATGCGTGGTGCAATGTCTTTGGCCAGCACCTTGCCCAGTTCCACACCCCATTGGTCAAAGCTGTTGATGCCCCAGAGTGCGCCACTGACAAAGACGCGGTGTTCCTGCAAAGCGATCAAGGCACCCAGCGCAGCGGGCGTCAGGTCTTCGAGAACCAGCATGGTGCTGGGCCGGTTGCCGGGGAAATGTCTATGGCCGCCGCTGTCGGACTGGCCCTGCATCAGCGCCTGCGCTTGCGCCAGCACATTGGCCAGCAGCAAATCGTGGTGGCCTGTCAGCGTGTGGCGGGCATGTTTAACCGCCACAAACTCCACCGGCACCACGTCCGTTCCTTGGTGCAGCATCTGAAAATAGGCGTGCTGGCCATTGGTGCCCGACTCGCCCCAGGGCACTGGGGATGTGCCAAACGGCAGCGTCTCGCCATGGGCGTCCACCCGCTTGCCGTTGCTCTCCATTTCCAACTGCTGCAAGTAGGCAGGCAGGCGGCGCAGTGCGCTGTGGTAGGGCGCGACCGAGCGGCTGGTGAAATGGTGGAAGTTGCGGTACCAG
>RFRO01000043.1 GCA_009924455.1 Betaproteobacteria bacterium
CAGCGTCATGGGCGGAGAGCAGGCGGCCAGCGTGCTGGCTACCGTCAAGCGCGACGGACTGGAAGCCAAGGGCGGCAGCTGGAGCGCCGACGAAGAAGCCGCATTCAAAGCGCCCATTCAAGCCCAATACGAAGCGCAAGGCCATCCGTACTACGCCAGCGCCCGCTTGTGGGACGACGGCATCATCGACCCGGCCGACACGCGCCGGGTTCTGGCGCTGGGTTTGAGCGCGGCGTGCAACGCCCTGCCGGTTCCGACGACTTTTGGTGTGTTCAGGATGTAGCGGCAAAACGGGTGAAATGGAAAAAGGGAGGAAAAAAATGATGAAGCGGTATCTCGCCACGGCGCTGGCGGTGTGGTGTTGGGGCAGCGTGCCGGTCTTTGCGCTGGATGCCACCCCGGCTGCGGCGCCGACCACGGAAGTGTTCGCCAAAGACCTGCAAGAAGAGGTCGTCCGCATCCAGGCAACCGTCAAAGATATGTATGGACGCGAGGCCACCAAGCCGGTGCCCATCACCATCTACCGCCCGGCAGGCGCAGGCCCATTTCCTTTGGTGGTTTTTAACCACGGCCGCTCTGTTGCCGAAAAGCGCGCGCAGCAGGGTCGATCCCGTCCGGAGACGGTGGCGCGTTATCTGGTCGCCAAAGGTTTTGTCGTCATGGCACCCACCCGCATTGGCTATTGGGAGACCTATGGCGACTTTGATCCGGAAAACAGCGCCTGCAAAAACATCGAGCCCATGTCCATAGCCGCTTCACAGCAGGTGCTGGCCACGGTGGATTTCGCTAAAACCCTGCCCTATGTTGATGCCAGCCGTTGGCTGGTCGCCGGGCAATCCGTGGGCGGGCTTACCTCGGTGGCGACGGTGGGCCGGGCACCCGATGGCTTGTTGGGCGGCATCAATTTTTCGGGTGGCACGGGCGGCAACCCGGATGCGAACCCCGGACGCCCGTGCAACCCCGGTGCGACGACCCGCTACTGGGGCGAGATCGCCAAGAAGGCCAAAGTCCCCATGCTCTGGATGTACTGGCAAAACGACAAATACTGGGGGCCGGATATTCCCAAAGAATGGCACCAAGCCTGGACTGCGGGCGGAGGTCAGGCGCAATTCACAGGCTTTGGCCCGTCCGGTGAGAACGGACACAACGGCTTGAACGAGGACATGGACCATTGGCTGCCGGTGGTGGACCGCTTTCTGCAGGACCTGGGCTTTGACCAACCGGCCATCGTGACGGTACCGCCACCCAGTGGCTTTGCAGATATCGCGGACGCCAGCCGGGTTCCGGTCAGCAGCCCGGGTAAGGCGGCCTATGCCAAGTTTTTAGATATGGCGGTACCGCGCGTCTTCGCGGTGAGCACGAAGGGCGGCTTTGGCTTCGCCCGCGGTGACTACGCAGCAGGCCGCGCCTTGGGCAACTGCCAGCGTACCAACGGGAATACCTGCATGCTGTACGCCGTCAACGATGACGTGGTGTGGAAACCCTGATGGGCTTGACCCGGGATGATGCAATGTGTATAGTTTTTGTATTTCATACACATTGATGGTGCTTTATGCGAACCAATATCGATATTGACGACAAGGTTATGGAAGCGGCCATGGCGGCCGGCGGCTTCAAAACCAAGCGTGAGGCGGTGGACGCGGGTTTGCGTTTGGTCGCGCGGCGCAAGGTGTACGACGGTTTGTTGGCTTTGCGTGGCAAGTTGCAATGGGATGACTCCGATGAAGCCTGGGCCAAGGTGCGCGAACAGCGGGCCCTTGTCGCCAATGAGGCAGCACCCGCTTCGTATGTCGCATCAGCCACCAAGGTGGCTCCCCCCAAACGAGGCCGTGTCACGTGATTCTGGTGGACTCCAGCGTCTGGATTGACTTCTTCAACGGCGCATCGAACACGGCAGTGAACCGCTTAGAGGTGCTCTTGAGCGACAGCAGTTCCACGCTGGCAACGGCAGACCTGGTCGTGTTTGAGGTGTTACGGGGCTTTCGCTCTAGTCGCCTTTTGGTGGATGCGCAGGAGTTGCTGTCGGAGTTGACGCAAGTGGAGCTCGGTGGCTTGGCCAATGCCCTTCAAGCCGCAGACCACTACCGCGAACTGCGCGCCCTTGGCTATTCCATTCGCAGTCCGATTGACGTGTTGTTGGCCAGCTACTGCATCACGCATGGCCATTTGCTGCTGCACCGCGATAGCGACTTTGATGCGATGGCGACCTTGCGCGGATTAGAGATCGCGCCCCACTGAATCTCCCCAACCGGAAGCACCCATGTTCACCACCATCCTCATCGCCAACCGTGGCGAAATCGCCTGCCGGGTCGCGGCCACGGCGCGGCGCATGGGTATCCGCACGGTGGCGGTGTATTCGGATGCGGACGCGCAGGCGCTGCATGTAAGGCAGTGTGATGCGGCGGTGCATATCGGCGGATCTTCGGTCGCAGACAGCTATTTGCGTGGCGACACCATCATCGCCGCTGCAAAGGCCAACGGCGCACAGGCGATGCATCCGGGCTACGGTTTTTTGAGCGAGAACGCAGACTTTGCGCAAGCCTGTTTGGACGCGGGTTTGGTGTTGATCGGCCCGCCTCCTTCTGCCATTCGGGCCATGGGCTTGAAGGCGCAGGCCAAGCAATTGATGGAGCGCGCAGGCGTCCCGCTGGTACCCGGTTACCACGGCGCAGACCAGGACGCCGCGCTCTTGCAGCGCGAGGCCGACGGCATGGGCTACCCGGTTCTGATCAAAGCCAGCGCGGGCGGGGGCGGTAAGGGTATGCGTATCGTTGAAAAAGCGGGCGACTTCGCCGCTGCGCTTGCCAGCTGCCAGCGCGAGGCGGTGAGCAGCTTTGGCAACGGCGCGGTGCTGATCGAAAAATACGTACAGCGTCCGCGCCATATCGAGGTCCAGATTTTTGGCGATAGCCATGGTAACTATGTGCAAGTGTTTGAGCGGGATTGCTCGGTGCAGCGCCGCCACCAAAAGGTGCTGGAGGAAGCGCCCGCCCCCGGTATGACCGAAGCCCTGCGCGCGCAAATGGGCGCAGCGGCGGTGGCGGCAGCGCGCGCTGTGGGCTATGTAGGCGCGGGGACGGTCGAGTTCATCGTTGAGCAAAGCGGCTACGACCAGCCGGAATCCATGCAGTTCTTTTTTATGGAAATGAACACGCGCCTGCAAGTCGAGCACCCGGTGACCGAGGCGATTACCGGACTCGACTTGGTCGAGTGGCAGTTGCGCGTTGCCTGTGGCGAGCGGCTTCCTTTGCGCCAGGACCAGTTGCAGATCAACGGCCATGCGATCGAGGCACGTATTTGCGCCGAGGACCCAGAGAAGAACTTTTTGCCTGCCGTTGGGCCCTTGGCGGTGTTCCGGACGCCGGATTGCACCCGCTTCACGCCAGGCGCGGTTCGCATGGACAGCGGCGTGGGGGCGGGCGACCGGATCAGCCCTTTTTATGACCCCATGATCGCCAAGCTGATCGTCCACGGCCATACCCGCGCCGAAGCGCTGGAGCGCATGGATGCGGCGCTGGCCCAGACACACATTGCGGGCATCGCCAACAACGTGCAATTTTTGCGGCATGTGGTTGCTACCCCCGCGTTCGCCAGCGCCGCGCTCGACACGGCACTGATCGCACGCGAGTCCGCGCAACTTTTTGGGCAGGACGCCTTGGGCGCACACAGGGCGGTGGCCAGCGCGGTGGCACAGCTGTTGCTGGATGAACGCGCGCTGGAATCGGCTGACCCTTTCAGTCGCCGCGACGGTTGGCAGTCGCATGGCGAAACGCTGCGCTGCTTGGATTGGGTGTATGCCGATACCCCACTGGCAAGCACCTTGCGCTACGCCCATGACGGCACGTGCTTTTTGCAGGTGGACGATGAAGCCCATGCCTTGCAGATGGAGCAGGGCGACGCGCCGTTTGCATTGCATATCCGCTGGGGCGATCAAGCGTGGCATGCGGATGTGGATGGGATAGCCGGTGTGGCGCATGTGTTCACCCCAAAAGGTGCGGGCAGCATCCGCCGCGCCGATCCGTTGGCGCAGCACCAGGCGGAGGCCGCCCACGGTGGCTTGCAGGCGCCTATGCCGGGCAAGGTTTTGCAGATGCTGGTGCACGTGGGCGAACACGTTGTTGCCGGACAAACCCTCGCGTTGATGGAAGCCATGAAGATGGAACACAGCATCCGCGCCCCCTTTGCAGGGGTGGTGGCCGAGTTGCTTTATGCCAGCGGCGAGCAGGTCGCAGAAGGCGCGGCGCTGATCCGCTTGGAGCCCACGGATCCTGCGCCCGGCGCAGCGTAGACAATCCCTGCACTATGGACATTACTTTTTGCTGCGCCGATACCAATGCCGACGAATGGCTACCCGGCCTGCAGGCCGCTTTGCCCGAGGCCACTATCACCCTGTGGCAACCCGGCGCACCGCCTGCGCGTTACGCCATCGTCTGGCAGCCACCGAAGCAATTTTTTGCCGAGCAGCCGCAGTTGCGCGCGCTCTTCAACATGGGCGCGGGCGTGGATGCTTTGATGGGCCCGCACCTCTCGCCGGACACGCTGGTGGTTCGGCTCAATGACGCCGGCATGGCCGATCAAATGGCCGAATATGTCTGCCACGCGCTGATCCGGCATTTCCGCGAATTCGCCACGTACGACGCTGACAGGGCGCAGCGTCAATGGAGCTACCGCGAGCCTTTGCCGCGCGCGCAATTTTCCGTGGGCGTGATGGGCCTGGGCGCATTGGGCGAGCGGGTGGCTCGCGCGGTGGCGGTATTCGGTTTTCCGGTGCAGGGCTGGAGCCGCAGCGCCAAGCAGATTGCGGGCGTGGAATGCTTCAGCGGGGCGGAAGGTTTCGCGTCGTTTTTGCGCAGCACCCGCGTGCTGGTCAATATGTTGCCGTTGACTGCCGAGACCGAGAACATCTTGAACCGCGCCACCTTGTCGCAGCTGCAGCCCGGCGCGCTGCTGATCAACGTGGCGCGCGGTCGTCATCTGGTGGAAGAAGATCTTCTCCCGCTGCTTGATAGCGGCCAGATTGCCGCCGCCGTGCTGGACGTGTTCCGCCAGGAGCCGCTCCCCGCCGAGCATCCTTTTTGGACCGATAGCCGCATCACGATCACACCACACACGGCCGCGCGCACCTTGTTCCAGGAGACGGTGGCGCAGATCAGCGGCAAGTTGCGGGCGCTGGAGCGGGGCGAGGCCATCAGCGGGGTGGTTGATAGGAAGCGCGGATACTGATCCCCCATGGCACGTCCCCGCTTTGTTCACATCACTGACGTTGGTCCGCGCGACGGTCTGCAAAATGAAAAGCAGCCCGTTCCCGCCGCCGTCAAGATCGAGCTAGTGCAGCGCCTGCAAGCCGCGGGTCTGAAAGACATGGAGGTCACTAGCTTCGTCAGCCCCAAATGGGTGCCGCAGATGGCGGATAACGCTGAGGTGATGCGTGGCATCACCCGACTGCCCGGTGTGCGCTACGCCGCGCTGGTGCCCAATATGCAGGGCCTGGAAGCCGCATTGGCCGCACGGGCGGACACCGTGGTGGTCTTTGGCGCGGCCAGCGAAGCCTTCAGCCAAAGGAACATCAATTGCTCCATCGCTGAGAGTATCGAGCGCTTTCGCCCCGTTGTCGCTGCTGCGCTGGCAGCAGGTGTTTCAGTACGTGGGGCAATCTCTTGCGCGGTGGGGTGTCCGTACGAAGGTTCGGTCGCGCCCGCGCGCGTGGCCATGGTGGCAGGCCTGATGCGCGAGATTGGCGTACAACAAGTGGGCGTGGCCGACACCATCGGCGTTGGCACGCCGCATGCGGTGCAGGCGGCCCTGGAAGCGGCGCTCACGCACTTCCATTTCGACGCGGTCATCGGCCATTTCCACGATACCTACGGGCAGGCCTTAGCCAACACGCTGGCGGCGTTGGAAATGGGCGTGTGGCATTTCGATACCTCGGTGGCCGGTCTGGGCGGTTGCCCCTACGCCAAAGGTGCCACCGGCAATGTGGCCACGGAAGATGTTGTCTATATGTTGCACGGTATGGGCATTGAGACCGGTATCGACCTCGAAGCTTTGGTGGACGCGGGCGCGTACATCAGCCATTTTTTGAACCGCCCCACCTTGTCGCGGGCCGCTACCGCTTTGCTGGCCAAGCGCCAAAGGACTGCCTGATATGCGCCGCTCCGTTCCTGTTGCAGACCGCTACAAACACCTGCTCGCCGCCCGGGTGGGGGACGCGATGCAAGCGCGTTATGCGCCGCCCTCGCCGTGTATTTCGGTGTGCAAAATCGACCCGGCGACGCGTTGGTGTGTCGGTTGCATGCGCACCCTCGATGAGATCGGCGCGTGGGCCAACAGCAGCGACGATGACAAGCGTGCCGTGTGGGGCCTGATCGCCGATCGTTTGAAGGCGACGGCCGTATGAAGACGATTACCTTCTATCTGGATTTCATTTCGCCATACGCCTATTTGGCGTTCGAGGAGTTGCCCAAGGCGCTGGCCGGCTTGTCCTATGCGGTGCGCTACAAGCCGGTGTTTTTTGGTGGCTTGCTGCAACACACCGGACAGCTGGGGCCGGCCGAATTACCCGGAAAACGCGAATGGGTGTACCGGCAGACGCAATGGCTGGCGCAGACCAAAGGTATCCCGTTTGCGATGCCGGCCATGCATCCTTTCAATCCCTTGCCGCTCTTGCGCCTGGCCGTGGCTACTGACCGGGCGGGTGAGCCCAACCGCTATGTTTGCGAAACCATCTTCCGCCATGTCTGGGTGGGCGGTGCGGATGCAGCCGACCCGGCACGCACGGCTGCGCTGTCGGAGACCTTGCAAGCAGGCCGCGCGTTGTACCTGGAGGCGCCAGCCGCCAAAGAGCTGCTGACACAGCACACGCAAGAGGCGATAGCCGCCGGTGTGTTTGGCGTGCCCTCGTATGTGGTGGATGACCGCATGTTCTGGGGCTTGGACGCTTTGCCCATGTTGCGCGCGTATCTGGACGATGATCCATCGCTCGATTCGGCTCGATGGCAGGCTGTGGCGGATGTGCCATACGGCATCGCCCGCCGCAAGATCGCGTAGCCCGATTACCGAAGGCGCGAGCATGGATCAAGGCGGGGCGCAGTCCACAGAAGCAGCCGCCCGCCGGCCGATGTCCAACTGGGAAAAGAGGGTGGTCTTTGCATCCTCGCTGGGCACGGTATTCGAGTGGTACGACTTCTATTTGTACGGTGCACTGGCCGCCATCATCGCCAAGCAGTTTTTCGGCGGCTTAGACGAAGGGTCGGCATTCATCTTCGCGCCGCTGGCGTTTGCGGCGGGGTTTATCGTGCGGCCATTCGGCGCGCTGGTGTTCGGCCGCTTGGGCGACATGATCGGGCGCAAGTACACCTTTCTTGTGACGATTTTGATCATGGGCCTCTCGACCTTCATCGTCGGCGTGCTGCCCTCGTATGCGTCCATCGGCGTGGCCGCACCGGTCATCCTGATCGCCCTGCGCCTGTTGCAAGGTCTTGCGCTGGGTGGTGAATATGGTGGCGCGGCGACCTATGTGGCTGAGCACGCACCCCAAGGGCGGCGCGGCGCGTACACGGCATGGATTCAGACCACGGCAACGCTGGGGCTGTTTCTGTCGTTGATCGTGATTCTGGGAGTGCGCACCTTTGTTGGGGAAGAAGCTTTTGCCGAATGGGGCTGGCGCGTTCCTTTTCTGCTGTCAATTTTTCTGCTGGGCGTGTCGGTGTATATACGATTGAGCATGCACGAGTCACCCGCTTTCGCGCGGATGAAGGCAGCCGGCAGGACGTCCAAAGCGCCGATCAGCGAATCCTTTGGTCAATGGAAGAACCTCAAGCTGGTGATTTTGGCCTTGGTCGGCTTGACCGCTGGGCAGGCGGTGGTCTGGTACACCGGTCAGTTCTACGCCTTGTTCTTCCTGACAAAGGCTTTGAAGGTCGACCCGTCAACCGCGAACGTCATGGTGGCGATGTCCTTGGTCATCGGGACGCCGTTTTTCGTGGTTTTTGGTGCCTTGTCCGACCGCATCGGTCGCAAGCCCATCATCCTGCTGGGCTGCGCGCTGGCGGTATTCACCTACTTTCCGATGTTCACGGCGCTGACCAAAGCGGCGAACCCCGACCTGGCGGCGGCCCAGGCGAGCGCCAAGGTCACGGTGACGGCCGATCCGGCAGAGTGCTCTTTCCAGTTCAACCCCACCGACACCAAAAAGTTCACATCGTCCTGCGACATTGCCAAGCAAAAACTGGCCTTGGCCTCGGTGAGCTACGACAACATCGTGGGGGCGCCTGGCGTGCCTGCGGTCATCACCATCGGTGATACCAAGCTGACTACCGCCATCACGCCTTCCGATATTGCTGCTGCCAAAGAAGCGGCTGAGCAAAAGCTGGCCGATCTGACCGCTACAGAACCGAAAGACACCAAAGCCATCACGGCGGCTGCCATCAGCCTCAAGGCGCTCAGTGGCGAAAAGACCGCCAAAGATGCGACGCTGAGCGGCCAGCTGAATGCGGCGTTGAAGGCTGCCGGTTATCCGGCCAAAGCCGATATGGCCAAGGTCGACAAAGTGATGGTTGTGATCATCCTGACGTACCTGGTACTTTTGGTGACCATGGTTTACGGCCCGATTGCGGCCATGCTGGTCGAGATGTTCCCCACCCGAATCCGCTACACCTCCATGAGCTTGCCGTACCACATCGGCAACGGCTGGTTCGGCGGCCTGCTGCCGACCATGGCGTTCGCCATCGTGGCGCAGACCGGCAATATGTACAACGGTTTGTGGTATCCCATCATCGTGGCCGCTATCACCGTGGTGGTCGGGGCCGTTTTCATCCGGGAAACCAAAGACGTGGACATTTACGCAGACGACTGAGCCGCTTGCTGCCACGGCGCTTGCCTAGAATGTCTGTCCCCCACGTTTGAGCACCCCTCTATGTCCCACGGCACGATCCGCATCCGCGGCGCACGGCAGCACAACCTCAAGAACCTTGATCTGGACATCCGCACCGGCGAGTTGACGGTCGTCACCGGACCCAGCGGTTCGGGGAAATCCAGCCTGGTGTTTGACACGCTGTACGCCGAAGGCCAGCGCCGTTATGTGGAAACGTTCTCGGCCTACGCGCGCCAGTTTCTGGACCGTATGGACAAGCCCGCCGTTGACCGGGTGGACGGCGTGCCCCCGGCGATTGCTATCGACCAGACCAACCCGGTGCGCTCCAGCCGCTCCACGGTCGGCACCATGACCGAGCTGAACGACCACCTCAAGCTGCTCTTCTCCCGCGCCGGCCATTTATTTGACAGCGCAACGGCTTTGCCGGTGCAGCACGACACGCCGGACTCGATTTACGCTGAGCTGCTGCGCCGTGCCGAGGCTGCGCAGGACCCGCGCGTGGTGGTCACCTTCCCGGTTGAGCTGCCTGCCGCTACCAGCGCCGAAGAACTCACGCAGTGGTTAAGCGCCAGCGGCTTCACCCGCGTCCACGGCGAGCGGGTATCCGGCGAGCGCCGGGTGCTGGACGTGGTAGCCGACCGCTTCCGTCTCGAAAGTGCCGACAAAGCCCGCGTGCTCGAAGCCCTGGAAATTGCGCTCAAGCGCGGCGGTGGTCGCTTGACCGTGTACCCCGTCGCTGAATCCGCCGAAAAACAATCGGAATCTGACCCCAATTCGCACGATGTGCCGGCCTGGCGCTTCTCGACCGGCTTGCATTGCCCGGCCAGCGACCTGCGCTACCAGGAGCCGATTGCGTCTATGTTTTCCTTCAACTCGGCAGTGGGCGCGTGCGAGGTGTGCCGTGGTTTCGGGCGGGTGGTAGGGGTGGATTACGGGCTGGTGATTCC
Organism: Betaproteobacteria bacterium; assembly: GCA_009924455.1. GTDB lineage: Bacteria > Pseudomonadota > Gammaproteobacteria > Burkholderiales > Burkholderiaceae_C > Allorhodoferax. The sequence continues at coordinate 9,820 of RFRO01000043.1, forward strand.
CAACGACAAGCTCACGCTGCGCGCCGGTGCGATCAAGACCATCCAAACCCCCGCGTGGAAAGAATGCCAGGACGATTTGATGCGCCACGCCGAGGCCGCCGGTATACCGCGCGACACGCCCTGGTACAAGCTCACGCCCGCCCAGCAGGAATGGGTGATCAAAGGCGCGCCGGGGTGGACGGGTAAGTGGAACCAGCAGTGGTACGGCGTCGACCGCTTCTTTGAATACCTGGAGACCAAGGCCTACAAGATGCACATCCGGGTGCTGCTGTCCAAGTACCGCAGCTACACGCCCTGCGGTACCTGCGGCGGCGCACGCTTGAAGACCGAGAGCCTGCTGTGGCGCATCGGCACTGCAGCGCAGGCCGACGCGGTGTTGCCCCCCGCCCAACGCTTTATGCCCCAGGGTGTCCAGTGGAGCCGCGCGCAATTGGAAAGCCTGCCGGGTCTGTGCCTGCACGACATGATGCTGATGCCCTTGGATCGCTTGCGGCGGTTTTTTGATTCCTTGCAGGCAGATGGTGCGGCGCTTGTGGTTGAGTCCGCCCCCACCCCAAGCGCCGCCAGGTCGGAGGCAGAAACCAAAACCTTGAAGCTGCTGTTAGAAGAAATAACCACCCGCCTGAAATACCTGTGCGACGTTGGCATCGGCTACCTCACTCTGGACCGCCAAAGCCGCACCCTGAGCGGCGGTGAAGTGCAGCGCATCAACCTGACCACCGCGCTGGGTACCTCGCTGGTCAACACCTTGTTTGTGCTGGATGAGCCCAGCATCGGCCTGCACCCGCGCGATATGCACCGCATCATCGTCGCCATGCAGCGCCTGCGCGATGCCGGTAACACGCTGGTGGTGGTGGAGCATGACCCGGCGGTGATGCTGGCCGCTGATCGCATGATCGACATGGGCCCCGGCCCCGGCGAAAAGGGCGGACAGATTGTGTTTGACGGCAGCACCGAAGACCTCAAGGGTGCGGACACCTTGACCGGCGCGTACCTGGGTGGCCGCAAGCAAGTCGGCATGGGCTTCAAGCGCATGGTGGGCGACAACACGCCGCGCCTGGTCTTGGAAGGCGTTACGGCGCACAACCTCAAAAATGTGGACGTCGAAATCCCGCTGCAACGCCTGGTCTGCGTCACCGGCGTCAGCGGCTCGGGCAAGTCCACACTGGTGCAGGACGTGCTGGCCCCCGCGCTCCTGCGCCACTTCGGCAAGTCCACCGAAACGCCTGGCGCGCACAGCCGCCTGCTAGGCGCCGATTTGCTGGGCGAAGTGGTGTTCGTGGACCAGTCGCCGATTGGCAAAACCGCGCGCTCCAACCCGGTCAGCTACGTGGGTGCCTGGGACGCGATCCGCGAACTGTTTGCCAACGCCGCCTTGTCCCGCGAGCGCGGCTACACCGCTTCCAAATTCAGCGCCAACAGCGGCGACGGCCGCTGCCCGACCTGCGGCGGCTCCGGCTTTGAACACGTCGAAATGCAGTTCCTGAGCGACGTCTACCTGCGCTGCCCCGGCTGTGACGGCAAGCGCTACCGCCCCGAAATTCTGGAGGTGCGGATCGAGCGAAAAACAGGGTCAGATCCCCATTCTTCCCACTCTTTGCTCAGTGTCTCCGATGTGCTGGACCTGACGGTGAGCGAGGCGGTGGGCGTGTTTGCGAACGACCGCGAAGTCCTGCGCGCGCTGCAACCCATCGTCGATGTGGGGCTGGAATACGTCAAGCTCGGCCAGCCCGTACCTACGCTCTCGGGCGGCGAAGCGCAGCGTTTGAAGCTCGCCGGTTTTCTGGCCGAGGCCGCCAAGTCCGCTAGCTCCAGCCGCCAAAGTCTGGCGCGCCGGGGCACGCTCTTCATGCTCGATGAGCCGACCACCGGGCTGCACTTTGACGACATCGCCAAACTCATGCGGGCGCTGCGCAAGCTGCTGGACGCCGGGCATTCGCTGCTGGTGATCGAGCACAACCTGGACGTGATCCGCGCCAGCGACTGGCTGATTGATCTGGGCCCCGAAGGCGGCGAGGCCGGTGGCGAAGTCGTGGCCTGCGGCACCCCCGAAGACGTGCTGCTGCACCCTAGCAGCCACACCGGCAAAGCGCTGCGTGACTACGCCGCCGCGATGGGCGTGGTCCACACGGTCCAAGAAGCCAGCCCGGCCTATTTGCGCGCCACCCGCGACGCGGCAGACCAGCGGCTGGCGGCGCGCGAGGCGCTGTCGCAGGACATCCGCATCGTCAACGCCAAAGAGCACAACCTCAAGGCGCTGTCGGTCAATATTCCGCGTGGACGTTTCAGCGTGGTCACCGGTGTGAGCGGTTCGGGCAAGTCCACGCTGGCCTTTGACATCCTGTTCAACGAAGGCCAGCGCCGTTACCTGGAAAGCCTGAACGCATACGCCCGCGCCATCGTGCAGCCGGCGGGCAGGCCTGAGGTAGACGCGGTCTACGGCATTCCGCCCACCGTGGCGATTGAGCAGCGTTTGAGCCGGGGCGGGCGCAAGTCCACCGTCGGCACGACAACCGAGGTCTGGCACTTTTTGCGCCTGCTCTATGTCAAGTTGGGCGTGCAGCATTGCACCGCCGATGGCGCAGCTGTTGCGCCGCAAAGCGCCGACAGCATCGCCGCGCAGTTGCTTAAAAACTTTCGCGGCCAGCACATTGGTTTGCTCGCGCCGCTGGTGGTGGGGCGCAAGGGCGTCTACACCGAGTTGGCCGATTGGGCGCGCCCACGCGGCTTCACGCATTTGCGGGTGGACGGCGAGTTCTTGCCGACCACGGGTTTCCCGCGCATCGACCGCTTCAAGGAACACCACATTGAACTGCCCGTCATCAGCCTGGACGTAGACCCGGCTAATGAAACCGCATTGCGCGAGGCGCTGTCGCAGGCGCTGACCTACGGCAAAGGCGTGGTCATGGTGATGAGCGAACTGGATGGTTTGCTGGACGCCATGGATGCCGGCAGCGCAGCAGGCGTGGGCCGCTGCGAGGTGTTTTCCACCAAGCGCGCCTGCCCGGTTTGCGCGACCAGCTACGCCGAGCTCGATCCGCGCCTGTTCAGCTACAACAGCAAGCACGGCTGGTGCCCCGATTGCGTGGGGACCGGTCTGGCGCTGACCAAAGAACAGCGCAAAGTCTTTGACGACACGGTGCGCGAAGACAACGGCGGGCGCGAACACACTTTCGCCGAGGCCGATGTGGAAGACCTGGCAGACACCGCCTGCCCGCGCTGCCAAGGCAGCCGCCTGAACCCCATGGCGCGCGCGGTGCGTTTCGCTGGTGTGGGCATTGCTGATATTGCGGCCTTGAGCGTGGCCGATGTGCGCATCTGGGTGCAGCAGTTGCAAAGCGCTGGCGGTTTGAGCGCGCGCGAGGCCGACATCGCGCGTGACCTGATCCCGGAGATCAAAAGCCGTCTGGAATTTTTAGAAGAAGTCGGCCTGGGCTATCTGACGCTGGACCGGGGCGCGCCTACGCTTAGCGGTGGCGAGGCGCAGCGCATCCGGCTGGCCGCGCAACTCGGTAGCAACCTCCAAGGCGTGTGCTACGTGCTGGATGAACCCACCATCGGCCTGCACGCACGCGATAACAAAATTTTGCTGTCCGCGCTCAAGTCCTTGAGCGACAAGGGCAACACGCTGGTGGTGGTGGAGCACGACGAAGACACCATCCGCGCCGCCGACCACATCATCGACATCGGGCCGAGTGCGGGCAAACGCGGCGGGTGTTTGGTGGCCCAGGGTTCGGTGGCCGACGTGCAAAACGCGGCGGATTCGCAAACCGGGCGCTACCTCTTGCACGCGATGCGCCACCCCATGCAGACGCGGCGCAGCGTGGATGTAGATGAAAGCCCCGCCGCAGCCAACGCCGAAGCGGGTTGGCTCACCGTGCACCAGGCGCAGCTGCACAACCTGCAAAACGTCACCGTGCGCGTGCCTTTGCAGCGCTTGGTGGCCATCACCGGCGTCAGCGGTTCGGGCAAATCCACGCTGGCGCGCGACGTGCTGCTGGCCAATGTGCAGGCGCTGGTGCAGCAGCGCAGCACCAAAGCCGGGCGCGACGCGCTGGCGGCGGGCAAAGCGCCTGCGCTGATCGGCTGCAGCAGCGTCACCGGCTATGAGGCCATAGACCGCGTGCTCGAAGTCGACCAAACGCCGATTGGCAAAACCCCGCGCAGTTGCCCCGCCACCTACATCGGTTTTTGGGACACCATCCGCAAACTCTTTGCCGACACGCTCGAAGCCAAAGCGCGCGGCTACGCCGCCAACCGCTTCAGCTTCAACACCGGCGAAGGCCGCTGCCCCGGCTGCGAAGGCCAGGGCATACGCACCATCGGCATGAGCTTTCTGCCCGACGTGAAAGTGCTGTGCGAAACCTGCAAGGGCGCGCGCTTCAACCCCGAAACCTTGGCGGTGAGCTGGCGTGGCAAAAACATCGGCGAAGTGCTGCAAATGGAAGTGGACGAAGCCGTCGATTTCTTCGCCGCCATGCCGGTGATTGCGCACCCGCTGCAGCTCCTCAAAGACGTGGGTCTGGGCTATCTCACGCTGGGCCAGCCCTCGCCCACGCTCAGCGGCGGCGAGGCGCAGCGCATCAAGCTCGTCACTGAACTCAGCAAGGTGCGCGACGACATCACCCGCCGGGGCCAGAAAGTACCGCATACCCTGTACGTGCTGGACGAACCCACCGTGGGCCTGCACATGGCCGACGTAGAAAAACTCATCCACGTGCTGCACCGCCTGGTGCGCGGCGGCCACAGCGTGGTCGTTATCGAACACGATCTGGACGTGATCGCGGAAGCCGACTGGGTCATCGACCTCGGTCCTGACGGCGGCAAGGGCGGCGGGCGCGTGGTGGCTGCGGCTACGCCCGAAGACGTGGTGAAGTTGGGCACGCATACGGGGGTGGCGCTGAAGAGCGTTTTGGCGCGGTGAGCGGCGTGTGGCTCTATCTCCTCCAGGGCGCAGCGTTCGGCTTCGCCGCCGCCTCCCAGCCC
>RFRO01000044.1 GCA_009924455.1 Betaproteobacteria bacterium
GCCGCCACCTGGCGCGCGCCCATGCCGGGCTCCACCTCCAGCTCGATGCCGCCCGGGGGCAATTCCACCACCCGGCCAACCCACCAGACGCCCACGCCGCCACCCGCCAGCGCCAGACAAAACAAAAGGGTCAAAACCCGCAGAATCCATGTGCGCACCAAGGGCCGCTCCCGCAATACGTGTGGCGGCCATCATAATTGGCCGCATGATCGATTCCCCTTCTGTCGCCAACGCGGGCGCCGCCCCGCTGAACCACCTTGGCGTCATCCGCATCAGCGGCGCAGACGCCGCCAATTTCATCCACAACCAACTGACCCAGGACTTTCTGCTGTTGCCGCCCCACCAGGCGCGCCTGGCGGCTTTTTGCTCGGCGAAAGGACGCATGCAGGCCAGCTTTATCGGCTTCAAACCCGACGCCAACACGGTGCTGCTGGTGTGCAGCCAGGACCTGCTGGCCGCCACACTCAAACGCCTGCGCATGTTTGTGCTGCGTGCTAAGGCGGTGCTGGATGACGCCAGTTCGGAGTTCGCGCTCTTCGGTTGCGTTGGGCCCATAGCTTCGCAGCCCCCACCGCCCGCGTCCGCGTGGACCCTCAGCGCCGAATCCGGTGGAACACGTATACAGCTCTACCCCGGCGCAGGCTGTGACCGCGCGCTGTGGATCGGCCCGTCGGGCAGCAGCCCCGCCTTACCGCAGCTGCCGGTTGGCGACTGGCTTTACGCCGAGGTGATGTCGGGCGTGGCAACCATCAGCCAGCCGCTTGTCGAGGCGCTGGTTCCGCAAATGCTGAATTACGAATCGGTGGGCGGGGTCAACTTCAAAAAGGGCTGCTATCCCGGGCAGGAGGTGGTGGCGCGCAGCCAGTTCCGGGGCATTCTGAAACGCCGCGCCTACATCGTGCGCGGCAGCGCGCCCATGCTGAGCACGGCGGGTTGACTTTGGGCAGCGCGGGCGGTTCCAGCCTGGGGCTGCTGCCGCTGCCTTACGCGCTGCTGGAAGACGTGTAAGAAAACCGGTTCACGCGGCAGCCAAAGCCCGCGCGGCGGCATCACCCCAGCCCGCACCTGCCAGCAGCGGCAACTCGACCACCGCGTCGACCGCCTCCGCATGCGGCAAGCGCCGGGCCGATGCGATCGCCAGGCCCAAGCGGTTACGGACCACCGCGTGCCGTGCGCCATGGTCCTGCGCCTCGGGCGGGCGCAGGGTGCGCACCGCATCGCCCAGGTCCGCCCAGACACCGGTTTGCACATCGACGACCGACGCGCCGGTGTCAAATCCTTCCAAGGTCTGTCGCAGCACGGACGGCACCGTCAAGGGGGTGCGCGATAGCGGGTCGGCAAAGACGTGCACCAACTCGGCACCCACCAGCAGCTGATCGCCCCGAAAAATGCCGCCGTGCAGCTGGATGGACGTATTGCCCACCCGCGCACAGCGCAAACCCACATCTAAAAAGTCGTCGTATACCGCCGACGCGTGGTACTCCAAGGTCGCCTTCTTCACGAACAGTTCGCCCCCCAGCGCGGCCAGCGTGGGCTCATAGGGCAGCCCCATGGCGCGCCAGTAATCGGCCAACGCCGTGTCGAGGTACATCAGGTAATGCGGGTTGAAAACAATCTTTTGCAGATCGACCTCGGCCCAGCGAACCCGCAGGCGGTGCAAGAACCGGAAGTCAGCGCGCGCACGTGGCATGGATGGGTAGGAGGTGAAGAAAGGGGGCGGAGACCGGTGTGGATTTATAGTGTGCCATGGCCGAATTCCGCTACATCACCACGATCAAGATCGACTTCGGCATCCTCACCACACTGGCGGCGGAATGCGATACAGCGCAAATCCGGCGTCCGCTTGTCGTGACCGATGCGGGCATCAAAGCCGCAGGCATCGTGCAGCAGGCGCTGGACGCACTGCCCGGCATGGCGGTAGCGGTTTTTGACCAGACGCCTTCCAACCCCACTGAGGCTGCCGTGCGCGCCGCCGTGGCGCTGTACCAGGCGCATCGCTGCGATGGCCTGATCGCCCTAGGCGGCGGTTCCTCGATCGACTGCGCAAAAGGGGTGGCCATTGCCGCTACCCACCCTGGCTCGCTCGCCACCTACGCCACCATCGAGGGCGGCTCACCCAAAATTACAAGCGCCGTTGCGCCGCTGATTGCTGTACCGACCACCGCCGGAACCGGCAGCGAAGTCGCCCGGGGCGCCATTCTCATCGTTGACGACGGGCGCAAGCTGGGCTTTCACTCCTGGCACCTGGTTCCCAAAGTAGCGCTGCTGGATCCCCTGCTTACGCTGGGCTTGCCGCCCCTGTTGACCGCTGCCACCGGCATGGACGCGATTGCGCACTGCATGGAAACCTTCATGGCCGCGCCCTTCAACCCGCCTGCTGACGGGATTGCATTGGACGGCCTGGCGCGGGGCTGGGCGCACATCGAGCGCGCCACCCAGAACGGGCAAGACCGCGAAGCTCGGATGAACATGATGAGCGCATCAGCCCAGGGCGCGCTGGCTTTTCAAAAAGGCTTGGGCTGTGTGCATTCGCTGAGCCACAGCCTGGGCGGCGTCGACCCGCGCCTGCACCACGGCACCCTGAACGCCATGTTTTTGCCCGCCGTGATCCGCTTCAATGCCCAAGCGGAATCCGTGCAACGTGAGCGGCGCCTGCAACGCATGGCCTACGCCATGGGACTGGGCGCCATAGAGGATGCGACACAGGCCGCCGAGGCATTGGCGCTCGCCATTGTCAGCATGAACGCCCGCTTGGGCCTGCCTGCAGGACTGGCCGCCCTGGGGGTGCAGCCAGACTGCTTTGACAAGGTCATAGCCGGTGCGCTGGCAGACCATTGCCACACAAGCAACCCCCGCATTGCCAGCGCGGAGGATTACCGCTCGATGCTGAAAGCAGCGATGTAACGCGGTGTTCCAATGCAGGGAACTCCGGCAAACAAGGAACCACTATGAAACGACTAGGCCTGCTCTTGCTGATTGTGAATTTGTGCAGCCCGCTGGCGGCTTTTGCCGCTGATAAAAATTGCCCTGCCCAATGCGAGTCGCAGCAGGAAAAATGCCTCAAAGAGGCACAAACCGACAAGGTGAAGGAAACCTGCAAGGCCTATTTGAAGGGCTGCTTGAAATCCTGCAGCCAGGGCAAATAAAACGACCCTGGCCTGTGCTGGTAACCATCGCCGGAGCGATTGATTTCCGGCCCGAAATTTTCAGCGGATCAGCTGCTTGACTTTTTCCTGCACGACCTTGGGACAGACCGCAGTCGAAGACAGGTAGACGCGCGAAACTTTGGCTTTTTCGGGGCCGTCACATACAAAGCGGCAGGTTGTGAGCCCCATACCGGTGGGATTGGTGTCTCGGCTGTCCAAGGTACACGTCAGGTTCACAATCTCGTAGGGCTTGGGCGCTTTGGGATCTGCAGCCGCTGCGAAACCTGCCGCAGATGCAGCAACAAGAAAAAACAACAAGTGGAAAGTGCGGGATAGTCGACTCATAACAGGTCATGCTACAGGAGATCTGTGGGCAACGCCAGCCCCGATCCGTGCGCTCGCTTTGGCAGTTGTCAACCTTTGGAAACGGCCAGTAAACCTGCGATGGTCCCGGGCAACCGGGCCAAGACCCGGCGGCTCATGCGCTGGGTTTCTTCCTGGATCAAGGTGTCAACCGCTTGGCGGAGTGCGGCCTCCAAGTCTGAGTTTGCGGGGTCCATAGGCCGCAGTGCAACGGGCGCGCGCCGGCTTTTGCGAACCGCACGCTGCAGCGTCGGGACCGCATCAGGCGCAGGCATGCCAGACGGGACAACAGAGGGCTTTTTCATACCGTACCCGCCATGTGCACAGCCCCGGCATCGTGCATCACCACCGGGCACTGGGCATTGTCATACGCACGCTTGCGCACGCGGCCCTGCTGCCGGTCTTGCGGGTCGGTGGAGATGACCTCCAGAATTTTTTGGTAACGCTGCAGACCCTGGGGCATATCGTTGGTGAGGTTGAGCAAGACCGCCCCCGCCGGTTCAAGGTCAGCGCCGGTCGTAGCCAGCAGAACCGGACTGCGCCGCTGGACCGAAGCAGGCGCTTGGGCGTCGCAATGGGCGAGGAAGGCAGCCGGTCCTGTTGCCCACAGCCGGGCACTGAAACCTGCCTGCTCACCAGGCGCCAGGGCCACCTGCACCCGAAAACCGTTGCGCACCACCTTGCGCACGAGGCGGATGGCATAGTCCACTTTGTCGGCGACGCCGTAGTGGAATACCACGTCGGTCATGGGCTTTCGCTGCGGCTGCAGACAAACTCCACCAGCGTCGGAACCGGCCGGCCGGTGGCACCCTTTTGGGGGCCCGACTTCCAGGCGGTACCGGCGATGTCCAGATGGGCCCACGCGAATTTTTCAGTAAAGCGCTGCAAGAACTTGGCCGCAGTCACCGAGCCGGCCATGCGACCGGCAATGTTCGCCACATCGGCGAAATTGCTCTTGAGGCCTTCGGCGTACTCTTCGTCCAGGGGCATACGCCATACCGGATCCTGGGCGCGCTCCGACGCGTCCAGCAAAGACGTGGCTAAGCCGTCATCCGGCGAAAACAAGCCGGAGCGGATACTGCCCAATGCCACCACGCAAGCACCGGTCAGGGTCGCCACATCGACCACGGCCGAGGGCTTGAAGCGCTCGGCGTAGGTCAAGGCGTCGCACAAGATCAAACGGCCTTCGGCATCGGTATTCAGAATTTCAATGGTTTGACCGGCCATGCTGGTCACGACATCGCCCGGCTTGACCGCCTGCCCGTTGATCAGGTTTTCGCAGCTCGGGATCAGACCCACCACATTGATTTTGGGCTTGAGCAGGGTCAGCGCTTTGAATGTACCCAGCACGCTGGCAGCCCCGCACATGTCAAATTTCATCTCGTCCATCTCAGCGGATGGTTTGATGGAAATGCCGCCGCTGTCAAAGGTAATGCCCTTGCCTACCAACACGGTCGGCGCCGCCGTTTTGGCGGCCCCGTTGTAGCGCAACACAATGAACCGCAAAGGCTCGCTGGACCCTTGCGCCACCGCCATGAAGGCGCCCATGCCCAATTTCGCCACCTGGGCCGGCCCCAGCACCTCGCAGCTGAAGCGTGATGAGCCCGCCGCCTTCACCAGATCGCGGGCGGCTTTGGCAAGCAAAGTCGGTGTGGCATGGTTGGCCGGCCGGTTGGCCCATTCCTTGGCCAACTCCATTCCCGCCACGGTGGCCTCGACGCGCCGCTGGATATCGGTGCGGCCTTGCACTGCAAATACGGTGGACTCCGGGGCGCACAGGCGCACAGCCGTGATGGTTCTGGAAGCCGGCTTGGACTTGGTGTGGGTAAACACATAGCTGCTGTCGGCCACCGCCACTACGGCAGCGCGCAAAGCGGCTTCTTGCGCCGGCGCCGCAAAGGCTACGACCAGGCGTTTCAATTTAGGCGACTTGACCAATGCCATCGCTGACGCAACCGCCGCCCGCACCTGCGCCGCAGAACCCCCGGCAATGCCCACCAAAACCAAACGGTCGGCTTTGACCTGGCCGCTGCGATAGGCGCTCAGCGGTTTAGCGCCCTTGGTGTCGAGATCGCCATCCTTGATGGCCTGGGCCACCAGGCCATCCAAAGGGCTGCGTCCAACACGCGCACCGTCGGGAACCAGTACCAGCAGTGCATCGCACTTTTCCTGCGCTGCCGCGGCCAAATCCTGGGATTGAAAGTCGAAGTTCATACGTCAGCCCTTATATTCAGGAGATGTTATTCGATTCCTCTCTACGCCGGGAACTCGCAGGGAGCTTCAGCGCGACGCTGGTTGCGCTGGTCACGATTGTGGTAACGATCACCCTCATACGGGTTGTAGGTGATGCCTCGCGCAATGTTTTCAGCCCGGCAGATGTGCTGGTCATCATGGCTTTCACCGTGCTGTCGGATGCCCCTACCATCCTCTCCTTGAGTATGTTCATCGCTGTCACTGCGGTGATCACGCGCATGTACCGGGACAGCGAGATGGTGATCTGGCTGGGCACCGGGAAAAACCCAATCGGACTGATCCGGCCGGTTTTCATGTTTGCCTGGCCGATTTTGCTCACGATACTGGTTTTGGCCACCTTGGTTCTGCCCTGGTCGTATGGAAGGATTGAGGACCTGCGCGACAAGTTTGAAAAACGTGGCGAGATCGCGCGCTTTGAGCCGGGGAAATTCCAGGAATCGCCTAACGGTGACCAGGTGTTCTTCATCGAAAGTGATGGCCGTCAACAGGCATCCGGTCGAAATGTTTTTCTGGTCAGCCGCACCGGCGACTCGGAAATGGTGGCGGCTGCCACATCCGGGCACCTGGAGCAAATCGACGGGACCAAATACCTGGTGCTGGACCACGGGCAACGCCTGCAACATTCCAGCGCCAACAACGCTTTGTCGCTCTCAAGTTTTGAAAAAATGGGCATCCGGGTCAGCGGCGGTGATACTTCTGCGCGCAACTACGCGCCAACCAACTCGCTCACCACGCTGCGCCTGTTTGCTGAGCCCAGTCCGATGCACAACGGGGAATTAGTCTGGCGTGGAGGACTGGTTATTGCAGCAATCAACCTGCTGCTGGTGGCGCTTGCGGCAGCCGGCGCCAACCCCCGAGTCGGCAGCAACGCCAACTTCGGCTTCGCTCTGCTGGCATTCGTGGTGTATTTCAACGGCTTGATTCTGGCCAAGAATGGCGTCGAAACCGGCCAGTACTCCGTCATCCAGGTCATCACCGGATTGCACGGCACCGTATTTGTCCTCAGCATGGTGTGGCTGATGCTGCGCTCCGGCACCTGGCAACGCCCTTTGTGGAGCGCCGCGCGATGAACACGGTCAGGCGACTGATTTACCTGGAAGCGGTGCGGGCGATTGCATTTGTGAGCATGGGGTTTATCGCACTCTTCTTTTTCTTTGATTTTGTGGAAGAGCTCAAAGCGGTAGACCAGATCCGTGCGCTGGGCTACCAAGTGCCGCAAGCGCTGATTTTTGTGGCCCTGCTGATTCCGGCACATCTGTACGAATTGTTGCCCATCACGGTGTTAATTGGCACCGTCTTCGTGATGGCCCGATTTGCCAAGAGTTCGGAGTACACCATTTTGCGAACAAGCGGTTTGGGTCCCGGCCTGGCCTTGAAAACCCTGCTCATCCTGGGCCTGGGTTTTGCCGTATTCACCTTTTTTGTCGGGGACTATGTCTCACCGCTGGCCGATCGGTCCGCCCAATTTCTGAAATCGCAGTTCAAAGGCAATCTCACCAAAGGCAAAACCGGCGCATGGCTGAAGGAAAAGCAGGCATCGCACCACTTTGCTGTGAACGTGGGATCCATCGCGTCCGACATGAGCATGCAGGATGTACGCATATTTGAGTTCGATGCGCAAAGCCACTTTGTCTCACTGATGACCGGGCGACGGGCCAGCGCGTCCACTGACGGCTCCTGGACCCTTTATGACGCCAAACTGATCACCTTTGACAACAACAAGAAATCCACGTCGCCGTCAATTAACCGCTCCGAAGCGTCCACCATGCGCTGGCCCAATAGCATCAGCGCAGATATGGTTTCCGCCGCCATTTTGCGACCGGAGAACATGGGCACTGTGGATCTGCTTCGTTACACCCAGCACCTCGCTGACAACGGCCAGGCGGCGCAAAAGTATGAATTGCAGTTTTGGAGAAAAGTCTTCTACCCACTCAGTTGCCTGGTGATGGTGGTGCTCGCCCTTCCATTTGCCTATTTGCATTTCCGCAGCAGCGGCATCTCCGTCTATGTGTTTGGGGGGGTGATGGCAGGCATCAGCTTTTTGCTCCTGAACAACGTGCTCAGTGACATGGCTACGCTCCAAGGCTGGCAGCCTTGGCTGGCTGCAGCACTGCCGGGCTTGATTTACAGCCTGCTGTCACTCTCGGCCTTCACCTGGCTGGTGTGGAGACGCTGATGTCGACCTCCGCGAACCATGTCACGCAGGCTGTCGCCGCGCGGGCGCTGGTTTTATTCGCACACGGCTCCCGGGATCCGCTATGGCACAAGCCGATTCAAGCCGTTGCCGCGTCCATTGCCCGGCAATCGCCCGGCGCGCGGGTCGCATGCGCTTACCTGGAATTGAGCCAACCGGATTTGCCACAGGTGACATCCGAGCTGGCGGCCGAAGGCATAGGGCATATCACGGTGATGCCCATGTTTTTGGGCGTTGGCAGACACGCCCGTGAAGACCTGCCCCAGTTGGTTGCGCAGTTGCAAGGCCAGTACCCGGACATGGTCTTTCAACTCATGCCCGCGGTGGGCGAGAACCCGCAGGTTGTGGACATGCTCGCTTCGGTTGCCTTGAAAGGCCTCTAGACTGCTGAATATTGCATAATATTGAGATTCTTTAGCTCAATTTGTTATGAATCTTCATCAATTTCGGTTTGTGCAGGAAGCCGTTCGGCGCAATTTGAACCTGACCGACGCGGCAAAAGCACTCAACACATCACAACCTGGCGTATCCAAAGCCATCCTGGAACTAGAGAGCGAGCTGGGCATAGAAATTTTTTCCAGGCACGGAAAGCGGCTCAAACGGGTGACAGAGCCCGGGCAACACGTCCTGAAAAGCATCGACGTGATCCTGCGCGAAGTGGGCAACTTGCGGCGCATTGGGGAGCAATTCAGCCAGCAGGACAGCGGCACGCTCTCCATCGCCACCACACACACCCAAGCGCGCTATGTGCTGCCGGAATTGGTGGCCGGGCTGCGCCAGCAGTTCCCCAAGGTCAATGTCAGTCTGCACCAGGCAGCACCCGCGCAGGTTGCCCGCATGCTGATCGATGAGGTCGCCGAAATCGGCATCGCCACGGAATCGCTTGCCGACTTTGATGAACTCGTCACCCTGCCCTGCTATGTCTGGCAACACACGCTGGTGCTGCCGAAAGACCATCCACTGGTCAAGAAGGAGCTGATCACACTGGAGGACGTGGCGCGAGAGCCACTGATCACCTACCACCCTTCATTCACTGGTCGCACCAAAATCGACGCAGCTTTTGCCAGCGCCAAGCTCTCGCCCCGCATTGCTTTAGAGGCCATCGATTCGGACGTGATCAAGACCTACACCAAGCTGGGCTTGGGTATCGGCATTGCAGCCGAAATGGCCGTGCGCGACATCGTGGCAGAAGGCCCTGCTAGCGGCCTGGTGGTTCGCCCGGCCGGTTACCTGTTTGGCAGCAATGTCGCGCGGGTCGCTTTCAAACGCAGCGCCTATTTGCGCAACTTCGTCTACACCTTCGCCGAGTTACTCAGCCCCAAGCTCACCCGCGCAGCGGTGGAACGCGCCATGGGCGGCTTTCTGCGAGATGAAGATGTCTGAGCCTTTGAAAAGCCGTTTGCCCAAGGTGGGCACCACGATATTCACGGTCATGTCGGCCTTGGCCACCGAGCACCAGGCCGTGAACCTGGGCCAGGGATTTCCGGATTTCCCGTGCGACCCTGCACTGCTTGATGCCGTTAGCAGCGCCATGCAAGCCGGCCACAACCAGTATCCGCCCATGAGCGGCATCGCGCCGCTGCGTGAGGCGGTTGCACGCAAAGTGGCCAGCTTGTATGGAAGCGACTACGACCCGGCCAGCGAGGTCACCATCACCGCCGGCGCGACCCAGGCCATCCTGTCCGCGCTGTTGGCCCTGGTCCATCCGGGCGATGAGGTCATGATTCTGGAGCCGTGCTACGACTCGTATGTTCCCGGCATCGAACTCGCGGGCGGCAAGGTGGTACGGGTGCCCCTGACACCCGGGACCTTCCGCCCGGATTTTTCACGCATTGCCGCGGCGCTGACTCCCCGCACCCGCGCGCTGCTGATTAACAGCCCGCACAACCCTAGCGGCACGGTGTGGAGCGACGCTGACATGCGGGCACTGGAAGCCTTGCTGGCACCCACCAACACCTATCTCATCAGCGATGAAGTCTATGAACACATGCTGTTTGATGGCCGCCGGCATTGCAGCGCCGCCAGTTACCCGGGCCTCGCGGAACGGGCTTTCATCGTGTCCAGCTTCGGCAAAACCTACCATGTCACCGGCTGGAAAGTGGGCTACGTGGTCGCGCCGGCCGGCCTGATGCGCGAGTTCCGCAAAGTTCACCAGTTCAATGTCTTCACCGTCAACACGCCCATGCAATATGGCTTGGCCGCGTATATGGACCAGCCTGAGCGGTACCTGGGGCTTCCCGCCTTTTACCAACGCAAACGGGATCTCTTTCGCGCAGGCCTGGCGCAAACCGGCTTGGGCTTGCTGCCCAGCGAAGGCAGCTTTTTCCAATGCGTGCAAATTGGTGGAGTGAGCCAACTGAGCGAAGCCGAATTTTGCCGCTGGCTGACGATAGAAGTCGGCGTGACCGCTATTCCGCTATCCGCTTTTTATGTGGATGGATTCGACCAAGGCATCGTGCGTTTTTGCTTTGCCAAAGAAGAAGATACGCTGAACCAGGCCTTGCATAGGCTGCAAACAATTTAGGAGCCACGATATGTCTATTTCTGTCAGCCAACACACGCCGGATTTCTGCACTGCCGGCCAATTGCAACCCGAAGACATGGCCGCGCTGGCAGCCCATGGCATACGCACCGTCATCAACAACCGGCCCGACGGCGAGGGCGGACCGGACCAACCCTTGTCGGATGCCATTGAAGCCGCCGCCCGCGCGGCGGGCATGGACTACCACTACATCCCCGTGATCAGCGGCCAGGTAACCCAGGCGCAAGTGGACGCCATGGCGTCCGCGGTTGCGCAAGCCGCAAGCCCGGTTCTCGCGTTTTGCCGCAGCGGTGCCCGCTCAACCAATTTGTGGGCGATGGGACTGCAAACATAGTCAGAAGTCCGTAAGGTCATGCATAAGCTAGGGAAAACCCTAGAGTTCAGTGATTGTTTGCGCCTAGGCCTTTCCCTATACTGACCTTTCACTTTCGTTGGACTCTTTTGTCCGAACTTTAGCCCTTGTAAATAGGAACACGCATGACCCAATCGACTCGTCGCACAGCCCTCAAATCCATCACCGGCATGATGGCCAGCGCCAGCGCGCCGGCCTTCTACATGAAGAACGCGTCTGCCAGCACGTTCCGCAACGATCCGGGCGACAGCAAGACCGTCACCATCGGCCTGACCCTGCCCTTGACCGGCGCCTACGCGGACGAAGGTAAAGACGAATTGCGCGCGTACGAACTAGCCATCAAGCACATCAACGGCGAAGGCGACGGCGGCATGCTCAGGACCATGAAGCCGCTGGCGCTCAAAGGCAACGGCATCCTGGGCAAAAAGCTGACCTTTGTGCAAGGCGACACGCAGACCAAAGCCGACGTGGCACGTGGTGTAGCGCGCCGCATGATGGAAAAAGAAGGCGTCATCATGTGTACGGGCGGCTCCTCTTCCGCTGAAGCGATTGCCATGCAATCCCTGTCGCAGGAAATGGGCGTGATCTTCATGAACTGCCTGACCCACTCCAACGACACCACCGGCAAAGACAAGCGCCGTTATGGTTTCCGCCACTTTTTCAACGCCTACATGTCCGGCAAGGCACTCGGCCCTGT
This sequence comes from Betaproteobacteria bacterium, assembly GCA_009924455.1. Taxonomy (GTDB): domain Bacteria; phylum Pseudomonadota; class Gammaproteobacteria; order Burkholderiales; family Burkholderiaceae_C; genus Allorhodoferax. The sequence continues at coordinate 11,548 of RFRO01000044.1, forward strand.
TCTGGGCAAAGAGTACGGCAAAGAGCGCGTCGCCTACCACCTGACTGCCGATTACACCTGGGGCTGGACACAGGAAGAGTCCATGAAGAACTCGACCGAAGCCTTGGGCTGGAAAACTGCCAATGCGGTGAAAACACCGCTGGGCTTGGCCGATTTTTCGCAGTACATCACCCCGGTTCTGAACTCGGGCGCTGACGTTCTGATCCTGAACCACTACGGCAAGGACATGATCAACTCGTTGACCCAGGCAGTGCAGTTCGGTCTGCGCGACAAGATGGCCAACGGCAAGCGCTTTGAGGTGGTCGTTCCGCTGTTCTCCGAGCTGATGGCGCAAGGCGCAGGCTCAGCGATCAAGGGCATTTTCGGCACCTCCAACTGGGACTGGGACTTGAAAGACGAAGGTTCCAAGAACTTCACCAAGTCCTTTGTTGCCGCGTACAAAGAGCCGCCATCACAAGCAGCGCACACTGCATATGTCCAAACCATGCTGTGGGCCAATGCCTGTGAGACCGCCGGCACCTTCAACCCCGAGCAAGTGATCAAAGCACTTGAAGGCTTCAAGTTCGACGGCATGGGCAACGGCCCGACCGAATACCGTGCGGCAGACCACCAGTGTTTCAAAGACGTGCTGGTTGTGCGCGGCAAAGATAAGCCCGCTGGCAAGTGGGACCTGATGGACGTGCATCAAATCGTTCCGCGCGCGCAGGTCGAATACAAGCCTGAAATCTTCGGCGGCGAGCTGGGGCCTTACAAGGTCTAATTTCCCCACCGATCAGGGAGGCTTGGTAACCAAGCCCCCTGATCCGCAGTGGTGGTTCCCTGAGGGTTCCAGGTAATTGCAAAATTATGGAACCCACTTCTTTTTTTGATTGTCGCTGTGGCAATTGCTGCGGATAGGCTAGCCCATGGACGCTATTTTTCTCCAACTACTCAACGGCCTGGACAAGGGCAGCGCGTACGCGCTCATTGCATTGGGCCTTACGCTTATTTTCGGTACGCTGGGCGTGGTTAATTTTGCCCACGGCGCATTGTTCATGATTGGTGGTTTTTGCGCAGTCTCGGTGCAGATGTTGCTCAAGCTGTCCACCCAAGTGAAAGACGAGAGCATCCCCGGCATGGAGATGATGGTGGATATGCCCTACCTGCAAATGTGGTGGGGCGACCTGGGTCTGCAAATCATCAGCTTTGCGGTTCCGCTGTCGATTCTTCTGGCCATACCGCTGATGCTGGCCATCGGCGTGGTGATGGAGCGCGGTTTGATCCGCCACTTCTACCACCGCACCCATGCCGACCAGATTCTGGTGACCTTCGGCTTGGCCATCGTGCTCCAGGAACTGGTCAAGAGTTTTTTTGGTGCCACGCCAATTCCGGTTCCTGCGCCGGAGATGTTCAACGGCAGCGCCAACATCGGCGAATGGCTGGGCCTGGGCGCTGGTATCAGCTACCCCTGGTGGCGCCTGGTGTATTTCTGCTTTTCGATGGTGGTTATCGCCTTGGTATTTGCCTTTTTGCAATTCACCACGTTTGGCATGGTGGTGCGCGCCGGTATGCGGGACCGCGAGACGGTCGGCTTGCTGGGCATCCACATTGAGCGCCGCTTCACCATCGTCTTCGGCATCGCCGTAGTCGTGGCAGGCATTGCAGGCGCCATGTACACCCCCATCGTGTCGCCCAACTACCGTATTGGCATGGACTTTTTGGTTCTGTCGTTTGTGGTGGTGGTGGTCGGCGGGATGGGCTCGCTGCCTGGCGCAGTCGCTTCCGGATTTTTGCTGGGTATCCTGCAATCCTTCGCGTCGATGAACGAAATTAAACAGCTGATTCCCGGCGTCGACCAGGTCATTGTGTACCTGGTAGCCGTGGTGATTCTGCTAACGCGCCCGCGTGGCTTGCTGGGCCGCAAAGGCGTGATGGAGGATTGATGATGAACACACTTGCCAAACAAGACCGCTGGATGCTGCTGGGCTTTGCCCTCGTGGTTCTAGCCGGCCCCATACTGCTCAAGCCCTTCGGCGCGGGTTACCCCGATCTGCTCCAGAAGTTTTGTATCTTCGGCATTTTTGCCATCGGCTACAACATCCTTTTTGGTCTTACCGGCTACCTTTCGTTCGGACATGCTGCGTTTCTGGGCTTGGGCTCGTACACCGCGGTCTGGAGCTTCAAGCTTCTGACCATGAATGTGGTTCCCGCCATCATTTTTGCTGTGGCGCTGACGGCCTTATTTGCTTTGCTGATCGGCTACCTGAGCCTGCGACGCTCCGGCATCTACTTCTCCATCCTGACACTGGCGTTCTCACAAATGGCCTACAACCTGGCCTACTCCGTGCTGACCCCGCTGACCAATGGCGAAACCGGATTGCAACTAGCCAAAGACGACGCCCGCTCATGGGACCGGTACTTCGGCGTCCAGATTACCGATGGACTTCCCTCCACCAACTTCTTCGGCCATTCCATGGTGGGCTACAGCGGCTTCTATTTCTGTGCGGTTATGCTGATCCTGAGCTTTTACGTTTCCATCCGGATCACACGCTCGCCATTTGGCCTGATGCTCAAGGCCGTCAAGTCCAACCAAAACCGCCTGAAGTACACCGGAATCAACACCCGCTCGTATGCACTGACCGCGTTTGTGATCAGTGGCTGCTATGCCGGTCTGGCCGGTGGGCTGCTGGCGGTGACTGACCCACTGGCTGGGCCTGACCGCATGCATTGGTCGGCCTCCGGAGAAGTGGTTCTGATGACCATCTTGGGTGGCGTGGGCACCTTGCTAGGGCCTGTGATCGGCGCCGGCGTGATCAAGTACCTGGAGAATATTTTCTCGTCCTTCAACGAGCAAATTCTCCAAAGCGTTTTCGGCTTTCTGCCCGATTCGATCGAACACGTGGTAATCAAAATTGCCGGCCTGTTTGTGGGTGAAGGCTGGGAACTGACGCTGGGCGTGCTCTTCCTGATGCTGATCATTTTTGTCCCCGGTGGTCTGATGCAGGGCATACAAAGCCTGCAACGCCGCCTGTTTCCGGCACCCGCGCACGCTGGCGCTGACGCGACCCCAGGAGCACACTGATGGCTGCACTTGAAGTCTCTGGTCTGAAGAAAAGCTTCGGCGGCCTCAAGGCGCTGAATGATGTCAACCTCACGGTCCAATTCGGCACCGTCCACGCCATCATCGGCCCCAACGGCGC
>RFRO01000045.1 GCA_009924455.1 Betaproteobacteria bacterium
AGCCCGCAGCTGCGGGCTTTTTCTTGGGCGGCGCAAGCTCCCCTCTGGTTCATTTACGATGCCAGCATGAAAATTTTGGCAATCGATGACCACGAACTGGTGCGCGAAGGCTTGGGCCAGGTTTTGCAGCTCCTGGGCGACGGCATCGACATCATGCAGGCCGACAGCGCGCAAGACGCTTTTATGATTTTGATCGCCCACCGCGATCTGGACCTGATTCTTTTGGACTACCACCTCCCCGATATGACCGGGCTGGAAATGCTGCAGGAGTTGGGGCGGCGGGCGCCCGAGGTGCCCGTGCTGATGATTTCCGGCATGGCCAATGCCCAGCTGATGCGCCAGGTGCTGGCGGCCGGAGCTGCCGGCTTCATCAGCAAATCCAAACCCAGTGCCGCCCTTCTGAAGGCCATCAAGGTGGTGCTGGACGGCGGCATCTACACGCCGGACGATCTGCTGGACTTAGAGGGGCAAATTATCGACGGCACCATGCCCAAACGCGCCTCGCTCTCCCGCACGCAAGAGCGGGTGTTCCGCTGCATGGTTGAAGGCCTGAGCAACCGGGATATCGCGCAGCGGCTGGAAATCGGCGAAGAAACAGTGAAGTCGCACGTCTCGTCCATCCTGCGGTACTTCGATGTGCACAACCGCACCCAGGCGGTGTTGGCCGGCGTGAAATACGGATTCAGACCCGGCATCTAGCCGGACGCGCGCAGCCGGCGCAACCATGCACGCAACTTCGCGGGCCGTACGGGTTTGTCCAACACCACCAGGCCTTGCTCCTCCCACGAGGCGCGCAGCGCAGGGTCTGCCGGCGCCCCCAAGATGCACGCCGGAATCGGCTGACCGCATGGGTGTCGCACGGCTTCGACCACCGCGCCAACCGACGGGCCGGCCAAGCCGGCATCGCAGAGCAGCACCCCGGGGACAAAACCCTGGTCCTGCATTTGCGTGACTGCAGGCTCCACACCCGTTTGCGCCAGGACTTCGCAGCCCCAGGACCGCAGCAAGCCCGCCAGGGTTGCACGCAATGCGTCATCTGCCTCCAAAAGCAGGACCCGCAAGCCCTGCAAATCGGCGATTTGCGCGCCGGACGAACTCGACGCTACAACACGTTCCGGCTCCACCGGAAGCTGCCGGGGACGCGCAATCGGCAGCGTGACAGAGAAACGGGCACCGCAGCCCAGCGCAGAACGAACCGCCAACGCGGCACCCAGCACGTCGGCCGTGCGGGCGACGATATGCAGCCCCAAACCCATCCCTTTTGAGACATCGGCGCTTTCCCCGTCGACGCGGTAAAACTCCTGAAAAATGTGCTGATGGTGGGCCGGATCGATCCCACGCCCGCTATCCAGGACATCGATACGCACCCCGGTGCCGTTGTGCACCGGGCGGCACACAATCAGCACCGCGCCCTCGCTGGTGTAGCGCAAGGCGTTATGGCCCAAATTCATGACCACCCGCTGCAGCAAAACCGGGTCGGTCAATGCCCACAAATCGGTGGGCCGCACCCGCAGCCGCAAGTTCTGGGCACGCGCCTGCACTGCGAGAGCCGCGCGCACGGCCTGGAAGGTCTGCTCAATCGGATGCGCCTGGAAATTCGGCGCCACAGCCCCCGCCTCCAGCTTGGACAAATCCAGCAGGCCATCGAGCAAATCCTGCATGGACTGCACCGCCGACTCCAGGTTGTCGACCAATGCGTCCGCGCCACGCCCGAGCGGGAGTTGTCCCAAGCGGGCGATGAGCAAACCCATGGCGTGCATGGGTTGGCGCAGGTCGTGGCTGGCTGCGGCGATGAAACGCGACTTGGCCTGGGTGGCGTTTTCGGCTTCCTCTTTGCGTTGGCGCAGTTCGCGGGTCACATCGTCGACCAGGGCTTGCAGCTCCTCTTTGCCCCATTGCAAGCGTTGGCCGATCACAGCCAGCGTGCGGTAGCTCGGAGCCAGCGGCCCATTGGCGCCGGAGAGCGCTGCAATCTGCGAAAAATCGTTGCCCTCAATGCTCTGAATCGCTGCATTCAGACGGGCCGTGTTCTCGCGTTCACGCCGCAACGCCCGCCACGCCACCAGGCCACTGATGCCGCACGCCACCGCCAAGAAAGCAATCAACCATTCCCGCACCACGGCAATCTCCCCTATTTCAGCGGCTCAACAAGGGTCACAATAAGCCCATGGCCGAAAATTCCACGCCCCGCATTCTCCCGCTGGTGGACCAGCGCACCCGCAGCCTGGCCGCACCCGCAGCAGCTTTCGCACCGGCCACGCGGGCCCGTCCCAGCGGACACTTGCAGGACAGTTTGCGGCGTCCCCTGCACGACCTGCGTATCAGCGTGACCGACCGCTGTAATTTCCGCTGCAGCTATTGCATGCCCAAAGAGGTTTTTGACAAGGATTATGTCTACCTGCCGCAGTCGGAGTTGCTCAGCTTTGAAGAGATCACCCGCATCGCCAGCCAATTCGTTGCCCATGGCGTCGAGAAAATCCGGCTCACCGGTGGCGAGCCTTTGCTGCGCAAAAACCTCGAAGTGCTGGTCGCCCAATTGGCGGCCCTGCGGACGCCCCAGGGTAATCCCCTGGACTTGACGCTCACCACCAACGGATCCTTGCTGTCACGCAAGGCGGCTGCGCTCAAGGCTGCGGGCCTGCAGCGCGTCACGGTCAGCCTGGATGGGCTCGACGACGCGGTCTTCAAGCGCATGAACGATGTGGACTTTCCGGTTTCCGATGTGCTCGAAGGCATTCAAGCGGCGCAAGCCGCAGGCCTGGGGCCGATCAAGGTCAATATGGTGGTTAAAAAGGGAACCAACGACCATGAAATCCTGCCCATGGCCCGGCATTTCCAGGGCAGCGGCGTCGTGTTGCGTTTCATTGAATTCATGGATGTAGGCGCCACCAACGGCTGGCGTATGGACGACGTGCTGCCATCCAGCGCGGTCGTGGAGCGCATCCACGCGGCCATGCCGCTGGTTGCCTTGGAAGCCGCGCAGGCAGGTGAGACCGCGCAACGCTGGGGCTATGCCGGCACCGACGGGCAGTACGACCCCCGGCTGGGCGAAATCGGCGTCATCAGCAGCGTCACCCAGGCTTTTTGTGGCGACTGCAGCCGCGCGCGCCTGTCCACGGAAGGCCAGCTCTACCTGTGCCTGTTTGCCAGCCAGGGCTACGACCTGCGCAGCCTGGTGCGGGCCGGCAGCGACAACGCCGATCTGGCGTCTGCGATTGCCCATATCTGGCGCGGCCGCGGCGACCGCTACTCCGCCTTGCGCGCCGCGCTGCCGCCCGACAGGGGCTTGGGCGCAAAAAGGGTGGAAATGAGCTACATCGGGGGTTAGCAAGGAATGTCTCGCTCCTTGGCCAGCTCCGGCGTTCCCCCACCATCTGCCATCCGCGCCGACCAGGTGTGCGCCGTGGTGCTGGCCGGCGGCGAGGGCCGCCGCATGGGCGGCGTCGACAAGGGCCTGCAACTGCTCGACGGCAAGCCGCTGGCCCGCCACGCACTGCAACGATTGCAACAACAGACGCTGGGCGCACCACGCACCCTGGCGATCAACGCCAACCGCAACCACGCGCTGTACGCCAGCTGGGGCGTGCCGGTCTGGACGGATGCCGTAGGCGGTTTCGCCGGGCCGCTGGCTGGATTCCACACCGCTTTGGCCCAATGCGCCGCCACGCACGACTACCTGCTGACCGTACCCTGTGATTCGCCGCTGTTTCCGTTGGACCTACTGGCCCGGCTGGCGCATGCACTGGCCGCTGGTAATGCCCGCATCGCCATGGCCAGCGCACCGGACGGGCCGCAGGACCCGGCGCTGCGCCGGCAGCCGGTTTTTTGTCTGCTCAGAACCAGCCTGCTGCCCAGCATGGAGCAGTACCTGCAGGACGGCGGACGCAAGATCGACGCGTGGACCCAGGCGCAGGGCCAGGTGGAAGTGGCGTTTGACCAGCCACAGGACGATGCCCGCGCGTTTTTCAACGCCAACACCTTGGCAGAACTGCAAGCCCTGCACAAGCCGCTGACCGCCCACCCGTGAAACCATGAAAAGCCTGGAGCACATCGCCGCCGCGCTGCAGGGTTATGACCCGGATGCGCTGCCTGCGCATGTGGTCAATGCGTTTTTGGCGCAATGGGTTCCGGCACCCGAACGCACTGAAAACATCGCGCTGATGCAGGCGCTGGGGCGGGTGCTGGCCGAGGACGTGGTCTGCCCGATCAACGTGCCGGCGCACGATAACTCGGCCATGGACGGCTACGCCTTCGATGGCAAACAGCTGCAAACCGGGAGCCCGCTCAGCTTGCGGGTGCTGGGCACAGCGCGGGCCGGATCGCCCTACGCGGGGGCACCTTCTGCCGGGGAATGCGTGAAAGTCATGACCGGCGCCGTCATGCCTGCCGGGCTGGACACCGTGGTCCCCCAGGAGCTGGCGCAGGCCAATGGCGACACCATCACCATCCCGGCCGGGATACTTCACCGCGGGGACAACCGGCGTCAGGCCGGGGAAGACCTGCGCCAGGGCAGCGCCGCGCTCACCCGTGGCGCCCGGATCACCCCGGCCGCGCTGGGTCTGATTGCCAGCCTGGGCATTGCGCAGGTGTGTGTCTACGCGCGCTTGCGGGTGGCGTATTTCAGCACCGGCGACGAAATTCTGAGTCTGGGTGACGCCCCGCGCGAGGGCGCGGTGTACGACAGCAACCGCTACACCGTGTTTGGCATGCTGCAGCGCATGGGCGTTGAGGTGCTGGACCTGGGCGTCGTGCCCGATCAACCGGCAGCGCTGCGAGCCGCATTTGAGCGCGCCGCGCGCGAGGCCGATGCCACGATCACCAGCGGCGGGGTCAGCGTGGGCGAGGCAGACCACACCAAAGCCATGATGCGCCAACTGGCGCGCAGCGCGCCCGACGGCCGTGGCGGCGGCGTGGTGTTCTGGCGCATCGCGATGCGCCCGGGCCGCCCGATGGCGGTGGGGCGCATCGGGCACAAACCCCTGTTCGGCCTGCCCGGCAACCCGGTGGCGGTGATGGTGACTTTCTTGGCGTTTGTGCGCCCGGCGTTGTGGCAGATGATGGGGGCCAATGTCAGTGAACCGCCGCTGCTGCAGGCCCGAAGCAGCGAAGCCATCCGCAAAAAACCGGGCCGTACCGAATACCAACGCGCGATCGTCAGCACCGGCAGCGACGGGTCGCTCACGGTGCGTACCACCGGGCAGCAGGGCTCCGGGGTTTTGCGTTCGATGGTGCAAGCCAACGGCCTGCTGGTTCTGGCCCACGAACAAGGCAATGTTGCGGTAGGCGACCTGGTCAGCGTGATGCTGTTTGACGGGGTTGTCTAAGGACGATTCAGCCCACGTCCATGGCCAGGGTCACGCCCTGATTGGCCAGCGCGTCAGCGCGTTCATTGCCGGGGTCACCCGCGTGGCCTTTGACCCAACGCCAATCGATCCGGTGGCCGCCATGGGCCACTACATGGTCCAGACGCTGCCACAGATCGACATTTTTCACCGGTTGCTTGGACGCCGTCTTCCAGCCCTTGGCTTTCCAGCCGGGCAGCCATTCGGTGATGCCCTTGAGCACGTACTGGCTGTCCAGATGCAGCGTGACCGCGCACGGTCGCTTGAGGGCCTCCAGCGCCTGGATCACAGCCATCATTTCCATGCGGTTGTTGGTGGTGCCGAGTTCACCGCCGCAGAGTTCTTTGCGGGTTCCGTCGGGGGCGCACAGCAACACGCCCCAGCCGCCGGGGCCGGGGTTGCCTTTGCAAGCGCCATCGGTGTAAATCGTGACTTCATTCATGGGGGATGCTGTGCTTTCCGGCCTCGCGGTGGCTGGCCACGGGCGCCGTTTGTGCGGCGCGTTGGGGCTTGGGCTTCCAGGCGGGCGCCATCAGACGCATGCCCCGCACCCGCTTGACGCCCACCACCACGTAGGCAGCGCCCAAAATCGGCCACCAGCGCGCACCCATGCGCTCCATAAAGCCCCAGCGGGCAAGCCATTTCACACTGCGCACCGGCGGCACGTAACAACCGTAACGCACCTGCTCGGTATCAAAACTCAGCAAGCGCAACCAATCACGCAAACGCCACAGGCCGATCGATTCGCCCGACGCTGGCAGATACAGGGGCCCCATACGCCCGCGCAAGCCGATCCGGCGCAGCACATGCCCGAGCCCCTGGCGGACGGTCCACAAACTGGTGGGGTTGAAGCCGCAAATCACCACGCGACCATCCGGCACCAACACACGCTCCACTTCGCGCAAAGTCGCATGGGGGTCGGCGCTGCACTCCAGGGCATGGGGCAAAACCAGCAAGTCCAGGCTGGCTGCCGCGAACGGCAACGCGGCAAAGTCGGTGGCCAGCGCACAGCGGCAGGGTGGCACGCCCTCGGGCGGCTGGTCTGCCAACCAGCGGTGCGGCATGCGGTTGCTGCGCAAAGCGTCTAATACCGGGATACCCAACTGCAGCGCATGAAAGCCGAAGGCATCGGCCACGACGGCGTCCAACTGCTTTTGTTCCCAGTCCAACAAGTAACTGCCCACGGGCGTGGCCAGCCAATCCTGCAAACCTATAATTTGTTCGTCCATGAAACCAATCAAAAAGCCCGCTGGTGAACCCGGCCACTCGAAGCGCCGGATCATTCTATTCACCCGCCCGGCGCACCTGTGGCAGCCCCGGGACGCCGTATGAAGCCCGTTGTACGCCAGGTCCTCGCGACCGCCTTGGCCGGACTGGGCCTTTGGGGTACGTTCTCGCTGGGGTGGGCCCAAAGCCAGCCCGACGGTGTATCGCCGCCCATCAGCTTGGAGAGCGCCAGCCGCCGGGTCGCGACGCTGGAGGCACCTGCTGAGATTTGGGACCGCATCCGGAACGGCTTTGCTATGCCCGACCTGCAAACCGATCAGGTACGCGACCGCGAGGTCTGGTATTCCAGCCGCCCCGACTACCTGTACCGCATGACGGAGCGTTCGCGCAAATACCTGTTTCACATCGTAGAAGAATTGGAGTTGCGCGGCATGCCCACCGAGCTGGCGCTCCTGCCCTTTGTGGAGAGCGCATTCAACCCGCAAGCCGTATCCAGCGCCAAGGCGGCCGGGATGTGGCAGTTCATGCCGGCTACCGGCAGAACCTTCGAACTCAAGCAGAACATTTTTCAGGATGACCGCCGCGACGTGCTGGCCAGCACCCGGGCGGCGCTGGACTATCTGCAAAGGCTATACGGGATGTTTGGCGACTGGCATCTGGCCCTGGCCGCTTACAACTGGGGCGAGGGCAACGTGGGCCGCGCCATTGCGCGCAACCAGCAAAAAGGGCTGGGTACCGGCTACCTGGACCTGCCCATGCCGGCCGAGACCCGCCTCTATGTTCCCAAGCTGCAGGCGATCAAAAATATTGTGCTGCAGCCGCAGGCTTTTAACTCCCAACTGCCTGCGATCGGGAACCACCCCTATTTCGCCAGCGTACCCATCAGCCGCGACATCGATGTGACCCTGGCCGCCAAGCTGGCACAAATTCCGCTGGATGACTTCAAGGCGCTGAACCCCTCGGCCAACAAGCCGCTGATCCTGGCTGCCGGCAAGCCCTACATCCTGCTGCCCTGGGACAACGCCGAAGTGTTTCAGAACAACCTGGACGGTATCGCTGGCGCCCGGCTGGCAAGTTGGACCGTCTGGGTGGTTCCCCAAACCATGACGGTTGCGGCGGCCTCCAAGCGCAGCGGAATGGCTGAGCAGCAGCTGCGCGAACTCAACGGCATCCCACCGCGCATGATGATCCGCGCCGGCTCCTCGCTGCTGGTGCCGCGCGCTGCCAAGTTGGATCAGGACGTGGGCACCAAAGTCGCCGACAACGGGCAGTTGTCACTGGCGCCTGAAATCGTGCTGCAGCGCACCGTGGTCAAGGCGGGCAAAAAGGACACGGTTGCCAGCATTGCCAGCCGCTACAAAACCACGCCCGCTAACGTCGCCCAATGGAACAATATGAGCGCGTCGGCTGCCTTCAAGCCGGGCCAAAAAGTCGTGGTTTTCCTGCCCCGCCAGCGCGGCCAAGAAGGCGGCACCTGCGCGCAAGGTGGTGGACGCCAAGCGCCCAAAAAAATCGGGTTACGGCGGGCAGCGGCTCAGCGGTAGCCGATGAACAGAATCGCAACGTTGGTCGCGAATGCGCCGGTCCACACCAGACTGCGCGCATTGGCCAGGCCCCCGACATACAGGCCCACGTACACCACCCGCAGGGTGATGAACAGCGCGGCCAGGAGGTCCAGCCAGTTCTGCTCCGCGCCCAACTGGTGGGCGATCACGACCGCGCCAATGAAAAACGGCAGCGCCTCAAAGCTGTTGGCCTGCGCCGCGTTGGCACGACCCCGCCATTGGGTTTGCTGCGCCAGCCAATCGCGTGGGTTGCGGTTGTCATAACCACCCTCGCTCAGCGGCACAAAGCGTCCGGATTTCGCGATACCGGCACAGACAATCGGCAACACGGCAGCGGCGAGCACGCACCAATAAGCCAGAGAAAAATGGGGCATCGGATCTCCTCCTGAAGCGCTGTTAGCGGCGATCGACCAGCGCGTGTGCAATGGTACCGAGGTCCACGTATTCCAGCTCGCTGCCCACCGGCACGCCGCGCGCCAGCCGGGTCGGACGCAGACCGCGCGCCTTCAAGCCTTCGCTGATGACATGGGCCGTGGCCTCCCCTTCGGCGGTGAAATTGGTCGCCAGAATCACTTCGCGCACCACACCGTCACCGGCCCGCTCAAACAAAGCCTGGATACCGATGTCCTTGGGGCCGATGCCATCGAGCGGGCTGAGCTTGCCCATCAACACAAAATACAGGCCCTGGTAGGCCTTGGTGCGCTCCAGTGCGGCCTGATCCGCCGGCGTTTCCACCACGCACAAAAGCGTGGCGTCGCGCTTCGGGTTGGCACACACCTCGCACACAGCCGCCTGCGCAAAGGTGTTGCAGCGCTGGCAATGCTGCACATGGTCGGCGGCATGCAGCAGGGCGCGGCCCAGTTGCTGGGCGGCGGCCCGGTCATGTTGCAGCAAGTGAAAAGCCATGCGCTGCGCCGACTTCTGACCGACTCCGGGCAGGCGGCGCAAAGCGGTGATCAATACCTCCAGCGCCGCGCCACCGGTGGCGCCCGGTTCCTGCGTCACCTTAGAAGGGCAGCTTCATGCCGCCGGGCAGGCTGGGCATGCCGGCGGTGAACTTGCCCATCTTGGCGTTGGTGGTCTCCTCCACCGCACGGGCTGCCGCATTGAAGGCGGCAGCGACCAGGTCTTCAAGCATGTCTTTGTCATCGGCCAGGAGGCTGGGGTCAATCTGCACCCGCCGGACCTCGTGCTTGCAGGTCATGGTGACTTTCACCAGGCCGGAACCGGATTCGCCGCTGACCTCGATGGTGGCAAGCTCCTCCTGCGCGCGCTTCATGTTTTCCTGCATGGCCTGCGCCTGTTTCATCAGGCCGGCGAGTTGTCCTTTGTTGAACATGGGGATTTTCCTTAGAGGTCAATAGAAAGAGAGCATGGCATCACAACGGCCGCACCGAACCGGGAACGATTTTCGCCCCAAATTCCTGCACCATGCGCTGCACAAAAGGGTCGGCCTCGATGAGGCGGCGCGCAGCGTCCAAGCGGCCCTGGCTGGCAGCGCTGTTGCGCCGCGCCGGGCAGTCGCTGACACGGCCGATCTCCACGGCCAAATCCACCGCATGCCCGGCCGTGCGCAGCACACCGGCCAGCCGCTCGCGGTTCGAAGACTGGTTCAACGATTCGCGCTCGACGCGCAACACCCACAGCCCCTCATCGCGGGCCACCAGCTGTGACTGCAGGGCCAGCTCACGCACCATGGCTTGGATGGCACCGCTGTCGACCAAGGGCTGGACCACGGCATGCCAGAACGCGCCTTCCTCGGTGGGCTCCAGCGTGGCAGCGGCCGCAGGCTCGGGGGCGACAGGGCTGGCCGATCGCACCGGGATACCAATCACGCGACTGGCAGGGACGGCGGCGGCCTCCGGTTGCTGCCTGTCGTCAAACAGGTGCGCGTCGCCCGCAGGCGCTGGCTCGGTGGCGTCTTCGACCTGCCAGGGCGCCTCAGTTTGCTGGCCGTGTTTATCGCGTTCCAGGTCCATTTCCTGGCGCACCGCGTCTACCGGGTTGTGTTCAGCGGTACGCTCCACACCCGGTTGCGCCGTTGCGCTGTCGCGGACCGGCACGTACTTTCCCGGCGGCGATGCCGGGGGTGGACTATTCAGGCTTTTTTTTTCCTGTGTTGCCGTTTGGCCTGCCTCTACTGCGACAGCGGGCTTGAACGCCAGCAGGCGCAACAAAACCATGGTCAGGGCCGCGTATTCGTCGGGGGCCAGGCCCAAATCGGCACGGCCGTGCAGGCATATGCTGTAGAGCAACTGGGTTTCATCGCGGGGCAGGATCGCCGCAAGCGCAGCAATCCGTCCGGCATCGGGGTCGGTGTCATCCTGCGCATCCGCGCTGACTTGGCATACGGCCATGCGCTGCAACACGGCGGCCATGTCGCCGCGCGGGCCAGTAAACGCAGGGCTCCGGCGTCTGAGGTGATCTGCTCCGCGGCCAACACCCTCTGCAAGTGTTCACGCACGGTCTCCGGCGCCATGGGGCGCAGGCTGAACTGCAGGCAACGCGAGAGCACCGTGACCGGCACCTTTTGCGGATCGGTCGTGGCGAGCACAAATTTGAGGTAGTCCGGAGGCTCTTCCAGGGTCTTGAGCATGGCGTTGAACGCATGCCCGGTGAGCATATGCACCTCGTCGATCATGAAGACCTTGAAGCGCCCCTGCACCGGTTTGTAGACCGCCTGCTCCAGCAGGGATTGCATCTCGTCGACGCTGCGGTTGGAGGCCGCATCGAGCTCGGTGTAATCCACAAAGCGCCCGCTGTCGATGTCCGCGCAGGCCTGGCACACGCCACAGGGCGTGGCGGTGATACCGCCCTGACCGTCGGCACCCACGCAGTTGAGCGATTTGGCCAGTATCCGCGCCACCGTGGTCTTGCCCACGCCACGCGTTCCGGTGAACAAATAGGCATGGTGCAAACGACCTGAGGACAGCGCGTTGGACAGCGCCTGCACCACATGGCCTTGCCCCACCATTTCCGCAAAATTGCGCGGACGGTATTTGCGGGCAAGCACCAGGTACGACATGGCTGGATTCTAAGAGCCGCACCTGCGCAAGCCGGGGCATACAATCGTGCCCGACGGGCCTTCCCGCATGGTGAAGCGGCCAACCGGGTCAGGTGGGGAACCAAGCAGCCCTAACTGCAGAGCCAGTGCCGGGGTCAAGGCTCGTCACCTTGTTGAGCCTGGCCCCGCTGTTTTGGGCCGGTAATGCCCTGGTCGGGCGCATGGTGTACCCGCTGATCTCACCGATGACGCTAAACTTCATGCGCTGGGTATTGGCTGGCCTTCTGCTGCTGCCACTCGCGCGCTGGGTGGTGCTTCCGAACAGCGTTTTGTGGGCCCACTGGCGGCGCTACGCGCTGCTGGGTCTGCTGGGCGTGGGGTGCTACAACAGCTTTCAGTACCTGGCCTTGCGCACCTCCAGCCCGATCAACGTGACCCTGGTCGCATCCAGCACGCCGGTTTTCATGCTGGGCATCGGCGCCTTATTTTTCGGGCAGCGCCTGCGCCAACGGCAACTGCTCGGCGCAGCGTTGTCTGTGTTGGGGGTGCTGCTGGTGTTGTGCCGAGGGGATATCACGGCCTTGCTGCAGGTGGAACTGGTGTGGGGCGATGTGTATGTGCTGGTGGCAACCGCCTGCTGGGCCGGCTACAGCTGGCTGATCAGCGTGACCAAGGAACCGGCCGCGGTGCGCGGCGACTGGGCGGCGTTTTTGTTGGCACAAATTGCCTTCGGCCTGTTCTGGTCCGGCAGCTTTACCGCCACCGAATGGGTGAGTGGCCAGGCGCATATTGACTGGGGTCTGCCCTTGTTGGCGGCTTTGGCATACGTTGCGGTTTTTCCCGCCTTGCTGGCCTACCGGTGCTGGGGCCTGGGCGTGCAGGCAGCCGGGCCGAACATTGCCGGTTTTTTTGTCAACCTGACGCCGCTTTTCGCCGCCTTGTTATCGGCGCTGGCGCTGGGCGAATGGCCGCAGTGGTACCACATGGCGGCTTTCGCGTTGATCGTCGGTGGTATCGCCGTGTCGTCGCGTTCAGCGCAGCGCTGAACGGAAAACGGCGATATGCGGCCCCTGCGGTCCCGCGGACACCGTTTCTGGCGCGCTTACTTTTTAGGTCTGTTAAACCAGTTGGCCAACATAAAGAACAACAACAGGAACCACAGGATCAACAGAATGTGGTGAACTTTCATGAAGACTCTCCTTGAAAAAAGGCAGGGTTGGATGCGGAGCGGGAACGTAACAAAGGCACCATGGCGATCATGGTGACCAGCAGCAAAACGGCTTCCAGTACATACACCGACAGATACCCGGTGGCTGAGTTGGTCACATGGGCCACAAGGTCGCGCATGATACCGCCCCAAGCTACCGCGACGCCTGCCGCAGTGGCCTGCACGGCGCCCCACGCGCCCAGCGCCAAACCCGCCTGGTCTTTGGGCGCGAGGTTCATGGTCGCGGTCAAGGTGCCGTGGCCAAAAATGCCGGCGCCGAAACCGATCAGCAGGGTACCGAGGACAAACATCCAGACCGCGCCGGTGAGCGCCGAACCGGTGACCAGCAAAAACGCGGGTATGCCGACATAGGTGCCCCACACAGCCATGCGAAACGGATCAAAGCCCCGGCTGAGAATGCGTGAAGCCCACGCAAACCCGGACAAGCCGCCGAGCGCCAGGGTTGCGGTTAATGCGGTGGTGACCCCTACAGTCAGATGCAGAATCTCCCCGCCAAAAGGCTCCAGCAATACATCCTCCATGCTGAAGGCCATGGTCCCCAGACCCACAGCAACCAAACGCCGCTTGGCGTGATCGCCCTGGGTAAACCGGCTCCAGGCTTGCGCAAAATCTTGGTCGGCGAGCGCCACTGCCGCCTTCGGACCGCCAATCGTTTCCTGCCGCCACACGGCAACGCCATTGAGCAGCAGGGTCATCACCGCGGCGCCCTGGATCACCTCGATCAAGGCGCCCGGGCTGAAGTCGCGCAGCAAGTAACCGAATAGCAAAGCGCTCAAGACCATGCCAGCCAGCAGCATCACGTACATCAGGCCCACCACTTTGGGGTGGTCTTCAATTGGCGCCAGGTCGGTTGCGAGGGCCAAACCGACCGTCTGCGTGGTGTGCAAACCGGCTCCCACCAGCAAGAAGGCCAGGCCCGCAGCCACTTGCCCGATCCAAGCCGGCGCGCCCGCCGACTGACCGGCACCGGCCAGCACCAACAGCGCGAACGGCATGATGGCCAGCCCGCCGAACTGAACCATGCTGCCCATCCAAATATAGGGAACCCGCCGCCATCCAATAGCGGACACATGCTTGTCGGAGCGGTATCCGACTAGGGCGCGAAACGGGGCAAATACCAAGGGCATGGCGACCATCACACCCACCAGGGATGCGGGCACCTTCAACTCGACAATCATCACGCGGTTGAGTGTGCCAATCAGCAAAACCAGGGCCATACCGACGGAAACCTGGAACAGGGCCAGCCGCATCAGGCGGCTGAGCGGCAAATCCGGGGACGCTACATCCGAAAACGGCAGCAAGCGCAACCACCAGGGCTGCTGCGGCGTCACGGGCGCGTCGTGCGTCAAACTACGCATACGAAAAATGGACCGGGAACAGGTTCCCGGTCCATTAAATACGACATGAACCGAAGTTGATGTCTATCAGGCCGAATCAATCGGCATGTGAACCACGACAGCTGCCGTTGCTCCCTTGCCGTTGAGAAAGCCCTTGACCCACGTGGTGTTCAACGTGATTGCCAGGTGCACCGAGAACGATGCAATGGCAACAGCAGCGATGAAGATGGGAATTCCAACCGTAGGTTTAACCACGGTCCAAAGTTTTCCATAAATCATGTTGCTCTCCTTTTACTTGAGCCAAGGGGAATAGATATACGCCAGCAAATGGGCCAAGGCTGCAATCATTCCGAAGATTTGCGTGCCTTGAATCAGGTGCCGGTGTATTTCTTCCGATTGGGCGTCGGTCAGGCCGGTTGGCCCTACGCTATCTGACATAGTTGTGACTCCTCAATAGACCTACACGTCCGTGCTCTACCCGCACGGTGGGTTCACGGCCCCCATGACCGCAAATTCGTGTTTATCTGCAGTGTAGTCTATTTTTGACATTTTAAGATGTAAACTTAAAATGACATTTCCGTGGGGGCACCTGTTGTCTAGACGCCATCCCGTCTTCCAGCCCCTCCTTAGGCGCGGCCATCGCAGGCCAAAAACGCGCAAGCCCCCTGCCCTGCCTGGCGCCCCGTCGCCAAGCAGGCGTGCAGCAAATAGCCGCCCGTGGGCGCCTCCCAATCCAGCATCTCCCCAGCGCAAAAAACGCCTGGCAGCCGGGTCATGAGCTGCGCGCTCAGCCCCTCAAAGCGCACGCCGCCGGCGCTGCTGATCGCCTCGTCCAGCGGCCGCGCCGCTGCTAGGCGGATGGGCAAGGCCTTGATGGCGGCAGCCAGCGCGGCAGCGTCGTCAAAAACCACCTTGGGCAGCAACTCATGCAAGAGCGCACTTTTGATTCCAACCAGACGCAAGCGGCTCTTCAAATGGCTGGCCAGCGAACGCGCACCACGCGGGTGGC
>RFRO01000046.1 GCA_009924455.1 Betaproteobacteria bacterium
GCAGTCCGGACGTTCCTCCAGTGCTTTGTTTCCAAAATTGCACCAGCGGTGGTCTGGCAGGCTTCACCCACGCATTATCAGCCCGCGCCCCTGCGCATAAGGTTATGCCGTTTGGGGCCGAAGAACTGGCCGACAATGCGCGGCACGCGCACGGCGCAACAGACAAACCCCCAACAGGAGCACCCTATGAAAGCCGACAACATCCTCCACACCATTGGCAACACACCGCATGTGCGTATCAACCGCCTGTTTGGCGCGGGCGCGAACGTGTGGATCAAGTCCGAGCGCAGCAACCCCGGCGGCTCGATCAAAGACCGCATCGCGCTGGCCATGGTGGAAGACGCGGAGAAGTCCGGCGCGCTCAAGCCCGGCGCGACCATCATCGAGCCGACCTCGGGCAATACCGGTGTGGGCCTGGCGATGGTGGCAGCGGTCAAAGGCTACAAGCTGGTTTTGGTGATGCCTGACAGCATGTCCGTGGAGCGCCGCCGCCTGATGCTGGCCTACGGTGCCAGCTTTGACCTGACACCCCGCGCACTAGGCATGAAGGGCGCCATTGCCCGCGCGCAAGAGCTGGTGGCCACGACCCCCGGCGCTTGGATGCCACAGCAGTTTGAGAACCCCGCCAACATCGAAGTCCACACCCGCACCACGGCGCTGGAAATTCTGGCTGACTTTCCCGAAGGGCTGGACGCCATCATCACCGGCGTAGGGACCGGCGGCCATATCACCGGCGTAGCGCAGGTGCTCAAAGCCAAATGGCCTGGCCTGAAGGTGTTTGCCGTCGAACCCACGCAAAGCCCGGTGATCTCCGGCGGCGCGCCCTCGCCCCACCCGATCCAGGGCATCGGCGCGGGCTTCATCCCCAAAAACCTGCACACCGCGCTGCTCGACGGTGTGATCCAGGTCGACGCCGAACCAGCGCGCGAAATGGCGCGGCGCAGCGCGGCCGAAGAAGGCATTTTGGTGGGCATCTCCAGCGGCGCGACCCTGGCGGCGATTGCCCAGAAATTGCCTGAGCTACCGGCAGGTGCCAAGGTGCTGGGCTTTAACTACGACACGGGTGAGCGCTACTTGTCGATCGAGGGCTTTTTGCCCACCGAATAGGAAATAAGGCGGGCGCGCTCAGTCCAGCAGAAAGTTGTTTTGCACCTGCCCCCCCACGATGGCCGTGGGGGCGGTGTCGTCTTTCAAGTCCACGCCCGACAACTGCCGGCTGCGGGCTTGCTCCAGCAGGTACACCAATTTAGCAGCGGCCGCCTCATACGACAAACCGGCAGGCCGCACATTGGAAATGCAGTTGCGCGCCGCGTCGGTTAAACCCACACGCGGCATCCAGGTCAGGTACAGGCCCATGCTGTCGGGCGAACTCAAGCCGGGGCGCTCGCCAATCAGCACCACCACGGCACGCGCGCCCAGCGCTTCGCCCACCGCATCCCCCACGGCCACGCGGCCCTGCTCCACGACGCACAGCGGCGCGATGCGCCAATGCGTAACGGCCAGTTTGTGGCGCAGGGCTTCCAAAAACGGCGGGGCGTTTTGCTGCACGGCAAGGGCCGACAAGCCGTCGGCCACCACCAACACCAGGTCAAAAGGACGCGGCAAACCGCTGTGATCGGCTTCGCGCAGGGTTTGTAAACGGGTGCGCGAATCGGCGTGCAACAAGCGGCCCCAATCGGGCCGCTGCAGGTACTGGGCGCGGTTGGCAGCGCCGCTGTGCAGGGCCAGGGGGGCAGGCGCGCCGTGCAACCAGGCAGCGGACATGTCCTGCGTGAGTTGCGCCACATCGAGCGCCTGGTGCACCGCGTCGCGGGCCTCGGCGTGGGCCTGCTGAAACTGCAAATGCGCCTGGGTGGGAAGGCTCACACCGGCGCGGCCCAGCGCAATGCGCGCGTCGGTGAAGCGGCGCAATGCGGTCCAGGGGTTGGCGACCACCGGGTGGACCTGCGCGGTAGGCGCGATGCCGCGGATGCTGTCGGTCATGGCTCAGGTCATCCGGCGCACCGCGTCGGCAAACACGTCGGGCAGTTGCGCGCCCAGGCGCAGACCGTCCGGATGCTCCTGGAAAATCTGCATGCGCTGCAACCAAGCCTCGAATTCGGGCGCGGGGCGCAGACCCAGCACGCGGCGCACATACAGCGCGTCGTGGAAGGAGGTGGTTTGGTAGTTCAGCATGATGTCGTCCGAACCCGGAATGCCCATCACAAAGTTGCAGCCCGCCACACCCAGGAGCGTGAGAAGCACATCCATGTCGTTCTGGTCGGCCTCGGCGTGGTTGGTGTAGCAGACATCGCAACCCATAGGCAAGCCGAGCAGCTTGCCGCAAAAATGGTCTTCCAATCCGGCGCGGGTGATTTGCTTGGCATCAAACAAATACTCCGGCCCGATAAAACCGACCACGGTGTTGACCAGCAGGGGTTTGAAATGGCGCGCCACGGCATAGGCGCGGGCCTCGCAGGTTTGCTGGTCCAGACCGTGGTGCGCGTTGGCCGAGAGCGCGCTGCCCTGCCCGGTTTCGAAATACATCACGTTGTCGCCGACAGTCCCACGCCCCAACGAGAGCGCCGCGCTGCGCGCCTCAGCCAGCAAAGCCAGATTCAGGCCGAAGCTGCTGTTGGTGGCCTCCGTCCCGCCGATGGACTGAAAGACCAAGTCCACCGGCGCGCCCTGCTCGATGGCTTGCAAGGTGTTGGTGACATGGGTTAGCACGCAGGATTGCGTGGGGATGTCGTAGCGGCGGATCACGGCGTCGAGCATGGTCACGATCTGCACCACCTGCGCCACGTTGTCGCTGGCCGGGTTGATGCCGATCACCGCGTCGCCGCTGCCGTACAACAAGCCGTCGAGCATGCTGGCGGCGATGCCGGTGGCGTCATCGGTGGGGTGGTTGGGTTGCAGCCGCGTGGCCATGCGCCCGGGCAGGCCGATGGTGTTGCGAAAGGTGGTGACCACCCGGCATTTCTGGGCCACCAGAATCAGGTCCTGGTTGCGCATGGTTTTGCTCACCGCCGCTGCCATCTCGGGCGTGATGCCGGGCGCGACAGCCGCCAGCGCCGCGCTGTCCGCCGCGTCGCTGAGCAACCAGTTACGAAAGTCACCCACGGTGAGGTGCCGCACCGGCGCAAAGGCCGCAGCGTCATGGGTGTCGACGATCAGGCGGGTGACTTCGTCTTCTTCATAGGGCACCAGCGCATCGCTCAAGAAGCGCGTCAGCGGCACCTCGGCCAGCGCCATCTGCGCCGCCACGCGCTCGCGCGCGCTGCCAGCGGCCACACCGGCAAGCAAGTCACCTGAACGCAGGGGCGTGGCGCGCGCCATCAGCGCCTGCAGGTCAGGGAACTGGTAGGTGTGGCCGCCGACGGTGTGGCGGAAAGCGGAGGTACTCATGGCGGGTTGGGATGGTCTAGCCCTCAAGCGTACGCCCAAACGCCTACAAATCAAACGACTCCCGGACGCGCCGCCTACGACGACCTAGCTCAGAGCCGCGTCCAGCACCTCAACCCAGTGCCGCACCGGCGTCTCTGTGCCGCTTTGCAAATGGGTGATGCAGCCGATGTTGGCGCTGCAAATGCCTTGGGGCTTCATGTCGGACAGGTGGCCGAGTTTGCGGTCGCGCAACTGGTACGCAATGTCCGGCTGCAGCACGCTGTAGGTGCCGGCCGAGCCGCAGCACAGATGCGCCTCGCAGCTGGCCACGCGGATCGAGAAACCCAGCGCAGCCATGTGGGTTTCGACCCCGCCTTTGAGTTTTTGCCCATGTTGCAGGGTGCAGGGCGGGTGAAAGGCCTGCAAACCGGCAGCCTGCGCCGCTTCGGGCTGAATAGCCTTTTGCAAAGCGGGTAACAGCCCAGGCAACAGCTCGCTCAGGTCGCGGGTGAGGGCGCTGATGCGCGCGGCCTTGGCGGCGTAGCGGGCGTCATCCTGCAGCGCGTGGCCGTAGTCCTTGACCATCACGCCGCAGCCGGAGGCATTCATCACGATGGCCTCGACCGCTGCGCTTTCCACCAAAGGCCACCACGCGTCGATGTTGGCGCGCATCTGTGCCTTGCCGCCGTCGTGGTCATTCAGGTGGAACTTGACCGCACCGCAGCACCCGGCTTGCGGCGCGACCACGGTCTGTATGCCGCAGGCGTCGAGCACGCGGGCGGTGGCGGTGTTGATGTTGGGGCCCATGGACGGTTGCACGCAACCGGCCAGCATCAGCATCTTGCGGGCATGGGTGCGCGAAGGCCATTGGCCGGCGTCGTGTTTGGCCGGAACCTTGGTTTGCAATGCGGCGGGCAGCAACGGGCGCAAGGCCTGACCCAGTTGCATGGCGGGGCCGAACAGCGGTGACGGCAAGCCCTCTTTGAGCGCCCAGCGCACCGCTTTTTCGGCGGTGGGACGCGGCACTTTCTCGTCCACCAGCTTGCGTCCGATATCGACCAGATGACCGTATTCAACCCCACTGGGGCAGGTGGATTCGCAGTTGCGGCAGGTCAGGCAGCGGTCGAGATGGAGCTGGGTTTTACGCGTGGGCTCCGCGCCTTCCAGCACCTGCTTGATCAGGTAGATGCGGCCGCGCGGCCCGTCCAGCTCGTCGCCCAGGAGTTGGTAGGTCGGGCAGGTGGCGGTACAAAAGCCGCAATGCACGCAGCTGCGCAGGATTTTTTCGGCAGCCAGACCATCCTGGGTTCCAGCGTATTCGGGTGAAAGGGTGGTTTGCATGCTCTTTATGCGCTGATGCCCATGCGCCCGGTGGCAAACAAACCGTGCGGGTCAAACTGGCGCTGCAATTCGAATTGGATGCGGCCTTGCACCGGCGGCAGGGGGCTGAATACGCCCACGGATTTATCTGTCTCGCCGCCGGTATTGCTGGTGCGGAACAGGGTGGCATGTCCGCCCGCTGCGTGGGCCGCCTGACGCAAAACGGGCGCGGCGTCAGCCGGCGCCCACAGCCAGCGCTGCGCGCCCTGCCACTCAATAAAAACCGGGTAGGGCAAATCCAACACCGGCGCGGTTTGCGGCAGGCTCAGGCGCCACAGCGCGTACTGGGGGCTGGGGGCTTGGGTGAAAAAAGGCAGGGTCTGGTCGGCGCAGGCGCGCCAGTCGGGGGCCGCCTGGGCGTTGTCCATCTGCTGTGCGGCGCCACCTGCGGCCTGCATATCACCCAGCATGCGGGGAATCGCCGTTTGCAAGGCCGCATTCGCGCCGCGCAAGCGCACGTACAAGTGGTCTGCGGCCGGTGTCGCGCTGGTGTCATGCAACCAGCAGCTGGCATTCAAAGGCAGGGGCTTGCCGCCCCAGCGGTGCAGCAGTGCCAGGGCGGCGGCCTGGCCCACGCCGCTGCAATGCAGCGTGGCCTCGGCCGGGGCCAGCGGCAGGACTTTGAGTGAGACTTCGGTGATCAGGCCCAAGGTGCCCCAGGACCCGCACAGCAAGCGGCTGAGGTCGTAGCCCGCCACGTTTTTGATCACCTGCCCGCCAAATGTGAGGTGTTCACCCAGGCCGTTGATCAGGCGTGCGCCCAGCACAAAGTCGCGCACGGCACCGGCCGTGGCGCGGGCCGGGCCGCTCAAGCCGCTGGCCAGCATGCCGCCCACCGTCGTGCCGGGGCCGAAATGGGGGGGCTCAAAAGCGAGGTGTTGGTGCGCGGCGGCCAGCGCGGCCTCCAGCTCGCTCAGCGGTGTTCCGGTCAGCACGGTGACCACCAGCTCGCTGGGCTCGTAATTGATGATGCCGCTCAAGGCACGGGTGTCCAGCACCTCGCCCTGCAAACCCGCACCCAGAAAGTCTTTGCTGCCGGAGCCGCGCAGGCGCAATACCGGCTTGTGCTGCGACGTAGCAGCAACGCGAATGCGCTCCAACAGCGCGTTGACGGGATCAAATGGGTCCATCCTTCAATGGTACGGCTTGTAAAGCCGGGCCACGTCCTTGCCAGGCGTGAATTTTTTGAACGCGCGGTGTCTGAAATCTTGGCATTTATGCCACCACATAATGCACCGCATGGTCACCCAACTGCCCACCGTCTTGATTTTGGCCGCCGGCCGCGGAGAACGCTTTCGCGCCGCAGGCGGCACCGACAAGCTGCAGGAAATGCTGCTCGGACGGCGGGTGCGCGACTGGGTGACGCAGGCGGCACGGGACAGCGGCCTGCCCTGGCACGTGGTGGAAGCGGCGCACACGGCGCACATCAGCAACCCGGGCATGGGCGACAGCATTGCCTGCGGCGTGGCAGCCACGGCCGACGCTGCGGGGTGGTTGATCCTGCCAGCCGATTTGCCCTTGATTCAGGCCAGCAGCCTGCTGGCCGTGGCGCACATGCTCCAAAACCATACAGCGGTGGTACCGTTTTTTGCGGGGCAGCGCGGCCACCCAGTGGGGTTTGGGCCGCAAGCCCAGGACGAATTGCTGGCATTGCGGGGCGACAGCGGAGCGGCGTCGGTGGTGGCTGCCTGGAAGCAGCGCGGGGGGGTGGGCGTGCTGGAATTGGAAGATGTAGGTTGCATCACCGATGTGGACACGCCCGACGCCCTGCGCGCAGCCCAGGCGCTGGCGCTGCAAGGGCACGCGGCGTGATCAGTCGGCGAATGAATTGACTGGCAAACCCGGCAGCGGCGCGCGCATAGCGAACACGCAACCGGAATCGGGATAGCGGGCCAGTTCCGCGTCCGAGCGGCCATGGCGCACGGTTGTCAAATACAGGGTTTGCAAGTCGGCGCCTCCAAAACACGGCATGGTCGGGCACTGCGACGGGGCCGCGTACTGCGCAAGCAAGCGCCCATCCGGCGCAAACTGGCACACGCGCGCGCCTTCGTACATGGCCACCCAATAGTTGCCCTGGACATCCACGGCCGCGCCATCCGGCCGTCCGCCATACGCGCTGTCGCTGAATTGCCAGCCTGCGGGCTTGGGCTCGAAGTGCGCAAACGGTCCGCGGGCGCGCAAGGTGTTGGACGATAGATCGAAGTCCCAGGCATCAATGCGGTGTTGCGGCGTATCCACCCAATAGACCACGGTGCTGTCGGGGCTGAAGCCCAGGCCGTTGCCGGTCAGCGCGTCGCCAAGCTGGTGCGTGACGCGCGGCGGTTTGCCGGCCTCGCGCGCGTCCACGGTGTACAGCGCTGCCGCATGCTGGGTTTTGGTCTCGTCGACCGTGCCGACCCAAAAGCGCCCCAGCGCATCGCACTTGCCGTCATTGGCGCGCACGGTGGCGGTGTCATACGCAAGCGTGGCGATCTGCGTCAAAGCACCACCCCACTGGGGAGCCCGGAAAATGCCATGTCGCAAGGCGATCACCAAACCCCCGTTGCGCGCCGGCGCGATGCAACCCGGCTCTGAAGGCATGTCCCAAGTCTGTAAAGCACCCGCTTGCATGCGCAGCAACTGCCGGCCCGAGATATCAACCCAGTACAGGGTCTGCTCCTGCGGATGCCAAAAGGGGGACTCGCCCAATTGGCAGGTATGCGGATCGATGCGCTGCCAGGTCGGGTGCATCAGGTCGGGGGCTGCGGTCATAAGGAACTCGGAAAAAATGGTGCAGACATTGTGCACCGGCGCAACAAAAAACCCGTTGCGGCTTGCGCCCCAACGGGTTTTCGGAAGCGGGACACAGGGCCCCGGCCGTTCGATCAGCGGCTATAGGCTGTTTCGCCGTGCGACGTGATGTCCAGGCCCTCGCGCTCGTCTTCTTCGTTGACGCGCAAGCCAATGGTCATATCGACGATTTTGTATGCGATCAGCGAGACAACGCCTGACCACACGACCGTGATCAGCACCGCCTTGGTCTGGGTCCAGACTTGGTTTCCGATGACATAGGCGTCGGGGGCGATCATGGCCACCGTCGTCCAGTCGGCGACCGCGCTGGGGCCGCCCAGGTTGGGCGAGTTGAATACGCCCGTCAGGATCGCGCCCAGAATGCCGCACACGCCGTGCACGCCGAAGACGTCCAAGGTATCGTCCGCGCCCAGGATCTTCTTGAGACCATTCACGCCCCAGAGGCCGGCAAAGCCTGACACAAAGCCGATCACCAAGGCGCCACCTACACCCACGTTGCCGCAGGCCGGCGTGATCGCCACCAGACCGGCAACTGCGCCGGATGCTGCACCCAGCATGGACGCTTTGCCGCGCATCAGCGCCTCACCAATACACCAGGCAATCACCGCTGCGGCAGTCGCGAGGAAGGTGTTGACAAAAGCCAGCGCAGCGAACCCATTGGCCTCCAGGGCCGAGCCGGCGTTGAAACCAAACCAGCCCACCCACAGCAGCGCAGCGCCCACCATGGTCAAGGTCAGGCTGTGCGGAGCCATGGCTTCCTTTGAAGGTGAACCACAACACGCAGAACATGAGCACCGCAGAGAACTTCATGCGCTCGGCAAACGAGCCGACGATCAGCGTGCAGGTAATGGCCGCAAAGCTGGCCTGGAAAGCCGCGAACACCAGCTCAGGGATGTAAACACCTTTGCTGAAAGTGGCCGCTGGCGAAAAGGTGCCCGCCACGTTATCCCAGGTGCCTTTCATGAACAAGCGGTCCAATCCGCCAATGAACGCATTACCTTCCGTGAACGTGATGCTGTAACCATAGATGAACCACAGCACCACAATCAATGAGAAGGTAACCATCACCTGCATCAGGATGGACAGCATATTTTTGCTGCGCACCAGGCCGCCGTAAAACAAAGCCAAGCCGGGCACCGCCATCATGATCACCAACAAAGTGGAGACCATCATCCAAGCGGTGTCGCCCTTGTTGGGAACCGGCGCAGCAGCGGGCGCTGCGGCTTCGGCTGCTGCGCCCACTGCGGCGGCCGGCGCAGCTTCGGCGGCTGCCGGTGCAGCGGCAGCGGGTGCAGCGTCTTCAGCAAGCGCCGGAGCTATGGGCGCAAGTGCGAAAAGCCCCAAGGCCATCGCAAAAGTCAAAAGTAGTTTTTTCATGGTGTTTCCTTCGATTTTTTTGGTAGATCGTGGCCGGGCGCTTACAGGGCTTCGGTGCCGGTTTCGCCGGTGCGGATGCGCACCACCTGCTCCAGGTCGTACACAAAAATCTTTCCGTCACCGATCTTTCCGGTGCGGGCGGCGCCCTCGATGGCCTCGATCACGCGGTCCAGCAGCGCGCTGTCCACCGCTGCCTCAATCTTCACTTTCGGCAGAAAGTCGACCACGTACTCGGCGCCCCGGTACAACTCGGTATGGCCTTTTTGGCGGCCAAAGCCTTTGACCTCGGTGACAGTGATGCCCTGGACGCCGATGGCGGACAAGGCTTCGCGGACCTCGTCGAGCTTGAAGGGTTTGATAACCGCGGTAACTAATTTCATAAGAATGACCTCGTTTCTTGGAAAAGGGGCTTTGGGCCGCCAGACATGCGCTTGACGCCGCTCCGAAAAATGGGAGACAGATGGGTTTAGCAGAAGGCGTGCCACGACGTGCGGGCCCAAAAGGGCGAAATTTGCCCAAATAAGGCCCCATTTCAGGCAAAAAGGGGCGCTAAAATAGCTGTATAAATATACACATTGCACCGATAAAGTGCATTTACATCCGTTGGATTGGTTTCGAGGTTTTTTGCACCAATTTGGGGGATTTATGGCTTTATCGTGGGTTCAAGGGCGTGCGCTGCTGGGTTTGGAGGCCGTGAAAGTCACGGTCGAGGTCCATCTGGCGAATGGCCTGCCCAGCTTTACGCTGGTCGGCCTGGCCGATGTGGAAGTGAAAGAAGCGCGCGAACGGGTGCGCTGCGCCATCCAAAACGCCGGGCTGGAATTCCCGCATAACAAGCGCATCACCGTCAATCTGGCGCCGGCCGACTTGCCCAAAGACTCCGGACGTCTCGATTTGCCTATCGCCCTCGGCATTCTGGCGGCCAGCGGCCAGATCGACGGCGCGGGCCTGGCGGCTTACGAATTCGCCGGCGAACTCTCTTTAAGCGGCGCCCTGCGCCCGGTGCGCGGTGCTTTGGCCATGGGCCTGGCCTTGCACACAGCCGGGGTGCGCAGCGCTTTGGTGCTGCCACCCGGCAGCGCGGAAGAGGCGGCGCTGGTGCCGGGCTCGCGCGTGTACCGCGCGGCGCACCTGCTGGATGTGGTGCGCCAGTTTCTGCCGGGCGCACCCCAAGGGGGTCCGCCCGATGCCGACGAAGGCTGGACCCGTTTGCAAACCAACGCGCCTGCCGTCGCGGCGGGCGGCCCCGACCTGGCCGACGTCAAAGGCCAGGCCGGGGCTAAACGCGCGCTGGAAATTGCAGCAGCGGGCGGCCACAGCCTGCTGCTCATCGGTTCGCCGGGGGCTGGCAAGTCCATGCTGGCGCAGCGCTTTGCCGGCCTGCTGCCCGACATGAGCACTGAGGAAGCACTGGAAAGCGCAGCCATCAACAGTCTGACTGGTCGCTTTACATTGGAACGCTGGGGTCAGCGGCCCACCTCCAGCCCGCACCATTCCGCCAGCGCCGTGGCCCTGGTCGGCGGCGGATCGCCGCCTCGACCGGGCGAGATTTCGATGGCGCACAACGGCGTGCTGTTTCTCGATGAATTCCCCGAATTCGCGCGCAGCGCACTGGAAGCGCTGCGCGAACCGCTCGAGAGCGGAACCATCACCATCGCCCGTGCGGCACAGCGGGCCGAATTCCCGGCCCGCTTTCAACTGGTCGCTGCCATGAACCCCTGCCCCTGCGGGTACCTGGGCAGCACACTGCGGAGTTGCCGCTGCACACCGGATCAAATCCAACGCTACCAGGGCAAACTCAGCGGCCCGCTCATGGACCGTATCGACTTGCATGTGGAAGTGCCCGCTTTGGCGTCGCATGAATTGCTGCAAGCAGCACCCGGCGAATCCAGCGCCGAGATCCGCAGCCGCTGTATCGCCGCACACGCCCGCGCAACACAGCGACAGGGCAAACCCAACCAGGCACTGGCCGGTCAAGAGATCGATACCTTTGGCCAACTGGAGGCAACGGCTTCTAAGTTTTTGCAGTCCGCGGCCACGCAGTTGGCGTGGTCGGCACGCGCCACGCACCGCACGCTCAAGATTGCACGCACCATCGCCGACCTGGCGGCGAGCGACACCACGCAGATCGGCCATGTGGCCGAGGCCATGCAGTACCGGCGCGCGCTGAAAACAGCGTAAGCGGCGGGTGCCCGTAAACGACAGGGCTACACTCGCGACCCACCCGCTGCGCGCATTTGTGTCCCATCTCTCCATACTTTCCGAAGTCTTCGGCTACTCCCAGTTTCGCGGTCCGCAGCAGGCAATCATCGAACACGTGAGCGCCGGTGGCGACGCGCTGGTGCTGATGCCCACCGGCGGCGGGAAAAGCCTGTGTTACCAACTTCCCGCCATCGCCAGCCACCGCGCCGGGCGCGGTGCGGCCGTGGTGATATCGCCTTTGATTGCGTTGATGCACGACCAAGTCGGCGCGCTGCACGAGGCCGGCGTGGATGCTGAATTCCTGAATTCCACGCAGAACGGCGAAGAGGCGCACGCCATTGAACAGCGCCTGTTGCGTGGCGAGATTGCCTTGCTGTACGCCGCACCCGAACGCGTCACCACGCCGCGTTTTCTAGCGCTGCTCGATTCACTGCACGCGCGCGGGCTGCTGAGTTTGTTTGCGATTGATGAAGTGCATTGCGTGAGCCAATGGGGCCATGACTTTCGGCCGGAATACCGGGCGCTCACCGTGCTGCATGAACGCTTTGCCAGCGTTCCGCGCATTGCACTCACCGCCACTGCCGACGCCATCACCCGCGCTGACATCGTCGAGCGCCTGCAGTTGGAAGAAGCGCGCACGTTTATCAGCAGTTTCGACAGGCCCAATATCCGCTACCGCATCGTTGAAAAAAGCGACAGCACCGCGCAGCTGCTGCGTTTCATTGAGCGCGAACACCCGCAAGAGGCGGGCGTGGTGTATTGCCAATCGCGCAGAAAGGTTGAAAACATTGCCGACGTGCTGGCCCAGGCCGGCATCCGCGCGCTGCCCTACCACGCGGGTCTGGACGCGCACGTGCGCCAGAACAACCAGAACCGCTTTTTACGCGAAGACGGTGTGGTGATGGTGGCCACCATTGCGTTTGGGATGGGCATTGACAAGCCCGACGTGCGCTTTGTTGCGCACCTGGACATGCCCAAAAACATCGAGGGCTATTACCAGGAGACCGGCCGCGCCGGGCGCGACGGGCTGGCCGCTGATGCGTGGATGTGCTACGGCCTGCAAGACGTGGTCAACCAGCGCCGCATGATCGATGAGAGCCCGGCGGCCGATGAATTCAAAGCCGTGCTGCGCGGCAAGCTCGACGCGCTGCTCGGCCTGGCCGAAGCCAGCGACTGCCGGCGCGTGCGCCTGCTGGCCTATTTCGGGCAAGACAGCGCGCCCTGCGGCAACTGCGACAACTGCCTGGAGCCGCCGGCCATGTGGGACGCCAGCAAGCCCGCGCAAATGCTGTTGTCCACGATTTACCGCATTGACCGCCAAAGCGGCATGCGCTTTGGTGCCGGGCACTTGATGGACATACTGCGCGGAAAGGCCACCGACAAAATCACGCAGCACGGCCACCGCAGCCTCAGCACATTCGGTCTGGGTGCCGAATTCAGCGAAGCACAACTGCGTGGCGTGCTGCGCCAATTGCTCGCCATGGGCGCCGTCCGGGTGGACGCCGATGCCTTCAACACGCTGGCACTCACCGACCAATCGCGCGCGGTGTTGCGTGGCGACGTAGTGGTGCAACTGCGCCAATCGACCGCCAAACCGCCCCGCTCGATAGGGGCGGGGTCTCCCCCGAAAAACAAATCCACCGGTACGCCGCTCACGCCCATCGCCCTCAGCGAAGACGCGCTGGCACGCTTCAATGACCTCAAGGCTTGGCGCGCCGAAGTCGCGCGGGAGCACAACCTACCGGCGTATGTGATTTTTCATGACGCCACATTGGCCAGCATTGCGAACCGGGCCCCGCAGTCCATCGAGGACTTGCAAGGCATCAGCGGGATGGGGGTGAAAAAGCTGGAAGCCTACGCCAGCGAGGTGTTGCGCGTGGTACGCGCCAGCGGCTGAGCCGCTGTGGCTTTCAATGCGCCTGAAAGCTGCTCTCAAATGCCACTGCAGCACCGCTGAGGGTGTTTTGCAAGCGCTGGATGGCGCGGTGGTGGCGGGCATCGGAGGCGTGTTGCTGGTGGTGGCGCATCAAACTTTGAAACTTGTTTTTGCACACATCGAGTGCGCCAGCGAAATTGAGTGCGATGTAGGCAGAGTGCTCCGCCCGGCTTTGGCGGTATTCATCTGACCAGTAGCTGAACTGGCGCCATTGGTAAGTGCCTTTTTCAGGTAATTCGATCACACGCTTTTGCATAAACCAACTTTCTTGGACATATTTGTTGTGATGCACCCGGATGATCCGAAGCATGCATGTACTTCACGCGCCAGCCCTGCATTCGGTTGACACACAGGCGGTTAAAATCAAAAAATCTCTAGCCTTCTACGGAATCCCACCATGTCTGAGCATTCGTCCGCCGCCTCCGATCACCAAGCACCTGACGCCTTGGAAGAAATCGTTCCCGTGTTGCCCATTGTGTTGCCCATCGTCGGTGGCGTTCTGATGTTTTTGCTGGCGTTCATTGCCGTCAAGATGGCCTAAGAGGCGCAATCTTTGTCCCGCTACAAACACCTCCAGCGTCTTGCGTGCGCGGCGCTGGTCGGTGCTGCGGCACTCTTCTCCGGTGCCTTGTACGCCCAGGCGGCCAGCGGTGGCAAAGGTGCTGCAACCTGCCCCGCCCTGCTGAACAAAACCTTTCCCCGTCTACAGGACGACGCGCCGCAAAACCTCTGCCAATACGCGGGCAAGGTGTTGTTGGTGGTCAATACCGCCAGCTACTGCGGCTTCACACCCCAATACGAGGGTTTGGAAAAACTCTACGCGGATTACTCCGCACAGGGCCTGGTTGTTCTGGGATTTCCATCCAATGACTTTGGCGAGCAGGAGCCCGGCAAATCCAAAGACATCGCCGACTTTTGCTACAACACCTATGGCGTCAAATTTCCCATGTTCGCCAAAACCGTGGTCAGCGGCAAAGAGGCCAATCCGCTGTTTGCCGAGCTGATCAAAGCGGGCGGCAGTGCACCGCGCTGGAACTTCTACAAGTACCTGATCGGGCGCGATGGCAAGTTCATCGACAGCTACGCCAGCATCACCACACCGCAAAGCAGCCGTATCACCGGCGACATCAAGAAGGCCTTGGCGCAGCAGCCATAGCCCCTCAGCCCACCACCTGGTAATACAGATTCTGCGGATGCTTGGCCTGGGCAAAGAAAACCCAGCGCTCAGCGATGAGTGACGGGGCTTGTATAAGCGCAGCCCAAGCCCAGGGCCACACAGCGGTGCTGCTAAGGGCGCAGAGTTGCAAGGCCAGCGGCAGCACAAATAAACCCAGGACAAAAGCCCAGCGCACGTTGCGCAGCGCGAGTTGGCTGGCGCCGTGAAAAAACTCCCGCGTGTTGAAGGCACCAGCCGACATACCCATGGACTTTTGCACCAACTTGCGCGCCGGAATACCCGTGGCCGATTGCAGCGTAGAGACCGGGCGCAGCGCGGCGTTACGGCGCAGGCTGTGCCAACGGGTTAACGCGGCCAGCAAGGTGGCAAGCGTCGTCCACGGAGCCAGCGCGGCAAGCAATGCGCCTTC
>RFRO01000047.1 GCA_009924455.1 Betaproteobacteria bacterium
CGATGATCTTACGCGTGGAAGGCAAGCCGATGCAGCGTGATGCACTGACCCAACGACTCGATGGTCTGTTGCAGCCGGAGCGCTTTCGCGACTACAGCCCGAACGGCTTGCAGGTGCAGGGACGGCCCGAGGTGCGTAGCGTGGTGACCGGCGTCAGCGCCAGTCTGGCGCTGATCGACGCGGCGATTTCGCAGAACGCAGATGCAATATTGGTACACCATGGTTTGTTTTGGCGCGGCCATGATGGCCGTGTTACTGGTTGGTTGCGCCAGCGCCTGGCCTTGCTGTTGGCGCATGACATTCATCTGTTTGCCTACCACCTTCCGTTGGACGCGCACCCGGAGCTGGGCAACAACGCGCAACTCGGCGCGCGGCTGGGTCTGAAAATTCAAGGCAACTTTGGCGAGCAGATGCTGGGCTGCTGGGGCGATTTGGATGCGCCTCTGAGCGGTGTGGACGTCTTGGCGCAGCAACTGCAATCGGTGTGCGGCCGGTCTGTGGTCGCGGTAGATACCAAGCCCGGACCGCTGCGCCGCGTGGGCTGGTGCAGCGGCGGCGCGCAGGGGTATTTTGAGGCGGCGATTGCGGCGGGTGTGGATGTCTTCATCACCGGCGAAATATCGGAGCCGCAGGCGCATTACGCCCGTGAATGCGGTGTGTCCTTTATCGCCTGCGGACACCACGCCAGCGAGCGCTACGGCGCGCCCGCCGTTGCGGGCTTTGTGGCGCAGCGTCTGGGTTTGCGCCACAGTTTTATTGACATCGACAACCCCGCATGAGCCAAATCGCCCCCATGCCGATCGCCATCACGATGGGTGACGCTGCTGGCATCGGCCCGGAAATCATTGCCAAGGCTTTTTTGAACAGTCCACATGCGACGCGGGGCTGCTTTGTCGCAGGCGATGTGCAGACCATGCGCCGCGCGCTGGCGCTGGTGCAGCGGGGTGGCGTGTCCTTGCCGGTGGCACAGATGGATTCGGTTGGCGCGCTCGCGGACCTCCCGCCCGGCTGCCTGCCCGTGTTGCAGATTGGTGAGCCCTTGGGGCCGGTTGCGGTTGGGCAGATCAGCGCGGCGGCGGGTGAGTTTGCGGGGCGCTGCGTTGTTTGGGCGGCGCAAGCGGCATTGCGCGGCGAAGTCAGTGCCGTGGTCACCGCGCCGATTCACAAAGAAGCCTTGAACGCCGCGGGTCCTCCCTACGACGGCTTCCCAGGGCACACTGAAATGCTGCAGTGGCAAGCCGCCTTGCACGCCGGTAAGAGCCCGGATTCGGTACCGGTGCGGATGATGTTGTCCAACCCGGAGTTGCGGGTGGTGCTGGTGAGTATTCACCTGTCGCTGGCGCGGGCGGTACAGGCGGTGACGTTTGCAAGCGTGCTGCAGACCATCGAAATCACCCACAGCAGCTTGCAAAGCATGCTGGGGCGTGCGCCGCGTATTGCGGTTGCCGGGTTGAATCCGCATGCCGGGGAAGGGGGCTTGTTCGGCTCGGAAGAGGTCGAGGTCATTGCGCCGGCGGTTGCGGCAGCGCGGGCCGCGGGCATTGATGTGGGCGGACCGTTTGCGCCTGACACGGTTTTCATGCGCGCTCGGGCCGGGCAGGCCGAGGGTTTCGATGTGGTGGTGGCGATGTATCACGACCAGGGCCTGATTCCGGTGAAGTACCTTGGCGTGGAGCAGGGCGTCAACAGCACCCTGGGCCTGCCTTTTGTGCGCACCAGCCCGGACCACGGTACGGCTTTTGATATCGCGGGAACCGGTTGCGCAGACCCTGCCAGCTTGCTGGCGGCGCTGGCCGCGGCGCGCAGGGGATAGCGCTCGGGACAGCCGTAAAGCGCGACCCCTCAGCTACAATCCGCTTTTCCCTACGTAGCGAAGACTGAGGATTCCCATGAGTGCAACCCACGTCGATACCCAGGCGGTCGACTCAAGCAAGCGAACTTGGATCATTGCATCCACCTGTGCCGGCGCAGCCGGAGCCGCAGCAGTCGCAGTCCCCTTTGTCAGTACCTTCCAACCTTCCGAGCGCGCCAAGGCCGCCGGCGCTGCTGTGGAAGTGGACCTGGCCGATATCAAGCCGGGTGAGAAAAAAACCGTTGAATGGCGTGGCAAGCCGGTCTGGATTGTCCGCCGCACCGCTGAACAGTTGGCCGCTTTGAAAGGTTTGAGCGGCGCGCTGGCCGACCCCGACTCCAAGCGCAAGCCCTCGGAACTGACGCCCGCGTATGCCCGCAACGAAGGCCGTTCGATCAAACCCGAGTTTTTTGTGGCCGTCGGAATCTGCACCCATCTGGGCTGCTCGCCTTCAGACAAATTCCAGACAGGTGCCCAGGCGTCCCTGCCAGACGACTGGAAGGGCGGCTTTCTGTGCCCTTGCCATGGCTCAACCTTCGACATGGCCGGCCGCGTTTTCAAGAACAAGCCGGCGCCGGACAACCTCGAAGTTCCGCCCCATATGTACCTCTCCGACAGCAAGTTGCTGATTGGCGAAGACAAAAAAGCTTAAGCCTTCGGAGCAGATCATGGCTGAAATGAAAGAAATATCCCCCAACGCCCCCGCAGGCGCGCGCCTGTTGAACTGGGTTGACAACCGCTTTCCCCTGAGCCAGTTGTACAACGACCATTTGGGTCAGTACTACGCGCCCAAGAACTTCAACTTCTTCTACATCTTTGGCTCGTTGGCCATTGTGGTGCTGGCAATCCAAATCATCACCGGCATTTTTCTGGTGATGCATTACAAGCCCGATGCCGCGCTGGCATTCGGTTCTGTGGAATACATCATGCGCGACGTGCCGTGGGGCTGGCTGATCCGCTACATGCACTCGACGGGCGCATCGGCCTTCTTCATCGTGGTTTACATGCACATGTTCCGTGGCCTCATTTACGGCAGCTATCGGAAGCCGCGTGAGTTGGTCTGGATTTTCGGCTGCGCCATTTTCCTGTGCCTGATGGCGGAAGCGTTCATGGGTTATCTGCTGCCCTGGGGACAAATGAGCTACTGGGGCGCCCAGGTGATCGTGAACCTGTTCTCTGCCATTCCGTTTGTGGGCCCCGATTTGGCGCTGCTGATCCGTGGCGACTATGTGGTGGGCGACGCCACTCTGAATCGATTCTTCAGTTTCCACGTGATTGCAGTGCCCCTGGTGTTGCTGGGTCTGGTCGTGGCGCACATCATCGCTTTGCATGAAGTGGGCTCCAACAACCCCGACGGCGTGGAAATCAAAGCCAACAAGGGTGCGGATGGCCATCCGGTGGACGGCATTCCGTTCCATCCGTATTACACGGTGCACGACATTTTTGCCGCCAGCATGTTCTTCATGGTGTTCACGGCCATCATCTTCTTCGCGCCGGAGCTGGGCGGCTACTTCCTGGAGTACAACAACTTCATTCCGGCCGATCCGCTGAAGACGCCGTTGCACATTGCCCCGGTGTGGTACTTCACGCCCTTCTATTCCATGCTGCGTGCGATCACCGACGAGATGATGCTGGTGCTGATTGCCTGCGTGTGGGGCGGTGCCTTGACTGCGGTTCTCCGTGGCAAGCTGGCTGCGCTGTTCAAGATAGTGATTTTGGGCGCGGCCGTGGTGGTCACCGCCATGATGCTCAATACCGACGCCAAGTTCTGGGGCGTGGTGGTGATGGGCGGCGCGGTCATCATCTTGTTTTTCCTGCCGTGGCTGGATAACAGCGCAGTCAAGTCCATCCGTTACCGGCCGAGCTGGCACCTGTATGTGTATGCCGTTTTCGTGGTGAACTTCATTGTTCTGGCCTATTTGGGTGTGCAGCCTCCTTCGGCAGTGGGCGAGCGGATTTCACAGGTCGGTACCTTGTATTACTTCGGGTTTTTCCTGCTGATGCCCTGGTGGAGCAGCATGGGTGATACCAAGCCTGTGCCATCGCGTGTCACTTTCGCCCCTCATTAATTTTTGCGTCATCGACAGCCTCTCGCGCTGGAGTCCTTGTATATGAAAAAACTTGTTGCGAGCTTCGCACTCCTCTTTGCCTGCGCTGGCGCAGCCCTTGCCAACACGGGCGGTATCGCCTGGGACAAGGCGCCGGATAAATCGAATGACGTCTTGGCTTTGCAGCATGGTGCGAAGTTGTTCGTGAACTATTGCCTGAATTGCCATTCCGCCGCCTACATGCGTTTCAACCGCCTCAAGGACATCGGTTTGACGGAGCAGCAGATCAAAGACAACCTGTTGTTCACCACCGAAAAAGTAGGCGACACCATGAAGGCCGCGATTGACCCGCGCAACGCCAAAGAATGGTTCGGCGGCAATCCCCCCGACCTGACCCTGATTGCACGTTCGCGTTCTTCATCAGGGCAGGGTACCGGTGCCGATTACCTGTACACCTACATGCGCAGCTTCTACGTGGACCCGTCCAAGGCCACCGGCTGGAACAACTTGGCGTACCCCAATGTGGGCATGCCCCATGTGCTGTGGGAGTTGCAAGGCAAGCGTGTGCCCGAGTACACGGCGGTTGAGCAGCATGGCCATGAGGTCGAGGTGTTCAAAAGCTGGAAACAGGTCACTCCCGGCACGATGAGCCCGGCGGAGTACGACGCTGCGGTGGGCGACTTGGTGGGCTACCTCAGCTGGATGGCAGAGCCGGCCCAAAGTACACGCGTGCGGGTTGGTGTGTGGGTGCTGTTGTTCTTGCTTGTTTTCACATTCTTCGCCTGGCGTTTGAACGCCGCGTATTGGAAAGACGTGAAGTAAGCCTCTGCGCTGCGCCGGATTGGCGTCGCGCGGTCCTTGCTACTGGGAGTGGGTTTGCGTGAGGCAGCCCACTCTTTTTGATTTTTAGGAGTGTCTAGTCATGATGGTTTTGTATTCAGGAACGACCTGCCCGTTTTCCCACCGTTGCCGCTTTGTGCTGTTTGAAAAGGGCATGGATTTTGAAATCCGGGATGTGGACCTCTACAACAAAACCGAAGACATCGCAGTCATGAACCCCTATGGCCAGGTGCCTATCCTGGTCGAGCGCGATTTGATTTTGTATGAGTCCAACATCATCAATGAATACATCGATGAGCGCTTCCCACACCCCCAACTCATGCCCGGAGATCCGGTGGACCGGGCCCGCGTACGCCTGTTCCTGCTGAATTTCGAGAAAGAACTGTTCGTCCATGTGGCCACGCTGGAGACACGCGCCTCCAAGAGCAACGAGAAAGCCATGGAGAAAGCACGCGCCCATATCCGCGACCGCCTGACCCAGTTGGCACCGGTTTTTCTGAAGAATAAATTCATGATGGGCGAGAGCTTCTCCATGCTCGACGTGGCGATTGCCCCCTTGCTCTGGCGTCTGGAGTACTACGGTATTGACCTCAGCAAAAACGCCACGCCTTTGCTGAAATACGCAGAGCGTATCTTTTCCCGTCCCGCTTACATCGAGGCACTGACTCCGTCTGAAAAGGTGATGCGCAAGTAAAGCGGAGCACCAGGCCATGGTAGAGAGCAACCCTCCTACAAGTACCCGCCCGTATTTGATACGGGCCATTTACGAGTGGTGCACCGACAACGGCTATACGCCGTACATCGTAGTGTCTGTCAACGCAGATGTGCGGGTACCGATGGAGTTTGTGAAGAACGGCGAGATGGTGTTGAACGTGAGTTTCGATGCCACCAGCAGTCTGCAACTGGGCAATGAATTCATTGAGTTCAAAGGGCGGTTCGGCGGCGTGGCGCGCGATATTTTCGTGCCCGTTGCGCGCGTGTCGGCGATCTATGCCCGCGAAAACGGCCAGGGCATGGCGTTCCCTGTGGGCGAGCTCGCGGCGTCTCAGGCCGGCGGTCCGGGCATTGCGCCGGAGGTCGCGTCCGTAACGTCTGACACGGAACCACCACCCGAAACACCATCACCTGCTCCCCGGGCAAAACCTGTTCTGACGCGGATCAAGTAAAGGCGGCGGAAGGTAGAATCTCAGCGTGCCGGTTTAGCTCAGTTGGTAGAGCAACCGCCTTGTAAGCGGTAGGTCATCAGTTCGAATCCGATAACCGGCACCATTTGACTCTTACACACAGTGCCGAGAGTCAAGAAACCATCCAACCAAAAACTTACTTCGCCATCGGCATCTCGCTGCCGATCCACAGTGGACGCTGCTCGAAAGCCGGCTTGAGCGCATAGGCGTCCTGGGCGACTGCATCGATCACGACGGCGTAACGGTCACGGCCTACAACGCCGGTGCGGGCCCACTCTTTTAGCAAGTGGTAGGTGAAAAGGCGGTGCCCACGGGGACGCAGTGCGTTCGCGAAATCGTTGGGGCCGCCGCCCGTCAGCACGGTCATACGGGGGTCGGCCGGTGGTGAGATGCCGGATTGGGTGGTCAACGATACGGGCGCCACGTCCTTGAAGATCAGGCTGTTGTCGTCTGTGCGCCCCGAAAAACAGGTGTCCAGCACGACCAGGATTTGCTTGGCGCGGCTGCTGAGCAAAATTTTGTAGACCTCGCTGAGCCGGAAAGGTGAGTCCTCTGGGATGTTGGCAGATGAATCCTGCGGAACCAGGATGGTTGTTTTCCCGCTGGGTGTGGGTGCACCGTGTCCGGCGTAATACACGATCAGTTTGTCGTTCTCGGTGGCGCGCCTGGCCAGGGTCTGCAGCCGCCCCATCCATCGCACGCCGGTTGCGTCTTGGTTGGTGAGGAGGATCAGGTTGGCGGGCGTGATGCCGTACTGGCGCTGTACCAAGTCGGCAAAACTTTGTGCAGACCGGTCCGCAAAACTCACCGATGGCAACTCGGCGTATTCAGCAATACCGGTCACCATGGCTAACATATTGCCGTTTGCCGCGCGGGCGGGCAGCCCGGCGATCAGCGGCTTGAGATCATCCACGAAGTCGCCTTCGGTCAGCTTTTTCAGTTGCCCTTCTAACGCACGGATCTCATCGCGCATGCGGTCTTTCTCGGTGCTGCTTTGCTTCTCGCTGATGTCTTCACGCAGCTTGTTCAGCCGCTCACGCATGCGCGCTGCTTCCGGATCTTCGGTCAGTGTCAAGGCCTTCACGGTCACGCCGGTCTGGTCAATTTTGCGTGCCAGCGGGAAGGGCGCTACAGTGCCCGATTCCAGCCGCACCGTTTCCAGCACGGGCAGCTCGACTTTGTCCACGTAACGCATTTCCAGGATGCGGTTGTTCACGGCAAGCTGCGCTGAGGCGGGGCTGATGCCTTTATCCGACAGCGCCAGATTCACAAAAACCCGGGCGTAAAACAGCTGCGGTTTGAGTTCACGGGCCTCATTGGCGCGCACTTCATCGCTGGTGACCATGGTGAACACCACGTCGGAGCGTTCCGTTTGCCGCGCACCGGCTACCTTGACGATAAAGCGCCGGATATCCGGGTCGTAGGCGACTGACTTGATCACCGGGTCTCCGACCAAATCGCTCATGGTCTCGTTGATGACCTGGATTTGTTGTGCGCGGCTCAGTGTCTTGGGCACGCTGCTTTGGAATTGCCGGATCTTCTTGTCAAGCGCCTCCACCTGGCGGTTGAACTCGGTTACCTTGTTCTGCTCGGCCAGCCGTGCCGAACGCAAGCGGGCATCGAACTCTTCTTTGGACTCGAATTCGTCACGGGTGATCGCCGCATCAGGAGATGGCTTGGATCGCAACAGCGCGTTGTTTTCATCGACCAGCGCCCGAGGTATCTCGGCCATCTTGCGCAACTGCCGCTCGGACTGCCGCTGAACTTCTGCGAACACCTCGCGCCAGGTAATGGCAGTGCCCCGGCCGCTGCGGGGGTCGGCATTGGTGTCGTCGCCCAAAATGCCGCGGTCCGCAGCCCATGTTGCCTGTGCGCCGCGGCGGTTGGAGGCGATCAAGCGCCACACCGGTGGCACCTCAAATCCCATGGCCATATCCCGGGCAACCAATTTGTCTTCAACATTGGAGGTGCAGCTCAGGCATACAAATCGCAACCGGGGTGAACCTTCGTTCGTTATCAGCCAATTCATCAGTGGTGCAGAAAGGTCCAGCTGAAAGACGCCCGACTTATCCGCCTTCACGCTTTGCCGGATGGGCTTGCCCAAGCCCTGAATTTCAATATCAGCAGTCTTCAGCGGCAAGGTCACCCACTCAAAACGTTTGGTCGCGACCTCTTTGCTCTTATCGGTCTCTGTGCTGAGGACCTGTTCGCTCGTCTGATGGCCCACTGTATTTTCAAAAAACGCTTTGGGCGCGAGGAGGGGATACAGCCCTATGGTGATCACCGTGCCGAACGAAGTGCCAATCGGGTTGGGGTGCTTGCCTTCAACCTGGCTGGTCTGGACAACGGGGGCTTCAAATTCCGGTGCGTTCAGGCGCTGCGTCATCTTGAACTCGGCCACCCCATGGTCGTTGATCTGCAGCGTTTCAAAACCCTCGGCCTTTTGCGTAGCCAGGTTGGGGTTCAGGTATTTGGTCGTGCCCGTGACCGTTGAAACTTGCTTGGTGTAGTTGCCTCCGCATGATAGGAGCGAAACGCCAATTGCTGCATACAACACGGCGCGGAATACCGATGAAGTAGTGAATCGACTGGGATGCATGGCGGTGCTGTGAGATAAGACCAAAAATCCGCGTTCTGCCTGGGTAACTTATTTTTTATCGGCATTGATACCGATGCCAAAATAAACTGTTTTGGAGAGCGAGTTCACCCCGACGTTGAGCGCGAAACCATTGAATCCGAATATGAAGCCGCCATTGACGTTGACGCCAGACTGGTCTTTGCTGGAGTAGTCGTACCAATAGTCGGAACTGGAATACTTCGCGTAGCCGGACATGCTGCCGTAACCGAGACCCAGATACGAATGCAGCGTGCGGTAAATCGGCACGCTCATATCCGACGTCACCAGCGGAAATGTGGCACCGATGGCGAACATGGCAGCGCTCTGTTGGGTGCTCGTGACCGAGCCGCAGGAGTAATAGCACTTGCCGGAGTAGTAGTTATCCGGACTGCCGCTTAAGCTGCCGTTGACATACAAATCGGGCCCGCTGTCCTTCAGGCCATAAATCCCCATGCCTACCGTGGACAGCACGCTGGATTGGCTTGGCGCGTAGGTGAAATCCAACATCGCAGTATCTGCACGCGCGCTATTGCAGAACAGCACCACAGCCGCAATCAACGCCGCCACGCTGAGGTGAAAGCCGCATAGGGTGTTCTGGGTTTTGCGTGTCATGGTTCGGATCGTGGAAAAAGCACCTTGGGGTGGGGGTCATCAGCCTGCGCGCATGCAGGGCTTACAACAGCTAGAGAATTGTAGAAAGCTTTGCGCTGCCCAGCCCCTACTTTGGTTTGTATCGCAGCCCGACGTGGAATGCAGGGGGAAGATTGCGCCTTGGCGCGGCTACTTGTAGGTTGCCACCATGACCACCTTCCCAAGCATCGCCTGGTACAACTCTTCTGTACCCAGTTCAGGCCCCGCAGTGGCGTTGTTGCTAAGTTGGATGTTCGCGATGGGGGGCAGCCGGTCCACATGGATCGCGAAGTTGACGTCTTCGGGCACAAAACCCTGATCGTCCTGGAATTTTTTGGTGTCTAGCTTGCCCACCGTGATACCTACCACCTGGCCGCTCAGGTCAAACACCGGGCCGCCCGAGTTGCCTTTGTTGACCTTGGCCGTCAGCTGGAACGTGCCCTTGTCATCCTGCATTCCGGTGCGCTTGGAGACCATGCCGTTGGTCAGTGAAGGCGACCCCTCACCCAACACCGACCACAGCGGATAGCCCATGACCACCACATTGCGCCCAACGCCTGGTTTGGCGTAGGCGGTGGCCGGAATCGCGCGGTCAGCGGGCAGCGGTTTGTCAAGCTCCAGCACAGCGATGTCGTCGGTGGGCGATAGGAACAGCAAGCGCGCCTTGATGATTTCGCCCAGGCCGGTACGCACGGCGAATTCTTTGCCGCCTTCGACCACATGGCGGTTCGTGACAATTTTGCGGCCGCCGTCCACAATGAAACCGCTGCCGCCGGTGATCATCACGCCGGCGGGGAAGGGAAAACGTTTGACGGGCGGGGCAAAGTCTTTGTCCACGACCACAGGCGCCACGCTCTTGGCTTCCCGGGACTGCTGCGCGACCGCTTTGGCCTCCGGCGGCAGGGCCTGGGGCGCAACGGGGCTATTGACCTCCAGCCACGCTTGTGTGACGTCGCGCCTCAACAAATCGCCTTGTTGTTCATAGAGGGATGCGGCCATGCGCTTGAGCTGCAGCCCCGCTGCCTGGTTGCCCGACTTGATTTCGATATCGCCCAGTTGCTCACGCACGGTGGCGGCGTCGGGCTTGCGCGCGGCAAAGCGCTCAAGAACACTCTTGGAGCCCGCGTTGTCGCCGGTGAGCGCGAGGTATTTGGAATAGGCAATGACCGCACCCTCGTCGTCCAGCCGCTGTTTCAGCAAGCCCAGCATGTGCTCGTTGGCCTGGCTGGCTTGGCCGGTGCGCAAAGCGATAGCCGCGAGGACGAAATCAGGTTCTGACGAATCCGGCTTGAGCCTTTGCGCACTTTGCACAAAACCACGCGCTTGCTTGAACTGCCCTAATTGCAAATGGGTTTGTGCCGCGCCCAGGGCTGCATCAAAACGATCCGGCGCCTGCGCCAGCGCGCCCTCGAAATACCCCGCCGCTTTGGCCGGACGGTCGATGCCGAGATAGATCTTCCCGGTCAAAACACCGATGCTGGCCTCATCCTCCGATCCTTGGGGCTCTATCGTCTTGAGCACGGTAACCGCGTCTTTGTAGCGCTCAGCCTCCACGAAAACCCTGGCCTGGCGCAGGAGCGTCGCGTTGTCCTGTGCAAGCGACGACCCTGTCCATGCAAGGCAGGCAAAAAAGACGCAGAGCACGCAGCCCGTCAGGTGTTTCATTCGACTTTGAACGCGATTTCTTTTTCAGCCGTACGGCCTTTGGTGTCGCTCACCCGAAGCAAAATTTTGTGGCGCCCGGAGGGAATGTGCAAATTCGATAGCTTGAGACCTGTCACTGTTTTCGATGCTTCCTTCAACAGGCGCTCGGTTATGTCGACTTTGAAGGCACCGTAAAACGCTTTGAAACTGGCGAAGTTGAGTTCGGCATCCCGCTGCGCTTGCATCCATATCTCGATGCTGAACGGATTCCTCACGGGCTGGGCCAAGGCCTCAGCGTCTACCACAGCTATGGTCGGCCCCTGCGGGTTGACCGGCGTTTCATCCACAGCCAGCATAGGCAGGGCGGTCTGCGAGGCCAGCACCTCTTCGGCTGTGACCAGTTCGCCGGACCACGCCAACTCGGCGTGTGTCAGCAGCGAAGCACCACAAAAAACGACCAATCCTATCAGGCGCATAGCAGTTCGATGGGCTTACTTCTTCTTGGCCGCTTCGATCTCTTTCTCTAGCTGCTTCCATGCCTCAGATGCCTCTACCTTTTTCTCTAAAGCAGCATTTTTCTTCACCT
The DNA here is from genome assembly GCA_009924455.1 of Betaproteobacteria bacterium. Lineage (GTDB taxonomy): Bacteria > Pseudomonadota > Gammaproteobacteria > Burkholderiales > Burkholderiaceae_C > Allorhodoferax. Next base: position 11,402 of record RFRO01000047.1, read on the forward strand.
GGCTTGCGATCACTTTATTGATCTCACCAATGGGATAGCGCAACATGACGAAAGCGCGGTACTTGCCGCCTTCGGCCACGACTTCATCGTTTTCACGGACATATCCCGCCAGGTTCACATCCAAAGCGACGCTCTCACCAACGGCTTTGATCTGCGTTTGAAAATCATCATTGGATTTATCGCTATCCGTTGCGAAATCACGGATGGTCGCCGAGACACGGGCCCCCAGCTGTTGCGCCAATTCCTTACGAGCCAAATGCATCGCGCGGTCGACAGCCATCTGCCGGTTCGTCGATGCTTCGGTCGCCTTTGCGTACAGTGCGTTGGGGTCCACCGGATTCTTTTTGTACCAATCAGGCGTTACCGAGAGGGACTGTTCAACCGTTTTGACAACGGCCTTTTGCTGTTCCTCTTCTTTTTTCTGCACAAACTCCGGCGTGCCGGGCTTGGGGCTGGAGCAGGCAACCAGGGCCAGGGCAACGGCGGCGCTCGCAATATGGGTTCGGTTCAAAGTCATGGCAATCTCCTGTGTGAATAGGGTTAACTTGGTTTCAGTGTAGCAATGCGCTTTTCAAGGGCTTCCAGGTCTTCAGCGGGTAACTGGCTTTCAATGCCCATCGCTTTGAGGGTGCTCAGGGCTTTGGCGGCAGCGCCGGCGTCGCTTGCGGCCAGGCTGAGCACAGCGGCTTGGCGCATCGCCTGGGCGGCCGCAGCATCATCGCCTGCACCCACATGGGCAACGCCGATCTGCATGTGCACATAGGGCCTGCCAGGTTCGAGCTGCAGTGATCGACCCAATGCCGCCACCGCGCGGTCGTAGCTTCCAAGCTGGTTATACGCCACGCCCATGGCAGTAAAGTAGTTGGCAGATGGTTGCGGCGCCGCCGCTGCCGCCTGCACAAAAGCGCGCGCGGCCTCTGCCGGACGATCCAGTTGCAAATAGGCGCGGCCCTGCAAAAAATGCAACTCCGGGTTCTGGGGCGCAATCACCAGGGCTTTGCTGCCCATGGCCAGCGCCGCATCGGGCTCGCCCAAGCGCAGTCGGGCGCTGGCAATCTCTTGCATCGCGCGGCTGCTGCCCGGCGCCTTTTGCAGTAGAAAGTCGGCAATCACGATGCGGTCTTGCGGTACGGACCAGCTCGGCCCGTCCAAGGCCTCCAGCAGCTCGCCCTCCAGTTGCGGCATCGGGTGTTGCTCGACACCGCTGATAAACGCATGAACCGACGTCGTAACCCCGCCGCTCGCGACTGCAGGTGCAGCAGCAGGGGCGACCAAATCGCGGTCGGGGGCGTATTTCAAGTTCGGAATTGCCGCGACCAAGCGGCGCGCCACATCATGCGTGGTGCGGGTGACTTGCTCTTCCCGCACATTCACGCCCGCAGCCACCACGCCACCGATGGCGCTCACCACATCCATGGGCATGCCGCCGCCGCGCACCACCGCCGTGTGTTTGCCACGCCAGATGACCTGCCCGGTGCTCACGCGGGTCATGCGCAGGCTCGCGCCCAAACGGACCTCGGAGTACACGCCCCAAAACCGGTTGCTGCGATCGGTCACCTCGCCGCTGAGCAGCGTATCGCAGCCGCTACCTTTCGCCACGGCACGCAGGTTCTGCGCCTCGTCACCAGATTTGGATGTCAGCGCATCGATTTTTTGCAACGGAACCAAGCTAACACCGCTGGGCGCCAGGTGCGCATGCAGGGCTTTGCGCACATCGTCCGCAGGGCCGAATTCGGGCTTGACCAGGGTCAGCGGCAGCACGCCGAGACACAGCGGGGGTTTGGCGGTGAAGTCGGCAGCGGTCTCGAAAGCCACCACGTCACCAATTCCGTCCCCGCTGCCCGGCTTGTCCACATTGCCGGCCACGTAGCGTGTGGCGCAGCCTGACAGCAGCGCCAGGGCCAGCACAGGCGGCAAAAACAAGGGGAGGGGGTGTCTCACTGCGGGCTCACTTCATCAATTGGTAGGGCCGCCGCACCACCCGCCGCTGGTCCAAAGGGATCTCGCGCAGGGTGCTCTTGAACTGCTCTAAATCGTATGTATCCAGCCATTTTTGCGGCGTCTTGGTGGCCACCAAAATCAGCCATTCGTCATAGGTCTTTTTGCTGTCCTTGTAGGCATCCGACCAGCTTGCCGTCATGCAATAGCTTTCGGCGGTCTTGCCTGTGTCGGGTGCCGAGAGCGCGCCTTGCGGACAGTTCGGGCGGATGGGGCTATCGATGCGGTACACCTTGTTGTCTTCGTTGGGCAGCCAGCCGAACAAGGCCAAGTGGGCTGGTTCCGTGCTTTTCACTTCCAAGATCAATTCGTCACCCGCATGGAAAACTTTGCGCAGCACTTTCTCGCGTTGCCGGCTTGGCTTGCGGGCGTCTGGCACCAAAAAGTAGATTTCTGTCCCGACCTGGAACTTGGGGTCGGGCTTGCGGGTCGGCACCACCACGTCCACATCCAGCGTCAACACGCAGGCCCAGGCCTTGTCTCCGCGCTTTTCAGCCTCTGAGCGCTTGATCAGTTTCACGCCCCGGATATCGCCTTCGATGATGGACCAGCTCATCTGGTTGAACTCGCAGGTGTCGTCGGTCTTGCCCGATGTGGAGCGGCACAGCATCTGCTCCTCGCTGGAAATCGTCTCGCCCAATACGTAAGCGATGGCTTTGGTCTTTGCCCGCTCCTCGGCGCGGCGGCAGGCTTCGTTTTGCGAGACCTCGCCGTCGTAGGAATATTCTTCCGTGATCTGGACGGCCTGTGCCGTGCCAAGCGCGCACAGCAGGGCGAAAGAGGCCAGCCCATGGAGGCGCAGCAGAAAATGGTTTGCGGAGGACATCAGCCGTGAACCATACCAAGGTTCAACGCGCAGAAAAA
>RFRO01000048.1 GCA_009924455.1 Betaproteobacteria bacterium
GCATTGCCGCCGCGCCGTCCTGCGCCCAGGGCAGAGCGGGGTTCCAGCTCAGCTTGTCCCAGTCCCAGTTCGCGGCCCAACGGGCTACCAGCGCATCACTCCAGGGGAGTGCGGGGTTTTCGCTCAAGGCTTCCCAGTCCCAGCGCTCGGCGTAGCGCTCCAGCAGCGCTTCACTCCACCACGGCGCGGTGTTGCCGCTCAAGGCCTGCCAATCCCAATGGTTTTCCCAGCGCAGCAGCAAATCCTCACCCCAGGGCAGCGCGGCATTGGCGCTCAGGGCCTTCCAATCCCAGCGCGTGGCGAATTGCGCCAGCAGCTCGGCGTTCCACCGCAGCAAGCGGCGCTGGCTCAGGGCCGTCCAATCCCAGTTGTCCGCGTAGGCCTGCAAGAGCGCGGCGTCGGCGGCAATTTGGGTATTGCGGCTCAGCCAGGACCAGTTCCAAAAGGGCGCAAACTCCGCCACCATGTCGGCGTCCAGGGGCAAACCGGGGTTGGCGCTCAGGCCGGTCCAGTCCCAGCGTTCGGAAAAACGCGTCATCAGCGTCAGGTTCCAAGGCAGCCCGTCGTTCCAGCTCAGCCCCACCCAGTCCCACAGGTGGGTGTTGCCGGTGATCAGCGCGCCGGTCCACGGCAGCTCGGCATTGCTGCTGAGCACGCGCCAGTCCCATAGCGGGGTAAACGCTTCCAGCAACTCCAGGCTCCAGGGCAAAGCCGGGTTGCCGCTGAGCAGGCCCCAGTTCCAGCGCCGCACAAAAGCGTGCAGCAAAGCGCCTGACCAGGGCAGGTAACGGTTTTTGCTCAAGGTGTCCCAGTCCCAGCAGTCTTCAAACTGGGTCAGCAGATCCAGCGACCAGGGTATGGCCGCGCTGGCGCTCAGACGCCGCCAATCCCAGCGCATGGCGTGCGCCGCCAGCAGTTCCGCGTCCAGCGGATAGTGGTTTTGCACACCATGCTGCAGCAAAGACAGATGGGCCTCGAAAAACGCCCGCGTCTCGCGCTGCTGCACGTCATCCAGCGTTTGCGCCACCAGGTCCAGGCGGTTGGCGCTGGCCGCCGTCAGCGCCTGCGCGGGCACGGTGCGCAAGGCGCTCGCCGGTCGGGCGGAATCAGGCATGCGCCATCGGGTCGGGTGCTGACGGCGCGCGGGTGTGCAACTCCGCCTCAAAACGCTGCAGCTCGCCCTGCAAATACTGCTGCTGCTGGGCGAACCAGACGTCCCAATTGGGCTGGCTGCTCAAGGTGCGCCAGGTCGCCGAGGTGCGCAGCGCCTCCAGCGCTTCATGGCGTTGGCCCAGTGCGCTGCGCAGCGCGCGCAGCCGCGCCTCCAATGCCGCCTGTTCCTCGTGTGCCACCTGCGCATCGGCGGCTTGCGTGGGACGTGCGGCGTCAGATTGTTGGCTCTCCCCGCTAGCCAGCGTCTGAAACCCGGCCCGCGCCACCGATTCCTGCAGCGCATACAAAGCAGCCATATCACCGCGGCGGTAACTGGTTTGCAGGGACTGGAACAATTGCGCAGCGCGCGCCTGGTCGGCGTCGGCAACCCGGTCCGGGTGGCACTGCATCGCCAGTCTGCGGTACAGCTGTTTGATCTGGTCCAAGGCGTCGTCGTCCAGGGTCAGCGGTCCGGCGTCCTGGTCAGCGGCGGCTTGCGAGGCTTCGTAATCGTTCCAGCGCTGCTGCGCGGCGCGGGCCTCTTCGCGCGCGGCCTGGTCTTGCAGGGCCAGTTGCTGCAGATACAAGGCCTTGGCGCGCAGATAGTCACGCATCAAGGGGCCCAGCGACTGTTCTTGTGCGTGGTCGAACAAGGCCATCTGGCGCTGGGTTTCGGCAATTTCAGCCTGGGTCGCCAGCGCATGGTGCTGCAACACCCCCGCCAACCATGCCTGTTGCGCCGCACCACCGCCCCGCCGGATTTGAACCGCGTTGGACGCGGAAAGGGCCGCGCCGAGGTCCACCTCGACCACGCTCCAGCCGGCCTCGTCATCAATGACCTGCCGCGTCTGGCGCACAAAATCGGCGTCGCTCCAACCAAGCAAGCCGGGCACTTCGGAGGCGTCATCAGCGGGGCAGATGCCCGTGCCGAGTTTGCCGGTGAAAACCTGCGCGTCGTCCAACACCAGCGCAAGCGCGGGAAAGGAACCATCCGCAGCCGTCAGCTCAGACGCCGGTTGGCGCCACGCAATCTGTCCGCCAATGGCGCTCAGGCGCTCCCAGGCGATAGCGGAATGGCGGTTCAATGCGGTATCGGGCAGCGACAGTTGCACCTGCGCGCCTTGGCGCCGGCATTGGACCAAGGCATCAAACACCACACGTGCGACCGTGTGCTTGCATCGCAGGGTGACCCGGCTCCGGGTGCGGGCCAGGGCATCTTCGAGGTGCGCCCATTCCTGGTGGAAAAAGGCCTCAGTCATAGCCTTGCAGGTTTTTCTTCTGGGCCTCGCGCGCCAGATCCTGGGCCTGTGCAATGTGCTGGGCGGACATCCGCGCAGCCACAAACTCACGGCCCTCGACCCCGGCGGCGTTGCCGCCTGCCGCAGCAATGTTGAACCACATGTGCGCCTTCACAAAGTCCTGCAGGGTTCCCTCGCCCTTGGCGTACATCCACCCCAAAGCCGCCTGTGCCGGGGCAAAGCCCATGGCCGCTGCGGCCCGGTAAGCCGCCAAGGCCTGCTGCAGGCGCGGCCCGCCCGGTTGATCCCGTTGGTGTAACTGGCCCAGGTTGAACCAGGCATTGGCTTCGCCCTGCTGCGCCGCCAATTGCAGCCACTGGCAAGCGACCTCGGTATTCGCCTGGGTACCTTGGCCATTGGCGATCAAAACCCCCATCTGCAGCTGCGCCACCGCGTCGCCCTGCTCGGCAGCCTGGCCGAACCAGGCCAGCGCCTGCGCGAAATCCTGCTCCATGCCCTCGCCCGTCAGCGCCATGACACCCAGGTTGAACTGGGCCGACACCTCGCCCAGGCCGGCAGCCACGCGGTAATGCTCCGCTGCTTGCGCCGGATTGCGCGGCACGCCGGTGCCGCTGCTGTACATCACACCCAGGTTGTAGTGCGCGGCCGGGTCACCCTGGGCGGCGGCTTTGCCGTACCAGTGCAATGCCTGGTCAAAGTCGTGCGCGGAACCGGCGGCCACACTGTAGAGATGGCCCAAATTGAATTGGGCCCGGACATGCCCTTGCTCTGCGGCGCGGGTGTACCACTCCTGCGCCTGCGCCCAGTCCGGCGGTACCTGCTGGGCGCTCAAAACACCCATGCCGTATTGGGCTGCAGGCTCACCGGAAGCAGCGCCCTGGGTCAAATGGTCGCGCGCGCGCAGCGGATCCGGGGGCACGCCCTGGCCGTTGGCGAACATGATGCCCAGGTTCGCATGGGCCAAGGGGTCGCCCTGGGCGGCAGCTTGTTCATACAGCGCCCGTGCGCGGTCAAAGTCTTGCGCCACACCCAGTCCGTTGGCGTAAAACACAGCGAGGCGGGATTGGGCAGCGGGCTCACCTTGTGCGGCGGCGGCCTCGTACCAGCGGGCTGCAGATTCAAAGTCCTGTGGGACGCCCTGACCGTGGGCGTGCATCACGCCCAGGTTGGCTTGGGCCTGCGCCTGTCCGCGCATGGCAGCCGATTCGTAACACTGCAGCGCTTGTCCGAAATCCTGCGGAACACCCAGGCCCTGGGCATACATGCTCCCCAAATTAGTGAGGGCGGCGCTGCGAGGGTCTGCCAATGCAAGGGTCATATGCGGCTTCGCGGCAAAGTATGCAGTGGAAAAAATAGGGCGAAACGCATTATGCAATCGGGCGGCGGGTGTCGAAAGCTTGTCAAAATTGTGTATGCGTGAAAAAGTGTCCACTTGTCGACAGTGGCTGCTATCATGCAGATTCGTTGGAAATGGTGCGTGCAACGCCCTTCTCCCCTGGCCGTCGCCTTGTTCACACAGAAACATTTTGACTACGCAAAAAGCCCGCAACGTGCCGAATTTTGTCGGCGAGAGCGACGCGATCAAAGCGATCCGCAATTTGCTGCCTGTGGTCGCGGCGTCGAACTCGACGGTGCTGATCACCGGCGAGAGCGGAACCGGCAAGGAAATTGTGGCGCGCTCACTGCATGAACTGTCGCCGCGTGCGGGCGCGAATTTCGTTCCTATCAATTGCGCAGCCATCCCCAAAGACCTGATCGAGAGCGAACTCTTCGGCCACAAGAAAGGGGCTTTCACCGGTGCAGTGACCGACCGCGTAGGCCGCTTTGAGTTGGCCCACAACGGGTCGATCTTCCTCGATGAAATCGGCGACCTGCCGCTGGAATTGCAGGTCAAGCTGCTGCGGGTCTTGCAGGAACGCGTGGTCGATCCGGTGGGCGGGACCCGGCCTGTGGCCGTGGATGTGCGCGTAATTGCTGCAACCCACCGCGACCTGGAAGCGGAAATCGCTGCCGGGCGCTTCCGCGAAGACTTGTACTACCGCCTCAACGTGCTGCCCTTGAACACGCCGCCGTTGCGCGAACGCAGCGAAGACGTTCCCACCTTGTTGACTTTTTTCGCCAAACACCATGCCGCCAGCGGCGAGGCGCCGATCAGCTTTGCCCCGGATTTCATGGAGGCACTCAAAACTTACGCCTGGCCCGGCAATGTGCGTGAACTCTCCAACCTGATTGACCGCTTCAGCACGCTGTTTGCCGGCCAAAAACTGGAGTTACGCAACTTTGCTTCCAGCCTGCTGCCCCGCGGTCTGGCCGCGCTCAAAGCCGTGTCGGACCAGAACCCCTCGCTGCCCCTTGAGTTTGAGGAATCGGCGGTGCTACTGGGCAACCAGGACAACCCGAGCGCGGGTGGGATTTTTGATGAGACAGAGCCGGATGAGCCGGCCTTGCACAACGAGGTCGAGCACATGACCTTTTTGTCCGAAGGCCTGCCGGTGCTGCCTCCGGAGGGGCTTTCGCTCAAGCACCGCTTGGCGGAAATCGAACGCGACCTGATCGCCCAGGCGCTCAGCCGCACCAAAGGCAATGTGTCGCAAACGGCGCGCATCCTGAACGTGCAGCGCACCACCCTGATTGAAAAAATTCAGAAGTTCGGACTGCGCAGCGATTGAGCTGCGTCGGCCCGACAGGGCGCCGGGCTATTCGCCCGGGCGCGGATACTGAACCGGACGCTCGCGCGGCTTGGGCGGCGGTGCTGGCGGCGGCGCAGCGGCGGCGCGCGCAGCGGCTTCCTGGTCGATTTTGTCTTTGACGGATTTCGCAGCCGCCTCGGCCGCTTTCTTCAGCGCCGCTGCGTCTGTCTGCACCACGACAGGCCTTTGGCCCTGGGCGGCGAGTTGTTTCAAGGTTTCACCCTGGGCTTGGATTTTTTGCTCGAGTGCCTGTATTTGCTTGGTAGTCTGGTCCAGCGCCTGCTGCAATTGCTTGGTGTTATCCTGGACTTTGGTGCCCTCGGCTGCGGGCTTCTTAGACATCGCATCGATCATGTTGCCCAGACCTTTGGACACATCGTCAACCCGGGACTCGAGCTGCTTTTGCGAGGTCATCAAACCGCTCTGCTTCTGCGACACATCGCCCAGCAGCGTTCCGGTGTTGTTGAACAGTTCGATGGAATCGTCCATCGTCACCACCCGCTTACCAACCGCTACCAGCATGGCGTCCAGCTGCGCCACACGCTCTTGCAAACGGTAGGTCATGAAGCCGAACAAGGTGATGGCCACAACCGCCAAGGCGACGAACACGGCCAGACAAATCATCCCCAGGTTCTGGGCTGCCCCATAGGTCTCCGTGAGCTTGTTGGTGGCCTTTTGCATGGTGCCGGCGGCCAGTGCCGCCAAACCGGAGGCCCGCGTGGCCAACTCCGCAGAGTCGATCAGACTGGACTTCAGCTGGTTGATTTCTTCGACTTCCTTGTCGTGCAGATCAGCCAGGACCTTCTCCACGGCGGTGGCGGTCACCGCATGGGCCTGGGCATCAAAAACGCGCGGCTCAGTGGGTGGCGTTGCGCTGTCCGCAGGGCCTTCGTCGGCCAGGAACGGGGGATCCTCCTGGACCTCTGGCGCAGGCCCGGGATCGGATGGCTCCACAGCCTCAGTGACTGGCGGGGTGGCAGCGTCTTCTTGGCTCATAGGCGTCTCTCAAATAAGGGGGTACAGGGCCTGGGGCTTATGGTGCCTCTAGGGTGTGCTCCAGGTCGTCCAACACGGCGCGCATTTTTTCGTTTTCCATATGGAGGTGTATCAAGCGTGCGGGGAAGTTCATCTCCGGCTCCGGCTCGTCGGCCTCGTCTTGCGCTACCGCAGCCGGGGGCGGCGCAGTCGGTTCGGCGGTGAACAAGCGGCCGCGGTTCTGTGCAACCGCAAGTTTTTCACGGGCAGCCGCGTCCGGCTTGGGCTGGCCAAGCGACAGCGCCTTGGGATCCGTGAGATCGCCTTCGGCGACGTACTCGGCGTCCACCACGGGGTTTTGCCGAATCACGGTCTCACGGGGGGCGGCCACATGGCTTTTGGCAACCGTGCTGCCGGGCGCGACCGATACCTCATGGGCGGCGCCGCTGCGGATGACTTGTGGCTCACTCACCGTCGGTTCTCCAGGCGTTTTTCAGCGTACGCGTTCGCTGACTCCGGTGTGAATTGTTCCTTCATGTAGCGCGCAGAGCGGACCTGGCTGCCGCGCGGGACATTGGGGTTCTGGACATAGGCCGATGCCTGTGCCAGCGATTCAAACGGGCCGGAGACCACGCAGAACTGCGTGTTGCTGTCGTTGGGCAAATAGAAGGCCACCAAATGGGCACGCTTGAGGTTGGTGTGGGCTTGCATCCACTGGTTGGCCTCGGTGTAACTCGGCACGATCACATGCTGAACCAGAAAAGTCCCCGCCGGCATTTGCTGCACCCAGCTCTGGCCGGCGCGGATTTGCGCCGGCGCGATCACGACTTCTTCACTGGCTGCATTGCGCTCCGGCTGCGGGGGAGCCGCCGCAGGCGCAGGGCTTGGGGATGCCGCGCTTGCGGCCAGCACGGGTGAAGTCGACGCGCCCGTGACGGTCACGCTGGTAACCGGAACAGCCGCGACAACCGTGCTCGGGCCGGAAGCGGACGTTGGCGGCGCGGCCGCAGCAGACGGGGCATCGGCATGCCGCGCACCACCCAACCAACGGACCACCGCCTCGCGGTGCAAGATGGCCACAGAAGCCGCCGATACCACCAACAAGGCGCCAATACCCAAGAACCAGGGCATCCAGGATGTGGAAGCCTTGGGCTTGGCAGGAATAGCGACTGGCTCTTCGGTCGGCGGCGGTGGCACCGCGGGCGTTGCAACCGGCGATGGCGGCGCGGCGGGCGTGGGCGCAAACAAAGGCGGCTCGTCCTGCGGGTCCGCCTCCTGCACGTGCTTGGGTGGCGCATTCAGGGGAACCGCGATTTTTTGCAGCAGCGCGCGGACGGCACCCTCGCCGCCTTGGACCTGGGCCTGGGCCAGCATGTTGTCCGCCTGCTCAGGCGTCGGCGGATCGATTTCCCAATTCAGAATCCGGCGGCCAAACGAAATCAGCAGCTTCTGTTTTTTGCTGCCCTGCGGCAGGAGCATCACCACGCGGATGTTGGCGCCCGGGAAATGCTGAACCAGGCGGGCCAGCAGCTGGATTTCATGGTCCGGCAAGGCCGACGCGTCGTGCACGATCCAGATCTTGGGCGGCGCAATCGGCACGTTGGCTTCCATCGCCTGCTGCACCGTGTAGTCGCTCAATGCCGCGTTGAAGCGGGCGAGCAAGGCCTCGGCGCTCGCCGGAAAATAAATTTCGATCCCGATTTCGGGGGCCACTGCACGCAAGCGTTCGACCAAAATCTTGCCGTAATGGTCCAGGATCGCCTCATGCCGGCTCACCAGCGCCAGGCTCATGCCGTCCTGCGTCACAGCGGCGACCACACCCTCCAGGCGCAACATATCTGCTGCGCGGAACAGCAAAGGGGCGCGGCTGTCGAACTCTTCCGAGCGGGAGGTCAAGGGAGATCTCATGTTGCAGCCCCCGCAACCAAGGGTTTGCCTTCGGTGTCAAACAACATGGCCTCCGGGATTTTCGGCACCGGGCGGGCCATCGGGTTCGCGCCGGGTTGAATCTGGGCCAAGCTGAACACATAGGCAATCATGATCACGTCCGCGTCCTTAACCTTCTGCATCATGCGCTGGGTGGCCACCTCGCGCTGGCGGCGGCGGATTTGCTGCTTCACCTCCGGGCGGCCTTCCATGTCTTTGTGCTCGTCCTTGATTTCCTGCTTGGTCATGCGCATGCGCTTCATGAAGCTGTAGCGCTGGTACGGGACGTCAATCAAAGCGATCAACAGCAAGCTTCCCGCGAGCCAGAGCATCGAATCCGAGATCAGCTTGCCCGACAAGGCCATAGCCGGACCCACGTCCAGGCTACCTACGGACATCAGCGCCGCAAAGTGGCGCTCCAGCATCCAGTAAAGAACGAATGTCACCAGGCTGAACTTCAAAATTGACTTGATGAGATGCACCAGTGCCTCGGTTCCCACCATGCGCTTGATGCCGTTCCAGGGGTTCAGCTTGGAAAATTTGGGGGCGATAGCCGCCATGGAAAAATGGTACCCCCCCGTCACACCAGAGCCCGCGATGGCCAGCACCGCGGTGAACAACAGCAAAGGCAAGAGCATCAAAAGCCCATTGGTCAGCTGGCTGGCAAACACACCCGGCAGCAGCATCGGCGTGTCCAAGGTCTTGCGATCAAACGTGAATCCAGCAGAAAAATCGCGGGCAATCTGGTTGAACCATGTTCCACCCATGTAGACCAGCATGGCCACCGCGCCCAGCACAACCGCAGCACCCGTGGCCTCGGACGAGCTGGGGTATTGGCCCTCTTCGTGGGCGCGGCTCAAACGCCGCGCCGTCGGTTCTTCGGTCCTTTGTGATTCGTCTTCGTCTGCCATGGCCCGCCTCTAGCCCAGACCCAGCTGGGCACGGACTTCTTGGAAGCCCTGCAACCAAATCCATTGCACACGTCCCGCCATAGCCGGCAGGGCCATCGTCAACACGCCGAATCCGATGATCATCATGGCGGGGAAGCCGACGGAAAAAATATTCAAACTCGGTGCGGCGCGGGTGGCCACACCCAGGCCCAAGTTGACAAACAGCATGATGATCATGACCGGAAGGGCGAGCAAAACCGCGCCCAGAAACATCATCGAACTCCAGACCACAAAGTGCGCCCATGCGCCCTCGGTCAGCAGGCCTTTGCCGATCGGCAAGGTATTGAAGCTGTCCATCACCATGCCGATCAACAACGTGTGCCCGCCCAAGCCAATAAAAATCAGGGTCGAGACGATGACCATGAACTGCGCCAGCACCGGCACATTGCCCAGGTTGGGGTCCATCATGCTGGCAAAAGACAAGCCGATGGAGTTCGACAAGGACTGCCCGGCCAGCACCATGGCGGCCGTGCAAATTTGCAAGGTCAGCCCCATGACCAAACCGATGCCAATCTGGTTGAACATCTCCAGCAATCCGGTGGCCGAGACCGGGTCAATGGTTGGCCAGTCATGCAGGGGGAAGACCATCCACGTCAGGGCTGCGGCCAGCAAAATGCGCAGGCGCACATTGAGCGCGCGCAGCGAGAAGATGGGGGCGGAGAGCATCAACGCCGAAATCCGCAGCATGGGCCACAAGAAGAGATAAAAGCGTTGCACGATGTCGCTGGCCAAAACGTCCATGGTGCTGAATGCTCCCGTGCGCGGTGTGGGCTTCAGGTGAACAGGGTTGGAATACGCTGGAACATGCTGCGCATGTATTCCACCATGGTCGCAATCTGCCAGCTCCCGACGATCGCCAGCGTGATCCCGACGGCAGCCACCTTGGGGATGAAACTCAGCGTTGCCTCGTTGACAGAGGTCGCCGCCTGGATGATGCCGATGAACAAGCCCACGGCCAATGCCACGGCAAGAATCGGCGCGGAGACCACGACCGTCATCCACAGCGCCTGATGCCCCAAATCAATCACAGTCGCAATGTCCATACATCCTCCTCAGGTGACAAAGCTGGCCGCCAGCGAGCCCATCAACAGGCTCCATCCGTCAACCAGCACAAACAGCATCAATTTAAATGGCATGGAAATCATCATGGGCGACAGCATGGCCATACCCATGGCCATGAGCACGCTAGCGACAATCAAATCAATGACCACGAAGGGGATGTAGATCAAGAACCCGATCGTGAAAGCGCTCTTGAGCTCCGAGGTGATGAAGGCAGGAACCAGGGTCGTGAACGGAACGGAATCCGCACTCTCAACATCCCCCTTGCGCGTCATTTGCATAAAAAGCGCAATGTCGTCTTCCCGGGTCTGCTTGGTCATGAAACCGCGCAAAGGTGTTTCCGCAGCCGCCAGAGCTTTGTCAAATTTCATACCCTGTTCCATATACGGCACGACTGCGTTCTTATAGATGTCATTGAAGACCGGGGTCATGATGAAGATCGTCAGAAACAAAGAAATACCAACGAGTACGTTGTTGGGCGGTGTCTGACCGGTACCCAAAGCCTGGCGCAAGATGGACATCACAATGATGATGCGCACAAAAGAGGTCATCATGAGCAGCAGCGATGGCAGCAAACTCAGAGTGGTCATCAAGGCCAGCAACTGCAAAGACAGGCTGTACTGCAGGTCTTTGCCCGAGTTGCTCACGTTCACCAGCGGTATGCCCTGGGCCCAGGCCACAGCCGGCAGCAGCACAGCCGCTACAGCCAAGGCGACCCAACGCCAGCGCAGCCAGGTCTTCATGGCGTCTGCTCCTGCGGCGTCGAGGCTGGTAAGGGCGCGGAACCGGTGCCGGTGGCGGTATCCCAGCTTCCCAGAGCCGTGAACTGACCGGGCGTCATACCGACCAGCACCTGGCGGCTTCCCACCCGCACCAGGGCGATTTTCTGGCGCACCCCCACGCTCAGCGTTTCCAATAATTCCATGTGGCGGGGCCCGCTGTGTTTTTCCTGCAAAGCCTTGAGCCGCTTGAGCATCCACAACATGCCCAGTAACAGGCCTATCACCAGCAGCAAGCTGCCAGCCATGCGCAGCCAGTCGATGGGAGGGGCGGTGGTCATGGGTGCAAGGTCAGGGTTACAGGTTTTTCATGCGTTCAGAAGCCGGCACCACACGGGTCAGCCGGATGCCGTAACGCTCATTGACCAGCACCACTTCGCCCTGCGCAACCACGGTGTTATTGATCAACAAATCCAGTGGCTCACCCGCCACGCGGTCGAGCTCCACGACACTACCCTGGGTCAGGCGCATCAGGTCTTTGATCTTGATTTGGGCGCGGCCCACTTCAATGCTCAGCGTCACGCTGATGTTTTGCAGCACCTCGGCATTGATCTGGTTGCTCTCTTCGGCCAAAGCCGCTTCGTCGGTGGTGTCGTTCATGGTGTGGCTCCTGTGGATCGCTCAAAGGCGGTTCAATTATTTGCCGCCGGGGGCTACGGCGCGCTCAACCTGCACCGCAACCTGGGCACCTACCGTGCCAATGCGGACTTCAAATGCGGGGATGCCATTGGGCTGCAAGGTCGCCAACTCAGGCTTCTTGAAATGCAAGATATCGCCCGGCTGCATCGCCTCCACGGCCCGAAAGGTGGTGTGAATCTGTCCGAGCACCACACGGGAATCCAGTGATGCACCGCCCACGGCCAATTCCAATTCGTCGCGCCACGCCTTATCCGACTCTTCGTTCCCGTCACCAGCCTGCAGCCGGCTGCGCAGCAACTCACGCACCGGCTTGAGCGCCACATAGGGATGCACGATATCGATGAATCCCACGTTTTGCGTCGGCGTCTCGGTCTCGAAACGGCTCAAGATGACGAGGTCATTCTCGTCGGCAATCTGGGCGAACTGGGGGTTGATCTCCTGGCTGACCAGCTCAAAATCCAAGGGAAGAATCGGCGCCCAGGCTTCGCGCAATGTTTTGAATGCCGCGTCCAGAATCATGTTGATGATGCGCGCTTCCATCGGCGTGAACATGCGGCCTGCGGACAGGGTGCCCAGCGTGCCTTTGCCAAAACCGCCGAAGAAACTGTCCAGGGAACTGAAAATGACCGACGGGTCAATCAAGATGGTCGAGAACCCGCGCAAGGGGTTCATGCGGATCACATTAACGGACAGCGGGGCTTTGAGCTCACGCAAGTAGTCGCCAAACTTGACGACCTGCACTTTGGTGGGATTGATCTTGGGGCTGGTGCGCAACACTTCCATGAGCGCCAGCCGGAACGTCCGGATGAAGCGCTCATTGATCATGTCGATCGACGACGTGTTGACGCCGAGCGAACTGTCTTCACTGGCCAGGTCGTGCTTTTTGACCCGGGCTGCTGTATTGAAACCGGTATCGACCGCAATCGATCCGTCGTTCACACCCTCGGTCAGCGCGGCAAGTTCTTCCGAAGAGAGCAGGTTATCGACCATACGTGAACGCCACCCCCGCGCTTATTGAACAACAAAGCCGGTAAAAATGAGTTCCTCAATACCGCCAAAGTTTTCGTATTTTTCCAACTGGGTATTCATGGCGTCGCGCAATTTGGCAGCCAGTTCCTTGCGGAAGTCGGGTTTGGTCAAATCGGTTTCGGTCGTCATGCGCATGATGTCCAGCATCACGCCGCGCAAAATCAGCTCGTGTTTCTTGACGTTCTCAAACACCCGGTCGTCGTAGCGGGTCATGATGGCGATCTGCACCGACATCACCTTCTTCGAACTCATCAGGTTGACGAGGAAGTCCTTGTCCAGCTGCAAGTAGCTGTACTCAAACTGCATACTGTCGGGTGACTTTTTCTTGAGTGTGGGAGGACCTGATGGCTTTTCGGCCTCGGCCTTTTTCTCACCGTGTCCAGCTGCCGGAGCGCCGTGTCCACCCTCTGCGGGCTTCTCGCCGTGACCTTCTGCCGGTGCACCGTGGCCGCCTTCTGCGGGTTTATCGCCATGGCCGCCCTCGGCAGCCGCTTCGTGCTCAGCACCTTGCTCAAGTACGGCATCCGCATTGACCGGGGGCTTGGCGAAAAATCCGCTCAGCCACAGAGTGAGGCCAATCGTGATGACGATCACCACGATCAGCGCTGTCACCGCCAGGATCAGGGGAACCAGCTTTGATTTTGGCTTCGCCTCCGCGCCTTCTTCGGCGGGAGCGGGCGCTGCAGGTGCTGCTGTAGCCATTTCTTACCTCTCGGTCTGGGTGCCCATAGACACCACACGTTTGATTTCTACGAAAAAAGGGTCCTCACGCCAACACGTTAAGCCCCTCAGCAACCCCGCCAGTGTAACGGGCCGCCTTGGTAGGCACCGCGCCCACTGCGGCGGGAGCTGCTGACTGCTTGGGCGCAGGCTGGCGTTTTTGGGGTGTCGAATTCCCGCCAGACTGCCCACGCGCATCAGCATGTACGGTGACTGATGCAACAGTTGTGCCAGATTGGCTTAGCGCGTCCCGTAAACGCTGCGCACCTTGACCCAACAAATCTTGGGTCAGCGCGTTGTCGGTACGGAAGACAGCGTCCAGCCCCCCGGCGTGCATGTCGAGCGCGACTTCCACGCGCCCGAGGGCTTCGGGCTGCAAGCGCATTTGCAACTTCCATTGCCCCCTCTCAATCTGACCGATCAAACGGTTGGCCAGGGCCTGGCCCATGCGGTCTGCCAGGACCTGCGTCTGTTCGGCCCGCTCATGGAGCGCGGCGCGCGCGGCATCGGCCGCAGCTTGTGGCGTGGGTGCGGCGGCAGGAGCGTGACCCTGACGAGAACCGCCCGGCTCGGCAACCGGCGCGCTAACGTGATCAGTGAGAGCGCCCAGGTCTAGCCCGGCGGGCACCTCCACAGTCCAGATCTCCTCTGCGATTTCAGGCGAGGCCGCAGCGTCAGCACGCTCCGGGGGCTGCGGGGTAGCGAGCGGCTTAGCTTGCAGCGGATCAAAGGCGGCGGGTTCGCCGCTCTTGGGCGCGGCCAGCCCAATCGGCAGATCCAACCCGGCTGCATTGGCTCCGGCTAGGGAGTTGGCACTCGGTATGGTGGGTAATGGCGCTAACGCCAGTGCAGCATCCGGGCCGGCACCGGCTGACGATACTGTGGACATCGGCACGGCAGCCCCCGCAAGCGATCCGGCGCCAGCTTTGATGACGGCTTTGGACACCAACTCGGCCCAACTCATTGAAGCCTTGGAGCCTGA
>RFRO01000049.1 GCA_009924455.1 Betaproteobacteria bacterium
CCAAGACCCCGCCCAATCCACGCCCTACGGCACGCTGCCACCGGCCTCTCCCATGGCCAACCGCAAGCCTGTGAGCCTGCCCCGCCTGCTGGAAATGCGGGCGCGCGGCGAAAAAATCACCATGTTGACAGCCTACGACGCGACCTTCGCGGCAGTAGCCGACGCCGCCGGTGTTGAAAGCATTTTGATCGGAGACTCCTTGGGCATGGTCTGCCAGGGCCTGCCCAGCACCGTGGGTGTGAGCCTGGAGACCATGCGCTACCACACCGAGAGCGTCTCACGCGGCATCCGCCGTGCGCAGGGGACCGCCTGGCTGATCGCCGACATGCCTTTCGGCACCTACCAGGAATCCAAAGAACAAGCCCTGCGCAGCGCGGTGGTGCTGTCGCAAGCCGGTGCCCACATGGTGAAGGTGGAGGGCGGCGGCTGGACTGCCGAGACAGTGCGCTTTCTGGTCGAGCGCGGTATACCGGTCTGCGCGCATCTGGGGCTGACACCGCAAACCGTGCACGCGCTGGGTGGCTACCGGGTGCAGGGCAAATCGGACGCCAGTGCCGACACCCTGCGACGGCACGCGCAGGAACTGCAGGACGCGGGCGCCTCCATGCTGGTGCTGGAAATGGTCCCCCACGCATTGGCCGCATCGGTCACGCAATCGCTGCCCCACTGCGCCACCATCGGCATCGGCGCGGGCAAAGGCACGGCCGGGCAGGTTCTGGTGTTGCACGACATGCTGGGTGTGAACCTGGGCAAGATGCCCAAGTTTGTGCGCAATTTCATGGCCGACGGCGGCTCGATCCGCGGTGCCATGGAAGCCTATGTGGCCGCAGTCAAAAACGGCACTTTTCCGGACAACGCACTGCACGCCTGGTAATCCGCACCCCGTATGCGCATTGTTCACACCCTGGCGGATCTGCGCCGGCAGCTGCTCCCCTTCCGCCATCCCGCTGTGGTTCCGACCATGGGCAATTTGCACGCCGGACATCTGGCCTTGGTGCGGGCTGCCAAACCGCTGGGCGACCTGACCGTGGCGACGATTTTTGTGAACCGCTTGCAGTTCGGCCCCAAAGAAGACTTCGACAGCTACCCGCGCACCCTGCAAGCCGACTGCGCGCAACTGGAAGCCGCCGGTTGCGACCTGCTGTTTGCGCCCTCAGAGGCAGAGTTGTATCCGCAGCCGCAATCGTTCACCGTGCAACCCGACCCCGCTTTGGCCGGCATCTTGGAGGGCCACTACCGCCCGGGTTTTTTTACCGGTGTGTGCACGGTGGTGCTCAAGCTACTGGCCTGCACCCAGGCGCGCAGCGCCTTGTTCGGCAAAAAGGATTACCAGCAGCTCTTGATCATCCGCCAGATGGTGCGCCAGTTTGCCCTGCCCGTCGATGTGATCGGCCAGGACACGCACCGTGAAGACGATGGTCTGGCCATGTCGTCGCGCAACGGCTACCTGAGCGTTGCCGAGCGTGCGCAAGCAGCCCTGCTGGCGCAGACGCTGTCGCGGTGTGCACAAGCCGTGCGCGCGGGAGCCACCAGTTTTGCAGACCTGGAAAATGAGGCGCTGCAGACTCTGCGTGAGGCCGGCTGGGCGCCAGACTATGTCGCCATCCGCCGACAAAGTGATTTGCAAGCCGCCCAGCCCGGTGTGCCCCTGGTTGTGCTGGGCGCGGCGCGCCTGGGTTCAACGCGCCTGATTGACAACCTGGAAATTGAGCGGCTGAGGCCGTCTTACGCGGCCTCGCCGTAGCCGATCATGGCTTTGAGTTCCAGGAAATCGTGGATCGCCCAATCGGCATATTCGCGCCCGTTGCCTGACTGCTTGTAGCCGCCGAAAGGCGCGTAAATGTCCCAATCCGGGTAGTTGATGTTGACCTGCCCAGCGCGCAACTGGCGCGCCACGCGGCGGGCGTGGGCCAGGTCAGTCGACTGCACATAGGCGGCCAATCCAAACTCGGTGTCATTGGCCATCTCAATTGCCTGCGCCTCGGAGTCGTAAGGCATGATGGCCAACACGGGACCGAAAATTTCTTCGCGGGCAATCGTCATCTCGGGCGTCACGCCACCAAACACCGTGGGGCGTACGTAATAGCCCAGGCTGATACCGGCGGGCCGGCCCAGACCTCCGGCCACCAGCGTCGCACCTTCGGCGATACCCACCTCAATCAGACGCTGCACTTTGGTGAATTGCAACTCGCTCACCAGCGGGCCCATGGTGGTCGCGGCCGCCTGCGGGTCACCAACGATTTGCGCTGCGGCGGCGGCTTTGGCGTATTCCAATGCCTTGGCATGCAAGGCGCGCGGCACCAGCATGCGGGTGGGTGCGTCGCACGACTGGCCTGTGTTGCTGAAGCAGCCCTCCACGCCTTTGCGCACCGCGGTTTCCAGATCGGCGTCCTCCAGAATGATGTTGGGCGACTTACCGCCCAACTCCTGCGCCACGCGTTTGACCGTGTCGGCGGCAGTTTTGGCCACAATGACGCCGGCGCGCGTGGAGCCGGTGAACGACACCATGTCCACATCTTTGTGCCCAGCCATCACCTGCCCGACGGAAGGTCCGTCGCCATTGACCATGTTGTAGACCCCGGCAGGCGTGCCTGCGGCGTGCATGATTTCCGAAAACACGATGCCGCTGATAGGGGCGATTTCGCTGGGCTTCAAAACCATGGTGCACCCCGCTGCGAGTGCAGGTGCCACTTTGCAAACGATCTGGTTAAGCGGCCAGTTCCAGGGCGTGATCAGTGCGGCTACGCCAATGCCCTCTTTCATGATGCGGGTCGCGCCGCGCTGGTGCTCGAATTCGTAGGCCTCCAGCGAAGCAATCGTCGCCTCCAGATGCACACGCCCGGCCCAGACCTGCGCATCGCGAGACCAGGACATGGGCGCGCCCATCTCGTCGCTGACGGCGCGCGCCAAGTCCTCAGCCCGGTCGTTATACGCCGCCAGAATCCGTTGCAGCAAAGCCAGTCGCTCGCCCTTGCCCGTCGCCGTGAATGCGGGGAAAGCCGCGCGGGCGGCCGCCACGGCACGGTCCACATCGGCTGCGCCGCCCATCGAAATTTGGGTGTAGGCCAACTCCGTGGCCGGGTTGATCACGTCGAACAGGCGGGGCGTGACCGGGTCAACCCAGGTGCCGTTGATATAGAAATGTGCGTGGTGGGTCATGGTGCGTATTCGGGGAAAGGGGACGAATTGAGATTAGCAGAGAATCCCGCGAAACCCTGCCACTCTGCGACACAAGGACAGCCCATGCACGACCACGACTTTCTATCCCACCCCGTCCGAAGCCTGCGCGCCGACCTGGCGCTGGCCCTGCGCGCCGCGGCGCACCATGGCCTGGCCGAAGGCGTATGCAACCATTTCAGCGTGGAGTTGCCCGATGCCAGCGGACGCTTTCTGTTGAACCCGCGCGGGCTGATGTGGCGGGAAGTGCAGGCTGATGACATAGTCATGGTCGACGCCAACGGCCAGAAACTGGCCGGACGTCACCCGGTGGAACCCTCGGCCATGTTCATCCACGCCGGTATCCACAAGGTCTGCCGCAAGGCCTGTGTGATGCACACCCATATGCCCTACGCAACCGCGCTCACGCTCACCACCGCGGGCGCACTCGATACCACCTTGTCGCAAAACGCCATGCGTTTTCATGGGCGCGTGGCCATTGACGCGGCATACAACGGCCTGGCGCTGGACCATGCCGAGGGCGAGCGCATCGCCCGCGCCATGGACAGCGCGGATGTGGGCTTTCTGGGTAACCACGGCATCGTCGTCTGTGCCGACCGGATTGATTACGCCTACGACGATCTGTACTACCTGGAACGCGCCTGCCAGGCCGAGGTGCTGGCGCGCCAAACCGGCCTGCCCCTGCGTCCGCTGGCCCCGGCTCTGGCCGCAACCGTGGCCCGCCAAACCCTGGGCGAGCGCTTGCAAGCCGAACTATTTTTTGCCGCGCTGCGCAGAACGGTTTAGTTTCTCGGTTGGCTTTGCAGCCATCCGCGCAGCCGCTCCACACCCTGTGTGAGGCGACTCAGATCCTGCGACGCAAAGCACCAGCGCAACCAGCCATCAGCCTCTGGCGCGAAGGCGTTGCCCGGGGCCAAACCCAAGCCCGCTTCAGCAACCAAACGCTTGGCGGTAGCCAGCGAATCCGGGTGACCCTCCAGCCGGAAAAAAGCATACATGCCGCCTTTGGGGCTGGCCACTTCCACGCCTGGCACGGTGTGCAGCGCCTGCACCAGCGTGTCGCGGCAGCGGCGCAAATGGGCCACCACGCGCGGCGTGACCTGCGCCTCACCCTGCAACGCCGCCAATCCCGCATGCTGGGTGAACACGCTGACGCTGGAGGTGTTGAACTCGGTGAGCTTGGACAGCTGCGCGGTCATGACGGGCGGCACCACCATCCACCCCAAACGCCAGCCGGTCATGAGAAAACTCTTGGAAAAACTGTGGATCACGGCCAAACGGTCATCGGCCGTGGCCAGGTCCAGAAAACTGGGCGCGCAGCCATGCGGCGTCGGTTCGAAATACAGGTTCTCGTAGACCTCATCAGCCACGATCCAGGTGCCGGTGTTGCGGCAATGGTCCAGGATGGCTTGCTGCTCGGCACGGGTCAGCGTCCAACCTGTGGGGTTGTTGGGCGCATTCAAAATCAGCACCCGCGTGCCGGGGGTCACCGCTTGCAGCAGCGCGGGCATATCGAGAACCCAGGCACCGCCCACCGGCCGCAAACTGACGGTGTGCACATCGCCACCCATGATGCGGGCTTGTGCGATCAGGTTGGGCCATAGGGGCGTAACCGCCGCCACGCGGCAACCGGGATCAACCAGCGCCTGCGCGGCCAACATCAACGCATTGACGCCACCCGAGGTCACGACCACGCGACCCACGTCCACCACCCCGTGGCGCTCAGACATATAGGCCGCAACCGCCTCGCGCAAAGCCGGAATTCCGAGGTTGTGGGCGTAAAAGGTTTCACCCCGCGCCAGCGAGTCCACCGCCGCCTGGCGGATAAAACCCGGCGTGGGTTCATCGCTCTCGCCGAACCAAAAGGCCAGCACATCGCTGCGTCCCAGGCCGGCGTTGGCGACCTCGCGGATTTTGGATTCACCGAGCTGCAAAATGGCGTCGCGCATGGAAAGTACTCAGAAGTTGGTGGCTAGACGATGGCTCTATGGTTGCGGCCGCTCGGTGCCCTGCTTACCCTCGGAACGGGCCAGCAAATAGGCGTACAGGTCGACGATGTGGGCGCTCACACGCGGCTCACCTTGCCACACCGGCATGGTCAGCATGTAGTCCTGCCGTTGCACAAGCTGCTCAATCAGTGCCTCGCGCCCCGCGCCTTGGCTGGCGATCCGGTCCGCCGGAATATTCCAGTCATAGCGCCGCAAGACGATGTCCACAAACTGGCGCGGGCCGATGTCGCGCACCTTGGGCAGCAGATTGGGTGCCGCCGCAGTGCCCAAGCCGGCCGGGCCATGGCACGCGGCACATTTGTCCTGAAACACCCGCCAACCCGTGTAGACCGAGCCGGATGGCTGGGCCTTTTGCGCCAACTCACGCCCCGCGCGGGTATTCAAAAGGTCGATGCTGCAAGCACCCAGCAACACGGCAGCACAAGCGGCTGCAAGAGCCCAGGAAAAACGGTACGGAGTGGACATGGCGAAGACCCTTTCTGAGCGCTATTA
Source organism: Betaproteobacteria bacterium (assembly GCA_009924455.1). Lineage (GTDB taxonomy): Bacteria > Pseudomonadota > Gammaproteobacteria > Burkholderiales > Burkholderiaceae_C > Allorhodoferax. The sequence continues at coordinate 5,679 of RFRO01000049.1, forward strand.
ACGCACACCGAGGGCCAGCGCAAAACCGGCGACTCAGCCCCCTTTGCTGATGATTTTTGCCTTCAGCTCCTGGTACTCGGCATCGCTGATGGCGCCGGTATCGAATAAGCGCTTGGCCTTTTCCAGTTGCACGAACATGTCACCGTCATCCGGCCGCTGGTTGCCATAGCCTGCGCCCACATTGAGTACGGCGGCACCGCTGCTTGCGCGCTTTTCCTCCAAGTCACGGATGCGGTTTTTCTCTTCCCACTCCTGCTCCTGGGCCTGCGCATGGGAGTAAATCGTCGAGGCTATCGGACTGGGCAGCCCATCGATGGCGATATTGCCCGCACCCGCGCGCGAGATCAATTCCAGCTTCGCACCAAAGACGTTGGGAATGATGTTCTCCGCCATCGTGGCATCACGCAAATCTTTCCATTGGTAGTCGCGCATCGCAAAGCCACCGAGCACGGAACGGTTGATTTCAATCAAGCGGCTGCTGGTGATGGCAACCAACTGACGCCGCGAAAAAAGAGCGAACAAGCGCTGCTGCAAGCCAGAGGCGATGACGGTTTCACCTTTCATCAGCGTACTCTGCAATTTCTGCTGGGCTTTTTCCACTCGCGCCGCACCACCGACGAAAACCAACCAGTAGTACAGCGGAATAAAAAGTAGACCGACACCTACCGTGCACACCAAAAAAATAATCCAAATGATGATGAACTGAAACAACTTGACTACGCCACCCATGGGAGTGCACCTTTCAAAATAAAACGCCATGCAAAGATGGACGCCAACGCCATTTAAAAAAATACGTGATGAATCGGATAATAAGCCACAAAAAAAGCGGACCGAGGTCCGCTTTTTAATTCATTCAGAAGTACTTACTTCTTCATCTCAGCCAATTTTTTGCAATCAGCCTTCAACTTATCGTCGGCCTTAGCAGGATCCATCTTGGCGCATTTTTCGGTCAATTCAGCCTTGTCTTAGTCAGACATCGCACCGCCGTGGGACCCAGCGAAAGCAGTTGCGCAAGCCATTGCAAAGGCCGCCATCACGAGCGTAGACAGTAATTTGTTCATCTTCAATTTCCTGGAAGGTAATCAGTGAATCACGGCACAATAGCCGCACGATGAATGTACCGCACATATGAATTTCAAATATTGCAAGCGGTCATTGTGTTCGGCATGGGCTTTGTCCTGCGCGTTGTTGGCCGTGCCTGCGCAATCGGCTCCGCGTACGCCGCCAGACGATGCCATCGTCATTGAAAAACTTCCCTTTCGTGCGACTGACAACCGGGCACGTGAACTGGCCAGCATGCGCGCAAGCGCGCACAAAGCCCCAGGCGACACGGCCGCCGCAGCGGCGCTTGCACAGGCGTACTTTGATATGGCGCAGGCCCGCGGCGATCCCCGCTACATCGGCTACGCAGAGGCCGTTGTCAGCCGGTTCGAGCGCAACATGTCCATCGACTTGTTGGTGATGCGCGGTGTGTTGTCACAGTACCGCCACGACTTTGATCAGGCGCTCATGGACTTTGCGGCTGCGCTGGTCCAAGACCCCGAACGGGCGGATGCACATGCATGGCGGGGCGCCATCTATTTGGTGCAAGCGCAGTATGACAAGGCGCGCACGGAATGCGCTGCATTACTGAAACTGCAACGCCCGGTGCTCCATGGCGGTTGTACCGGACTGACGCAGGCTTACATGGACGACCGGTTCGCCGCGGCCAAGTTGCGGGGTGATACGACCCACCGCGCGGAAGAAGCACGGTTTCAATTGCGTCTGCGCAAAAACTCTGCGCTGGCCGTGCAGTTGGCCGCTGCCAACTACCAGGTGCAAAAGGAACCCCGCGACCTGCGCGTGTTGTTGGAATCCGCGCTGGCTGCAGGTAACGCAGATGCGGCCAAGCCCGCGCGCGATTGGCTGCAAAGCAGCGGCTTTGAAGATGCGCGCCTGCGGACATTGGCCGCCCAAACCCTGCAATTGCCTTCTGCATCCAAAAACTCCGGGGTGACGCCATGACGCGTCGGCTTGCTCTGTTCTTGGCGCTGCTCGTGTTCCAGCTATCCGCATGGGCACACAAAGCCAGCGATAGCTATCTGGTGGTGGATGTCAAAGGCAAAGAAGTGACGGCGCAATGGGACATCGCGTTGCGTGATATCGACTTCGCATTGGGGCTGGACGGCGATGGCAACGCCGAAATTACCTGGGGCGAATTACGCACCCGCCAAAGCGACATCACAGCCTGGGCCCTGAGCCGGCTCGCTATCACCCGTGGCGGCGTCTGCACCTCGGAGTCCACCGGTTTGCAAGTCGATGACCACACCGACGGCGGCTATGCGGTGCTGCACCTGCGCGCAGTCTGTCCTCCGGCAGCGGGGGCATTAGGTTTGCAGTACCGCTTGCTATTTGATCTGGACCAATTGCACCGTGGCCTGTTGCGCCTGACCTTGGACGGTGCGACTTACACCACGGTGCTGGCGCCTACCACCGGCTTAGTGCAGTTCGGCGCGACACAGGCATCGCGCTGGACGCAGTTCACGCAATACCTTGTCGAAGGCGTATGGCACATCTGGATCGGGTTCGACCATATTTTGTTTCTCCTTTCCCTGCTGCTGCCTGCCGTACTGGTTTTCCAAGAGAGGCGCTGGCAGGGCGTACCCAGCTTCGCACAGGCTTCGCGCGAAGTGCTATGGGTGGTGACTTCGTTCACGGCGGCGCACTCGATCACCTTGTCGCTCGCCGCACTCGGGCTGGTTTCATTGCCATCCCGTTTGGTGGAATCGGCCATTGCGCTGTCGGTCGTGTTGGCTGCGGCCAATAACCTGTGGCCTGTGGTGGAACACCGGCGCTGGTTGGTGGCGTTCGGCTTCGGGCTGATACACGGCTTTGGCTTTGCCAGCGTGCTAGGGGAACTGGGTTTACCGGCCGATGCACTGGTGCTGTCGTTACTGGGCTTTAACGCCGGGGTGGAAGTCGGGCAGATGGCGATCGTCGCGGGCTTTTTACCCGTGGCTTTTTTGTTGCGCAATACCCGCTTGTATGTGCGCGACGTGTTCGGGCTGGGGTCTTGGCTCACCATGCTCGTGGCCCTGGTCTGGTTGCTGGAACGCGCCTTCGATCTGAAACTGGTGAGCGGCTGATCCATGGCACACCACAAGCGAACAACGCCCGGCCCCAAGGTCAGCCCCGCTGCGCTCACGGCTGGCTGCATCTCCCGGATTGTGGAAATGGCCTGGGAAGACCGAACCGCATTTGAAGCCATAGAAGCCCAATTCGGTTTGAATGAATCTGCCGTCATCGACCTGATGCGGCGCCATATGAAACCGTCGTCTTTCCGGATGTGGCGCCAGCGGGTAACCGGACGCCGCACCAAACATGCGGTGCTGCGCAGCGCCGTTTTTCTGCGCCACCGCGCCACCCATACCCGGCCTTAGGGAAGCAGCATCGTGACGCCGCAAAGGGCCGTGGTGTGGTTCAAGCGCGATCTGCGGGTCCATGACCACGCGCCTTTGGTCGCGGCACGCGCATACACCGATGCGTTGGCCATTTTCATCATCGAACCGGAATGGCTCAATAGCCCTGACTGCGACGCCAGCCATGTCGACTTCGCGCTGGCCTGCCTTGCCGAATTGCGCGCTGCCCTGGCCGCGCGCGGCCTGCCGCTGCTGGTTCGCGTGGGCAATGCCGTCGCCGTGCTGGCACAACTGCAACACGAAGTCGGTTTCAGCCACCTGCTCAGCCACGAGGAAACCGGCGCGGCGTGGTCTTACGCGCGCGACCGGCAGGTCGCCGCTTGGTGCACCTCCACCCGCATTCAGTGGCAACAGTTCACGCAGACGGGCGTCATCCGTGGTTTGCGCAACCGCACAGGCTGGGCCCGGCGCTGGCAGGCGCGCATGGACGAACCCTTGCATGTGTTGGACGGCAGCTTTACCGCAGCGCTGCCGCTGGACCAGCCGGCGCTGCCCACGCTCGCCGGCCTGGGGCTTTCACCGCACGGCAAAACCTTGCAAGCCGCTGGCGAGCGGGCCGCACGGCGAACCCTGCGCAGCTTTGTGCAAATGCGCGGGTACGGTTACCGCAAGGCGCTCTCAAGCCCTTTGAGCGCGGAAGAAGGCTGCAGCCGTTTGAGCCCGCATCTGGCATTTGGCACCCTCTCCCTGCGCACCGTGCACCAAGTCACCGAACTGGCAATCCGCGACACACCGGAGCGCGATCTGGCCTATGCGCTGCGTGGTTTTGCAGGGCGTCTGCGTTGGCACTGCCACTTCATGCAAAAGCTGGAGGACGAACCGGGCATCGAGTTTCACAATTTCGCCCGCGTCTGCGATGGCTTGCGGGAGGATGCGTTCAACAACGATTACTTTGAGGCGTGGTGCGAAGGCCGCACCGGCTACCCCATGGTCGACGCCTGCATGCGCTCGCTGCGGGCCACGGGCTGGTTGAACTTCCGCATGCGGGCCATGCTGGTCAGCTTTGCCAGCTACCACCTGTGGCTGCATTGGCGGGAAACCGGCCTGTTTCTGGCGCGGCAATTTCTAGACTATGAGCCCGGCATCCACTGGAGCCAGATGCAAATGCAAAGCGGCACCACCGGCATCAACACGCTGCGCATGTATTCCCCCACCAAGCAGGCGCAAGACCAAGACCCGCAGGGCCTGTTTATTCGCCGCTGGGTGCCTGAATTGGCCAAAGTCCCGCTGCCCTATCTGGCAGAGCCGTGGAAGATGGACCCCAGCGTTGAGCACATGGCCGGTTGTCGGATGGGCGTGGACTATCCGCTCCCTATCGTGGACGACAAAGCGGCCATGGCGTTCGCCAAAGAGCGGATATACGGATTGCGCAAAACGGCGCAGGCCCGGATGGAGGCTGCGGACGTGCAGGAGAAGCACGGCTCGCGCAAGAGCGGCCTGCCGCCGTCGGGGCAAAGGCGCAAAGCGAAAGCGGCTCGCGCGCCCGAGGCCGCGTCTCTACAAGGTGACTTGTTCGGCTAGCGCGCGCACCCTTGTCATTTCAGGGCGCGGAAATCTGCCGAACCCACGCCAACACCTGGGAGCTTGCCACCTCAGGCGTATCTTTGTGGTCGGCCTGCACCACCAGGTAGCTGCTTTGCGGATGGGGCAGTGCCAAGGCGTAAGCAAAGCCCTCACCCGATGGGTACAGCGGGTCGCGCGTGCCAATGACCCACAAAAACGGCACCGCCCGCTTGAAACGCGCCGCCGTGGCGGGCATGTGGCCGAGGCCGTCCGGATCAAAGTAACTGAGCAATATCTGGGCGGGCAGGTTGAAGTCACGGCGCTGACCCTGGTTCATGTCGTTGAGCTTGATTTTTTCATCCGCCCGGCCGCCGGCAACGGCGCTGCGGGCTTCATCCACGGCACTGCGGTCCATGCCGGTCTCGTACATGTAGCGGGGCGAGTGGCCGGGCGCCAGCGCAATGATTCCGTCTGCGTCACCCACTTCGGCCATGTAGGCCATGACAGCGTTGGCGCCGAAGCTGTGGCCGGCCAGCAAGACGCGGCGGTAGCCCTGCGCGCGAAAAGCCTGCACCTGCTTGCTGACCTCCTGCAAGGCTGCCGGGTAGCCCGCGTCATAGGCACGGCGACCAGACCAGGGCATTTCAATCGTTTTGGCGTCACAGGCGGGCGCCATGGCGCGGGCAAAGCCGTCGAGGAAACGCGGCCCACCCCACTTGCCGTGCATCACGACCATCGCGCAGGCCTTGCCCTCGGCGGGCGCCTGCGCCAGCGCGGGCGACAAGCTGCCTATCAACAGGCTGGCTAAGAGAAGTAAGAGGCGGAGTGTCATGGTGGCGTTGTCCTTGAATTGCGAGCTTTTATCACTGGACCTCGGCGCGGTTGTAGAACCCATTTGGTTGCATCTCCGGCTTCGTCCGGTACACAGACAAACGGATAGGGGCTGCCAATTATGTTTGCCAAGTATGACGCACGTTTTGGGCTGGCGCTTGAGCAGCTGCCCGGCACAGGCCTCGAGATCGCGGCTTCACGGAGTCACCAATTGATGTGAGGCTCCGCCCCGAAGTCGGGTGCCGCTTCCGCTGCCGGACAACAAATAGCCCGGCAGGGCGCCATCCGCGCATACCTCCAACGTCACACACTTTTACGCCCAGGTCTTCGGAGCTTAGGGGAATTTATCTAAGTGTTTATATAATCAAGCTGTGAAATCTCTTCAATTTATCGGAAGCAGCCAACAAGATTTGGCCAAATTCCCCGAAGCGGCCAAGCGGCAAGCGGGTTTTGAACTGTGGCAGGTGCAGTTGGGCTTGATGCCCAGCGACTTCAAACACATGCCTACGGTGGGGACTGGTGCGTATGAGGTGCGCATCAAAGTAGGTACGCAGTGGCGAGTGATTTACGTGGCCAGCAGGGGCGATGCGGTGTACGTGCTGCACGCTTTTCAAAAAACCACGCAGAAAACGGCCAAACATGACATTGACTTGGCCGCTGGCCGTTACAAACAGATAGGAGACTGAACCATGACTCAATCCAATATCCAGCCATCCAGTGGCAATGTGTTTGTGGACCTGGGGTTCTCTGAGGGCGAGGCAGCGGTGCTGGCACTGCGCGCTGATTTGATGGGGCGATTGCGCTTGCTGGTTCAGCAAGAGGGCTGGACGCAAGAGCAAGCGGCAAAGCGCTTTGGAGTAGCGCAGTCGCGGGTGTCTGACCTGGTACGGGGGAAGTGGGAGAAGTTCAGCCTGGACATGCTCATCACCCTGGCTACCCGTGCGGGGCAAAAGGTAGCGATTGAAATGCACGCCTGAACTGACCCGCAACTCAACAGGAAGGCCGCTTACTTCTTCGCAGGCGGCAAATCCGTACAGCTCCCATGCGCCACTTCCGCCGCCATACCAATGCTTTCGCCCAACGTCGGATGCGGATGGATAGTTTTGCCGATATCCACCGCATCCGCGCCCATCTCGATGGCCAGCGCAATCTCACCAATCATGTCGCCGGCATGTGTGCCGACGATGCCGCCGCCGAGGATCTTGCCGTGGCCGTGGGCCTCAGGTGAATCGTCGAACAACAACTTGGTGAAGCCTTCGTCCCGGCCGTTGGCGATGGCGCGGCCGGATGCAGTCCAGGGAAACAAGCCTTTTTTGACCTTGATACCTTGGGCCTTGGCCTGGTCTTCGGTGAGGCCCACCCAGGCCACTTCGGGGTCGGTGTAGGCCACGCTGGGGATTACGCGGGCGTTGAACGCCGCAGCAGCCAGTTCTTTGTTGCCTTGCAGTTCACCGGCAATCACTTCGGCAGCCACATGCGCCTCATGCACCGCTTTGTGCGCCAGCATGGGCTGGCCCACGATGTCACCGATCGCGAAAATATGCGGCACGTTGGTGCGCATTTGGATGTCGACGTTGATGAAGCCCCGGTCTGTGACAGCCACACCCGCTTTGTCGGCGGCGATCTTTTTGCCGTTAGGCGTGCGACCGACTGCTTGCAAAACCAAATCGTAAACCTGGGGCTCGGGGGCTTTGCCACCTGGCTCGGCGCTCTCAAAGCTCACCTCGATGCCTTCAGGCAATGCGCGTGCGGCCACCGTTCTGGTTTTGAGCATGATGTTGTCAAAGCGCTTGGCGTTCATCTTTTGCCAGACTTTCACCAAGTCGCGGTCTGCGCCTTGCATCAGGCCGTCCATCATCTCCACCACGTCCAGGCGTGCGCCCAGCGTGCTGTAGACCGTGCCCATCTCCAGGCCGATGATGCCGCCGCCCAAAATCAGCATGCGCTTCGGGACCTCTTTGAGTTCCAGCGCGCCGGTGCTGTCCACCACGCGCGGGTCGTTGGGCATAAAAGGGAGACGTACGGCTTGCGAGCCTGCGGCGATGATGCAGTTCTTGAACGCGATGACTTTTTTGCTGCCGGTCTTGTCTTGGGCGCTACCCGTGGTTTCTTCGACCTCGACATGGTGGCTGCCGACAAACGCGCCGTAGCCGCGCACGGTGGTGACCTTGCGCATCTTCGCCATGGCGGCCAAACCGCCGGTGAGTTTGCCGACCACTTTTTCTTTATGGCCGCGCAGCTTGTCGATGTTGACCGCAGGTGCGCCGAAGTCCACACCCAGATCGGCCATGTGGCTGACTTCGTCCATCACCGCTGCCACATGCAGCAAGGCTTTGGACGGGATGCAACCGACGTTCAGGCACACGCCGCCCAGGCTGGCGTAGCGTTCGACCAAAATGACTTTGAGGCCCAGGTCCGCAGCGCGGAAGGCGGCCGAGTAACCGCCGGGGCCTGCGCCCAACACGAGCACGTCGCAGTCCATGTCCACCGCGCCGGTGTAGCCGGAGGCTGCAGGCGCAGGCGCAACGGCAAGGGGTGCAGCGGCCTTGGCGGGTGCGGGTGCGGGTGCCGATGCCGTTGGGGCAGCGGCCGGAACAGGTGCCGCAGCCGTCGCAGCGCCCTCGCCTTCCAACACCAGCACGATAGAACCTTGCTTGAC
>RFRO01000050.1 GCA_009924455.1 Betaproteobacteria bacterium
AACGCTGCCAATCTGGTGGCCTTGGACCGCGAGATCCAAAAGGCGCTGACCCTGGCCGACGGCCGGGGCGTGGTGGCAGTGAACGTGATGAAGGCACTCAGCGGCTACGCCGCGCACGTGCGCCAGTCGCTGGAAAGCGGCGTGCAGGCGCTGGTGGTGGGTGCCGGTTTGCCGCTGGACCTGCCTGAACTCGCCAACGGTTTTCCCGATGTGGCGCTGATTCCGATCTTGTCCGACGCGCGCGGCGTGCAACTGGTGGTGAAGAAGTGGGAGAAAAAAGGGCGCTTGCCCGACGCCATCATCCTGGAGCACCCGCGTCTGGCCGGTGGGCATTTGGGCGCGGCGCGCATTGCGGATATCCAGGACACGCGCTTTGATTTTGAGGTGGCGGTTCCGCTGGTTTTGGAATTTTTCAAGACCATGGGCATCGAGGGGCGTATCCCTTTGATCGCGGCGGGCGGCATCAACTGCCATGCGGACATCGCCCGGCTGCAGGCCTTGGGCGTGTCCGCAGTGCAACTCGGCACTGCGTTTGCGGTCACCCAAGAATGCGACGCACACCCGAACTTCAAAAAGGTGCTGGCCGGCGCCCAACCGTCCGACATGGTGGAGTTCATCAGCACCGCCGGTCTCCCCGCCCGCGCGGTGCGCACGCCCTGGCTTGCGCGCTACATGCTGCTGGAGGACAAGCTGAAAAACGTGGCGCATAAAAAGAGCCGCTGCAATATGGCTTTTGATTGCCTGTCGCACTGCGGCCTGCGCGACGGCAGCGCGGCCATAGGCCAGTTCTGCATTGACAAGCAGCTCGGGCATGCTGTGTCGGGCGAGGTCGACAAGGGCTTGTTCTTCCGGGGTGCTGCGCCGCTTCCATTTGGGGAGGAGATCCGTCCGGTGGCGGAATTGATGGCCTATTTGCTGGGCGATGCAGCGGCTGCACCGGTGTAGTCGGCGGGAAAAGGTCAAAGACGCGCCCTTTTCAGCAGAAGGGGGTAAACCCCTATAGTTGGTCGATGTTCGACCGCTTGTTCCGCGTTTTTGAGTCCCGCATCCAGGCCACCGAGCCGCCACCGCCGGGCGCACCGCCGACCGGATTGCTGGCTTTTTACGGGCACTTTGTCGGCCAGAACCGGGGCATTTTCGTGGCCATGCTGCTCAGCTGCCTGCTGGTGGCGCTGAGCGATACGGTGACGCCGGTGTTAATTGGCAAGCTGGTGGGCTTGTTGGGTGCGGCGGACCGGCAGGCGGCGCTGGCGCAGGCGGTGCCGATGCTCATCGGTATGGCCGTGTTCATGCTGGTGTTGCGTCCGGCTGTGGTGGTGTTCGATGCGCTGCTGCGCTTCAACACGGTGATGCCGGGCTTTACCAACCAGGTGCGCTGGCAAAACCACTGGCACGTGGTGCGCCAGAGCTGGCCGTTTTTTCAAGACGATTTCGCCGGGCGTATTTCCAACCGCGTGATGCAAACCGCCAACGCCATGCGCGAGAGCGCGGTCTCGGGCGTGCGGGCCGTTTGGTACATCGTGGTCTATGGCTTGACTGCGGTGGTCTTGCTGTGGCGGGCCGATTGGCGGCTGGCGCTGCCCACGCTGGCGTGGTTCGCGGGGTATGCGCTGTTCCTGCGCTACTTTGTGCCACGCCTGCGCGACCGTTCCAAAAACGCATCGCATTTGCGCTCGCGTGTGGTGGCGACGATTGTCGATATTTACGCCAACATTCTCACCGTCAAGCTGTTTGCGCGCCCCAGCGCGGAAGACCGCCATGTGCGCGGCGTGATGGAGGCGCATCAGGACGCCATCGTCGGGCATTCCCGCGTCATCACGCAGTTCATTGCCATGCTGTGGTTGCTCAACGCCATGCTGTTGGTGGGAACGGCCGGCGTGGGTATTTGGCTGTGGCAGGCGCAGGCCTTGGATGTGGCGGTGTTTGCGATGGCGGTTCCGCTGGCTTGGCAAATCACCACATCGGCGGGCTGGGTCTCGTGGGAGGTCGCGGGTATTTTCGAGAACATCGGCGTGGTGCAAGAGGGCATGGAGTCAATTGCCGTACCCCACCGCATGGCGGACCGGCCGCAGGCTCAGGCCTTGGTGGTGCCGGCGGGGGAGATCTGGTTTGAGCACCTGAACTTTGCCTACGACGCGGGGCGACCGGTGCTGCGCGATATTGATGTGTTGATCCGTCCGGGCGAGCGGGTGGGGCTGATCGGGCGTTCGGGCGCGGGCAAATCGACGCTGGCGCATGTGCTGCTGCGCTTCTTTGACCCGGTCAGCGGGCGTATTTTGATTGACGGGCAGGACATTGCCCAGGCGACACAGGAGAGCGTGCGCGCCAACATTGGCATGGTGACGCAGGACACTTCGCTCTTGCACCGATCGATTGCCGCCAACATCCGTTATAGCCGCCCTGACGCCACAGACGCAGAAGTGGAGGCGGCAGCGCGCAAGGCGCAGGCATGGGAGTTTGTGCAGGGTCTGCGCGACTGGCAGGGGCGCGAGGGCTTGCACGCGCACGTGGGTGAGCGTGGCGTCAAGCTCTCCGGCGGGCAGCGCCAGCGCATTGCGATTGCCCGCGTGATTCTGAAAGACGCACCGATTTTGATTTTGGATGAGGCCACGTCCGCGCTTGACAGCGAAGTGGAACTGGCAATCCAGGAGCAGCTGCTGGGGCTGATGGACGGTAAAACCGTGATTGCGATTGCGCACCGGCTCTCCACCATCGCCCGGCTGGACCGCCTGATCGTGCTCGATGAAGGCCGCATCGTCGAGACCGGCACCCACCAGCAATTGCTGGCGCTGGGCGGACAATACAGCGCGCTGTGGGCGCACCAGTCGGGGGGCTTTTTGCCGGAAGAATTGCCCCTGCGCCCGGGCGCTGCAACCGTAACTTTGGATGGAGAAGCGTGTGATGTGTAAAGCTTTGGCGGTGCGTTGGTGTGCCGGGGTGTTGATGGCACTGGGCATGTTGGCGCATGCGCAAACCGGGCCTGTGGCCGCCGCTGTGGGTGGCGCGCAATTTTTTACCGAAGTCGAAGGCATCCGCGAATACCGCTTGCCCAACGGTTTGCGGGTGCTGCTTGCGCCCGACCCCTCCAAGCCGACCACCACGGTCAATATCACCTACCGGGTGGGCAGCCGCCACGAAAACTATGGCGAGACCGGCATGGCGCATTTGCTGGAGCATCTGGTCTTCAAAGGCACGGCCACGCGCGGCAACATCATGCAGGAACTCAACCGCCGGGGCATGCGCTTCAACGGCACCACCTCCTACGACCGCACCAACTACTTTGAGACCTTCAGCGCCAGCGAGGACAACCTGCGCTGGGCCCTGCAGATGGAAGCCGACCGCATGGTCAACAGCCGCATTGCGCAAAGCGATTTGCAAACCGAGTTCAGCGTGGTGCGCAACGAGATGGAGATGGGCGAGAACAATGCCAGCCGGGTGCTGTGGCAGCGCATGGCAGCCGCGGCTTTTGACTGGCACAACTACGGCAAATCGACGATTGGTGCGCGCACCGATGTGGAGAACGTGCGCATCGACAACCTGCAAGCCTTTTACCGCCACTATTACCAGCCCGATAACGCGGTTCTGGTGATTGCCGGCAAGTTCGATCTGGATGCCACCCTGGCCCTGGTGAACGCGACGTTTGGGGCCTTACCGCGGCCGTCCCGCGCGCTGCTGCCCGCCTACACGCGCGACCCCGTGCAAGACGGCGCGCGCGAGGTACGGGTCAACCGCGTGGGTGACACGCCTTTGCTGGCCGTGCTGTACCACACGGCTCCGGCCGGCCACCCCGACGCGACTGCCATGGCGGCGCTGGCGGAGATGCTGGGTGACACGCCCAACGGGCGCTTGCACAAAGCGCTGGTGGAAGGCGGGCAGGCTGTCTCCGTGGGGCCGTGGAACTTTGCGCTGGCCGAGGCCGGTTACATCCTGTTCATGGCCGAACTGGCCAAAGACCAGCCCGAAGCAAGCGCGCGCCAGACCCTGCGGGCCCAGCTTGAAAAACTGGCCCAGCAACCGTTTACCGAAGCCGAGTTGGCACGGGCTAAGACCGCGATGTTGGCGGATATCGAGAGCACTCTGAACAGCCCCCAGTCGCTGGCGCTGCGTCTGACCGATTCCATCGCGAATGGCGACTGGCGCTTGTTCTTTGTGGCCCGCGACCGGATCGAGGCCTTGCAACTCGCGGACGTGCAGCGGGTGGCCGAGAATTATTTCAAAGACAGCAACGCCACCTGGGGGGCATTTGTTCCCACAGCCCAGCCCGAGCGGGCGGCGCTCCCGGGGCCGGTTGATCTCGATGCGGTATTGCGGGACTACAAGGGCCGCGCGGCGTTGGAGGCCGGCGAGTCTTTCGACGCCAGCCCTGCCAGCATCGAACAGCGCACCCGCCGCGTGACCTTGCCCGGCGGTATGCAATTGGCGCTGCTGCCCAAGAAAAACCGGGGTGCAACCGTCAGCGGGCAGCTGCGGCTCAACATGGGTGACGCCGCCAGCCTGATGGGCCAGTCTTCGGCCTCTGATCTGGCGGCCGATCTGTTGATGCGCGGCGCGGGCGCCTACAGCCGCGCCGAATTGGCGTCTCTGCTGGAGCGGCTCAACACCCAGATGTCGGTGTCGGGCAGCGGGCAGCAGGTCGTGCTGCGTTTTGAGACCCGGCGTCAGCATGTGGCCCAGGTTCTGGAGTTGGTGCGTGATGTGCTGCGCTTGCCGCGCTTTGCGCCCGACGAATTCACCCGCGCCGTGCAGGAAAACGCCAGCGCCTTGGAGGCGGGGCGCAAAGACCCCAATGCCATGGCGCGCCAGGCCGTCGCCAAGGCGATGGATGTCTACCCGCCCGGCGACGTGCGTGCGGCCCAAAGTGTGGACGAGGCGCTGGCCGAATTGCGTGCCACCACGCTGGACGACGTCAAACGCTTCCACGCCCATTTCTATGGCGCAGACCATGCGGAGCTGGCGGTGGTGGGCGACTTTGACGCGCAGGCCTTGCAAGACCAGATTAGCGGCCTGTTGGGCGACTGGAAGAGTGCAGCACGCTACGAAAGGCTGCCCAGTTTGCAGCGTCCGCAGCGCCCTGGCAACGTGCTGCTGCAAGCCCCGGACAAGGCCAACGCCGTGTATCTGGCTGCGCTGCCGCTGGCTGTGCGCGACGACAGCCCCGATTTTGTGCCCTTGATCCTGGCTGATGAGGTCCTGGGCGGCGGCTCCAAGTCACGTCTGTCTGAGCGGCTGCGCCAGCAGGACGGCATCAGCTACGGCGCGGGCAGCAGTTTGTCGGTGGGGAGCTTTGAGCCGGTGGCGATGTGGCGGCTGTACGCGATTTACGCGCCGGACAAGTTGGCGGTTTTGCGCCGGGGTGTGCAGGAAGAATTGTCCCGCCTGCTGGACGGCGGCATCACCGAGGCGGAGCTGATGGACGCCAAAAAATCCTTGCTGGAGCAGCGCAAGCTCAGCCGCGCCCAGGACGGTTCCCTGGCTTCTGCGCTTCTGAGCCAGATGGCCACCGGGCGGACCATGGCCTTCAGCGCCGCGCTGGATGCTGCGATCGCAGCGGTCAGCCTGGATGCAGTCAACGCCGCCTTGCGCCGCCACCTCAACCCCGAGCGCCTGCTGCAGGTGTACGCGGGAGATTTCGCCAAATCCGGGGTGCAGGCGGTAGCACCCTAAGTTGTGACCCGCGGCGCAATCAAAGCAAACAATTGACCACATAGCCCGTTACGGAGCTTTTACACTGGCTGCGCCCCCGTAAGATGAAGGGCTTCCGTGCGGGCGCGCGGGACCGGATTGCGAACGAATATCTACACAGGAGACCCCATGGCCTTATCCGACATTGAAATTGCCCAGGCGGCAACGCTCAAGCCCATCATGCAGATGGCCCAGGAACGCTTACACATCCCCCTGGAGGCGCTGGAGCCCTACGGCCATTACAAAGCCAAGATCGACCTCACCTGGTTGAACAAGCAAACCGGTCCCGACGGCAAGCTCATTCTGGTGACCGCCATCAGCCCCACCCCGGTCGGCGAGGGCAAAACCACCACCACCGTGGGCCTGGGCGACGCGCTCAACCGCATCGGCAAGCGCACCGTGATCGCCCTGCGTGAGCCCTCGTTGGGCCCGGTCTTCGGCATGAAAGGTGGCGCAGCCGGCGGCGGCTACGCCCAGGTCGTGCCCATGGAAGACATCAACCTGCACTTCACCGGCGACTTCAACGCCATCGCGCTGGCGCACAACCTGCTGGCCGCGCTCATGGACAACCATATCCACCACGGCAACACCTTGGGCTTTGACGCCCGGCGCATCGTCTGGCGCCGCGTGATGGACATGAACGACCGCGCCCTGCGCTCCACCGTCGTCTCACTGGGCGGCCCGGGTAACGGCTTCCCCCGCGAAGACGGCTTTGACATCGTCGTGGCCTCCGAGGTCATGGCCATCTTCTGCCTGGCCACTTCGCGCAAAGACCTCAAAGACCGCCTGGGCAACATCATCGTGGGCTACACCCGTGAGCAGACCCCCATCCGTGCGCGTGACTTGAACGCCCAGGGCGCCATGGCCGCGCTGCTCAAAGACGCGATCAAACCCAACCTGGTGCAAACGCTAGAAAACAACCCGGCCATCATCCACGGCGGCCCGTTTGCCAACATTGCCCACGGCTGCAACACCGTCACCGCCACCAAAGCCGCCCTCAAGCTGGGTGAGTACGTGGTCACCGAGGCCGGCTTCGGCGCGGACCTGGGCGCTGAGAAGTTCATCGACATCAAGTGCCGCAAATCCGGTCTGCGCCCCAATGCCGGTGTGGTGGTTGCCACGCTGCGCGCCTTGAAGCACCACGGCGGCGTCGAGGCCAAAGACCTCAATACGCCCAATGTGGAAGCGGTCAAGCGCGGCATTGCCAACCTGGAGCGCCATGTGCACAACATGCGCGAGAACTACGGCGTGCCCTGCGTGGTCTCGATCAACCATTTCACGTCGGATACCGCCGAGGAGCTGGACGCACTGCGCGCGCACATGGACGCCATGGGCGTGCCGGTGGTGTTGGCCCGCCATTGGGCTGAGGGCGGCGAGGGTGCGGAAGAGCTGGCGCACATGGTCGTGAAGCTGGCCGAATCCGGCACTGCCAAGACCAAGTTTGTCTACGCCGATGAAGACACGCTGTGGAACAAGATGCAGGCGATTGCGACCAAGATTTACGGCGCTGCCGGGATTTCTGCGGATGCGTCGGTCAAAGCCAAGATCGACAAGTTGCAAGCCGACGGCTACGGCCACTACCCGGTGTGTGTGGCCAAGACGCAGTACTCGTTCTCCACCGACCCCAAGCTGCGCGCAGCGCCATCGGGCCACACGGTCAATGTCCGCGAGGTGCGCTTATCCGCGGGAGCGGAGTTTGTGGTGATGATTTGCGGCGACATCATGACCATGCCGGGCTTGCCCAAAGAGCCGGCGTCGATGCGCATTGACATCGACGACGACGGCAAGATCTCCGGCTTGTTCTAAGCCGCGCGCTGTCGGGCCAGCGCCGCGCCCTGGGCCAGGGCGCGGAGTTTGCCTTCGGCCACGGCGCGGCTCATCGGTGCCAAGCCGCAGTTGGTGCACGGGAACAAGCGGTCCTTGGCCACGAATTGCAGGGCACGGCCGATGGTGTCGGCAATTTCCTGCGGCGTCTCAATGGTCTCGCTGGCCACATCGATCACGCCCACCATCACGTCTTTGCCTTGAAGCAAGGCGATCAAATCCATGGGCACGCGGGAGTGGAAGCATTCCAGGCTGACTTGCTTGATGCTGCTCTTGGCCAATGCGGGAAACACTTTTTCGTACTGCCGCCATTCCTGGCCGAGTGATGTTTTCCAGTCGTTGTTGGCCTGGATGCCGTAGCCGTAGCAAATGTGCACGGCCGTGGTGCAGGTGAGACCCTGCGCGGCGCGCTCCAGCGCCTGCACGCCCCAGTCGGCCGCGTCTTCGCCGTAGACATTGAACGCCGGTTCGTCAAATTGGATGATGTCCACGCCATCGGCCTGCAGGGCCAGCGCTTCCTGATTCAGCAGGGCAGCGAATGCCATGGCCATCTTCACGCGTCCGGCCTTGTCACCGCCGTTAAAACGGTCCGCCACGGTATCCACGATCGTCATCGGGCCGGGCAGGGTGAATTTGATTTTTTTGCGGGTGTGGGCGCGCAGCAATTGCGCTTCCATAGCGTGGACCCGGCCTTTGAGCGTGAGCGGCCCGACCACCTGCGGCACCATGGCGTCGTAGCGGTTGTCGCGTATGCCCATCTTGACCTTGTTGTCAAAGTCGATGCCCCCGACTTGCTCCAGGAAGCCGTGGACAAAGTGCTGCCGGGCCTGTTCACCGTCACCGATGATGTCCAGTCCGGCGTCCTCCTGCATCTTGATCCACAGCAGGGTCGCGTCCGCCTTGGCTTGCTGCAGCGCCTCGCCGCTGGCTTTCCATTGCGGCCAGAGCTTTTGGGTTTCGGCCAGCCATTCAGGTTTGGGAAGGCTGCCCGCGATACAGGTGGAAAACAAAGGCATGGACAACTCCGTGGTGGGCCGCGCAAAAGGGCGCGGGGCCATGCTACCGGTTTTTGTACCCGCTCAGGCGGCGGCGATGCGCACAGCCGATTGCACGCCCATGAAGCTGCCGACCAGAACCATCAGCCCGCCTGACAGGTAGGGCGCGCGGCGCGCCCAGTCGCCGAATTTGGCTCCACGGCGCCCGATGTGCGCGGCGCCCCAGGCTGCCGCAAGCCCGACGCTGACCAGAGAAAGCGCCAAGCCGAAGCTGAAGCTGAAGGATGCCACCATCACCGCGCCCAGCGAAAACTGCTTGAGATTCAGGCAGATCAGCAAAATGGTCACCGAGGCCGGGCAGGGCACCAGCCCGCCGGTCACGCCAAACAGCGCGATTTGCACGTTGGTGATGGGCTGGCCTTGGAAATTTTGGGCGATGTCTTTGGCATGCGCCCGCTCGTGGGCATCCTGGTATTCGGCGGGATTGGCGTGGTCGTGGTCGTGGTCGTGGTCGTGGGGAGGCTGGTGTTGGCCCATGGCAAAGGCCTTGGCTGCTTGGTTGTCCAAGCGGGTCCGGTGCACCATCCACAGGCCGACACCCACCACGATCAAGGATGAAAACAAAAGCAAATAGGGCTCTGCCTGTTCTGCCAGCAGCGCATTGCCAAAGGTGAGGGCCAGCGCCGCGATCAACCAGACGACGATGGACTGCGACAAAGCGGCACACAGTCCCAGCAGCGCCGCTTGGCCAGGAGTTCCTTTGATGGCGACGATGAATGCGGCCATTAACGTTTTGGAGTGTCCCGGCTCCAACCCATGCAAGGCGCCGATCAAAATGGCTGTGGGAATGAACAGCCACAAATTACTCGATCCTTGTTGGATCAGTTCAGCGATGGGTGGCATGGGGATGTGCTGTGAGGGTGCTTAGGCCATCATACGCACCCACCGGGGCGGGGAATACCCCCCAAATGCATCAGGATCGGCTAACTGTTCCTGAAGCATTAGAATTTGCCTGGCTTTACGGCTAACCAACCTTAGTTCTCAATCCAACGGAGTTCACCCTTCATGAAAAAAAATCTGATCGCTATCGCAGCGCTGACCCTGTCAGCCGGATTCTCGATGGCCCAAACCGTGGTCACCATCGCCCACGTCGGCCCCACCAGCGGCGGCATTGCCCACCTGGGTAAAGACAATGAAAACGGCGCCATCATGGCCGTGGAAGAGTTGAACGCTGCTGGCGTGACCATCGGCGGCAAAAAAGTCACCTTGAAGCTGATGACCGAAGACGACGCAGCCGATCCCAAGCAAGGCACCGCAGTGGCCCAAAAGCTGGTTGACGCCAACGTCTCCGGCGTGGTCGGTCACCTGAATTCGGGTACGTCGATTCCTGCTTCCAAAATCTACAGCGACGCTGGCATCCCCCAGATTTCGCCTTCCGCTACCAACCCCAAGTACACCCGCCAAGGTTTCAAGACCACGTTCCGCGTGGTGGCTGATGACACCCAATTGGGCGGCACGCTGGGCAAGTACGCTGTCAACACCCTCAAAGGCAAGTCCATTGCTGTGATTGATGACCGTACCGCTTACGGCCAAGGCGTGGCAGAAGAATTCAGCAAAGCAGTGAAAGCCGCAGGCGGCAGCATCGTTGCACAAGAGTTCACCACCGACAAAGCAACCGACTTCAACGCCATCCTGACCTCGATCAAAGGCAAGAAGCCTGACGTTGTGTTCTTCGGCGGAATGGACGCTGTTGCTGGCCCCATGCTGCGCCAGATGAAATCGCTGGGCATCAATGCCAAGTTCATGGGCGGCGACGGCATCTGCTCCGCAGAGCTGGTCAAGCTGGCCGGTGATGCAGTGACCGACAACCAAGTCTTCTGCGCCGAAGCCGGCGGTGTTGAGCCAGGCAGCAAGTTCGAAGCAGCCAAGAACGAGTTCGACAAGAAGTTCAAGGCCAAGTTCGGCGTGGACGTGCAGGTGTACGCACCCTATGTGTACGACAGCGTGAAGATCATGGTTGCTGCCATGGTCAAGGCCGGTTCGTCTGACCCCGCTAAGTACCTGCCTGTTTTGGCTGCTACAAAGGACTACCAAGGCGTAACTGGCGCGATCTCCTTTGACAACAAAGGCGACGTGCTCAACGGTGCTTTGACCCTGCAAACCATCAAAGGCGGCAAGCTGCAAGTTCTGTCTGTGATCCGCTGATCACGCGAAGCCTTCGCTGAAAAACGCGCCGCAAGTCGGCGCGTTTTTTTTTCGCCTGCAGTTCGCGCTTACTGCGGCGGTTCGGCCTTATCGCGAAGCGCGGCTTCGCGCTTGCGCTTCTCTTGCTTCAAGTCGTGAAACTGGTGGATCGCGAACACGAACACCAGAAGAAACACCCCGAGTTCAAGCCAAATTCCCATGGTTTAGCTCGCCTTTAGGGTTTCACAAACCGTAGCGTGAAGCGGTCGCTCTCGCCGATGGCGCGGTATTTCTCACGGTCTTTGTCTTTGAGGCGGTAGGTTGGCGGCAGGGTCCAAACGCCTTCAGGATGGTCTTTGGTGTCGAGCGGGTTGGCGTTCACTTCCGAGCGGCCATCCAACCGGAACCCGGCCTGCTCGATCAGCTGGATCGCCAGATCTTCGCGCACATAGCCATTGGCCATTTGTTCGGCCTGGGTTTGGTCTGTACGGCCTCTGTGGTCGACGATGCCCAGCACGCCGCCGGATTTGAGCGCTGTGTAAAAGGTCCGTAACGATTCCTGCAGCTCGCCCTGGTCCATCCAGTTGTGCAAATTGCGAAAACTGATCACGAAATCGGCGCTACCCGCTGGCGCAATGGCATGGCGGTCGGCCCTGAATTCGGTCACGACGACCTGGCCGTAGAGTGCCGGCTCGGCTTTGAGGCGCTGTAAAAATTTCTGGTGATCCGGCAGGTACTGCGGCAGCGACTCGTCGCGGTTAGCGGATATGTACAGGCCTTTTTGTTGCAAGTACGGAGCCAGAATTTCCATGTAATAGCCCCCGCTGCCCGGTAGGATTTCAACCACCGTGCTGTCCGGGCGGACACCGAAAAAAGCCAGGGTCTGGGCCGGATGGCGGTAAGGATCGCGCGCCACATTAGCCGCGGAGCGGTGCGCTGCAGACAGCATGGACGCGAAGTCTTCAGGCGTGGTTTGGGATGACCCCACACCGGGGAGCAGCGCAAAAGCGGTGAGAAGCCAGAGGGCTGTGCGTGGGATGGTTGTCATGGTGCGCCTTTTTTGTTTTGCGAAGCGGGTAATGCCCTGTGTGCATCCTAATGCAGCCCGGATGTCCGAAGCGCCCCCGCAGAGCCGGGGCGGTACACTGAACAGGCCTACTCCATCTGCCAATCAGCCGCTTCATGCCCGACAACCACAACCCCGCCAGGGGTATCTTGTTTTTGTGCGTGGGCGTGTTTGTTTTTTCTGCGCAGGACGCCATCATCAAACGGGTGAGCGGTGGCTACCCGCTGACCGAGGTCGTGTTCATCCGCTCCTGCGTGGCTGGTCCGATTTTGTTGTACCTGGTGCAGCGCGAAAGCGGCTGGCGATCCATTTTTGCGACCCGGCTGGGCACGCTCACCCTGCGCGCCATGATCATGTTCGGGGCTTACACGGCCTATTACATGGCCTTTCCCGCCTTGCCGCTGGCCGACGCGGTTGCCTTGTACTTCACGGTGCCACTTTTTGTGATCGCATTGGCCGCGCCTTTGCTGGGCGAGCACACCCCCTGGAAGGTTTGGGCCGCTGTGCTGCTGGGTTTTGCCGGCGTCGTGTTGATGTTGCAACCGGGTAGCGGTTTGTTTGAGCCTGCTGCGCTGCTGTCGCTGGCAGCGGCCGCGCTGTATGGCCTGGCCATGCTGATGGCGCGCAAATTCGGCGACAGCCTGTCGGCGGCGGTCATGGCTTTCTACCAAAACGCTTTTTTCTTGATCGGCGCCGGTTTAGTGGCGCTGGTCTTGCAGCAATTGGGCATCGTCGACGCGGCGCATCCCAGCGTGGAGTTTGTGGTGCGGCCTTGGGTTACGCCCACGCCCTCGGACGGGGTGTTGATCGGCACCTGCGGGGTGGTGGCGTCGGCGGGCATGCTGTTTTTGACCAACGCCTACCGGGTGGCGCGTGCGAGTGCAGTGACAGCTTTCGAATACACCGGTATTTTGTGGGCACCGCTGTGGGGGTTTTTGTTTTTCTCGGAGGTGCCGCGTGCGACTACGGTGGCGGGCGCAGCCATCATCATCGTTGCGGGTTTGCTGGCCTTGCGCCTGGCCAGACGGGATGCCTGAGCCGCTCCGCGCGTGGGCGACGCGGGCCTGTCTCTTATGATGGGCCTTTAGGACAGAGTTACGCGCAGCCGCGAGTCCTTGATTTGTTGGAGAACCATGAACGATTTGCGCCCTCGCGGCCTTGGTACCTTTAGCCGCCTGGCGGGCCATGACGGCTCCAGGTTGGGTGGGGGGTTGCCATGGCCATAGGCTACAAAACCATGCCGCCACAGCCGCCCGATTACGGTAGCGGGCCTGCCGTGCTGGAATTCGGTGTGGACTGGTGCAGCCACTGCCGCGGTGCGCAAGAGTCGATTGGCCAGGTTTTGGGCGGGGTTGCCGGATTGGCGCATTACCGCATCGAGGATGGGCCGGGACGACCGCTGGGGCGGGCTTTCAAAATCAAGCGCTGGCCGACGCTGGTTTTTCTGCATGACGGGCGTGAAGTGGAGCGCCTGGTGCGCCCCGTCGGTGTGGAACCGATCCGCGAGGCCTTGGACAAGGCCCTGCATCCCCCGGCAGCCGACGACAAGGCCGCGGCGGCACTCTGACACCAGAGTCCGGGCCATGCGCGAAGCCCACCATGTCTATGTGGTCGAACTGGACTCTGACGTGCTGCTGCAGGCGCGTTTTCGCAAGAGCAATCCCGGGTATGTCGACGGCATGCCCTGCGTGTATGTCGGCATGACCGGTCTGGACCCGGATGTGCGCTTTGACAAGCACAAGGCCGGTATCCAGGCCAATCGCTATGTTCAGCGCTACGGCTTGCACTTACGCCCCGACCTGTACGCCCACCTCAACCCCATGCCCTATGGCGATGCGCAGTACATGGAGGTGGACCTGGCGATTCGTTTGCGCCAGGAGGGTTATGGGGTCTGGCAGGCCTGAGGGCCGGCGCGCCCGATCGCTTATTTGGTGCCGAAAATCCGGTCGCCCGCATCGCCCAGGCCCGGCATGATGTAGCCGTGGTCATTGAGCTCGCGGTCAATCGCCGCGGTGTAGATGTGTACATCCGGATGCGCGCCACGCATGGCAGCGATTCCCTCCGGGCATGTCAGCAGGCACATGAACTTAATGGAACGCGGGTGGGTTTTTTTGATGCGGGTGATCGCCGCCACCGCCGAGTTGCCCGTGGCCAACATGGGGTCGACCACAATCGCTTCGCGCTCCTCCATGTTTTGCGGCACCTTGAAAAAATACTCTACCGGTTGCAGCGTGTTCGGGTCGCGGTACATGCCGATGTGGCCCACGCGGGCGCCGGGTACGACCTGCAGCATTCCGTCCAGAATGCCGGTACCGGCGCGCAGGATGCTGATCAGTGCCAGCTTCTTGCCGTCTATGGTGG
>RFRO01000006.1 GCA_009924455.1 Betaproteobacteria bacterium
CGTTGTTGCAAAACGGCGTGCCGCAATCCATACAGCGCGCGCCTTGCACCTTGGCCTGCTCGGGGCTCAGCGCAATCACGAACTCTGCGTAATTTTTGATCCGCTCGGGCACAGGCTTGTAGCCTTCTTCGATGCGCTCGAAGTCTTTGAAACCGGTGATTTTTCCCATGGTCTGTTCCTTGGATGTTGCGGGGCTGCTGCGGCTTAACCGGCCACAGCCTGCGCGGCTGTCTTTTTGGCATGGATTTCGGCCAACGCACGTTGGTATTCCTTGGGGAAGACCTTCACGAATTTCGTACGGGCGGCATCCCAGTCGTCCAACAAAGCGCGGGCCCGCTTGCTGCCGGTCCAGCGGTTGTGCTCCGCGAGAAGGCGGCGCACGGTCGCCTCGTCGGTGTCGCCCAGATGCCAGATGCCGCGGTCCATGGTCTGTTCCTGCTCTTGCGCGGGTACCACGGTCTTCAGGTCCACCATGGCCAGATTGCATCGGCTGGCGAACTGCCCGTCTTCGTCATACACATAGGCCACGCCACCACTCATGCCGGCGGCGAAGTTGCGCCCGGTTTGACCCAGAACGAGCACCGTCCCGCCCGTCATGTACTCGCAGCCATGGTCGCCGGTGCCTTCCACCACCGCAGTCGCACCCGACAACCGCACCGCAAAGCGCTCACCGGCCACGCCGCTGAAGAAGGCTTCTCCCGCCGTGGCGCCGTACATCACAGTGTTGCCCACAATGGTGTTGCGCAGGGCGTCACCCCGGAAATCGATACTCGGTCGTACGACCACGCGGCCCCCGGATAGGCCCTTACCGGTGTAGTCGTTAGCGTCACCAATCAAATACAGCGTGATGCCCTTGCACAAAAACGCGCCAAAAGATTGGCCGCCAGTTCCCTCCAACTGGATGCGGATACTGTCGTCCGGCAAGCCTTCCGGGTGCACCTGGGTCACCGCGCCGGATAGCATGGCGCCCACGGAGCGGTTGACGTTGCGCGCCACTTCCATGAATTGCACGCGCTGGCCTTTATCGATGGCGTCGCGGCTCTTGGCAATCAGCAGGTTGTCCAGCCCTTTGTCCAAGCCATGCGCCTGGCTTTCGCAATGGAAACGCGGCACATGGGCAGGCACCGGTGGCATCGCAAAAATACGGCTGAAATCCAGCCCGCTGGCTTTCCAATGGGCAATGCCTTTGCGGGTGTCCAGCAGGTCAGCGCGACCGATCATGTCGTCAAATTTGCGGATGCCCAGCTGCGCCATGATCTGGCGCACTTCTTCGGCGACGAAGAAGAAATAGTTCACCACGTACCAGGGGGATGCACCCGTGCCACCGTCGTGCCCGGCGATCACGATGTGGTCACTTTTGCACTTAGTGACCCCCGCAGCCACCGTGCCCACGCCGATCTCAGACACCAGCTTGACGCTGATACTGGCTCTGGGTGCCACGTTTTTCAGGTCATGGATCAGCTGCGCCAGGTCTTCGATGGAGTAAATATCGTGGTGCGGTGGCGGTGAAATCAGGCCCACGCCCGGCACCGAATAGCGCAACATGCCGATGTAGTTGGAGACCTTGTTCCCCGGTAGTTGGCCGCCCTCACCCGGCTTCGCACCCTGCGCCATCTTGATCTGGATCTGGTCCGCGCTGGAGAGATATTCAGCGGTCACGCCAAACCGGCCCGAGGCGACTTGCTTGATTTTGGAGCGCATCGAATCGCCGGCGTTCAAAGGGTAATCCACTTCGAACAAATCCTTGCCCAACAGGTCCGACATGGTCTGGCCCTGGGTGATGGGAATGCCTTTGAGCTCATTGCGGTAACGCGCCGGGTCTTCACCGCCCTCGCCGGTGTTGCTCTTGCCGCCGATGCGGTTCATGGCAATCGCCAGCGTCGCATGGGCCTCGGTCGAAATCGATCCCAGCGACATGGCCCCGGTGGCAAAGCGCTTGACGATCTCGGCCGCACTTTCCACCTCGTCCACGGCAATCGCCTTGGCCGGATCGATCTTGAACTCGAACAAGCCGCGCAAGGTCAAATGGCGGCGGCTCTGGTCGTTGATGATCTGGGCGTATTCCTTGTAGGTGTTGAAGTTGTTGGCGCGGGTGCTGTGCTGCAATTTCGCAATCGCATCCGGCGTCCACATATGCCCTTCGCCCCGCGCGCGCCAGGCGTATTCGCCGCCGGCATCCAGCGCATTGGCCAGCACCGGGTCCGTGCTGAACGCGGCGTGGTGCATGCGGATGGCTTCTTCGGCGATCTCAAAAACGCCGATGCCCTCGACGCGGCTGGGCGTGCCGGTGAAGTACTTGTTCACCGTCTCGCTGGACAGGCCGATCGCCTCAAACAACTGCGCACCACAGTAGCTCATATAGGTGGACACGCCCATCTTGGACATGATTTTGGACAGGCCCTTACCAATCGCTTTGATGTAGTTGTAAATCGCCTTGTCTGCGCCCAGATCGCCGCTGAGCGTGTGGTGCAAGTGCGTCAGGGTTTCCATCGCCAGGTAGGGGTGCACCGCCTCGGCGCCGTATCCCGCGAGCACCGCGAAATGGTGCACCTCGCGCGCCGTGCCGGTTTCCACCACCAGTCCGGCGGTGGTACGCAGACCTTCGCTGACCAGATGCTGGTGGATCGCCGACAGCGCCATCAAAGCAGGGATCGCCACCTTGTCGGGTCCCACACCCTTGTCGCTGATGATCAGAATATTGTTACCGCCGCGAATCGCATCGACCGCTTGCGCACACAAGGAAGCCAGTTTGGCTTCAACGCCCTCGTGGCCCCAGGAAAGCGGGTAGGTGATGTCCAATGTGGTGCTGCGGAATTTGCCGTGTGTGTATTGCGCGATATCGCGCAGCTTGGCCATATCGGCGAAGTCCAGCACCGGTTGCGACACTTCCAGCCGCATGGGCGGGTTCACCTGGTTGATATCCAGCAGGTTGGGCTTGGGGCCGATGAAAGACACCAGCGACATCACAATCGCCTCACGGATCGGATCAATCGGCGGGTTGGTCACCTGCGCGAACAGCTGCTTGAAGTAGTTGTACAGCGGCTTGTTCTTGTCCGAGAGCACGGCCAGCGGGCTGTCATTGCCCATGGAGCCCAGCGATTCTTCACCGGCGGCAGCCATAGGCGCCATCAAAAACTTGATGTCTTCCTGGGTGAAGCCAAAGGCCTGCTGGCGGTCCAGCAAGCTAACGCTTGTGGCCTCGCCCGCGTCAACTACTCCAGCGGCCGCCACGTCATCGAGTTTGATGCGCAGGTTGTCAATCCATTGCTTGTAGGGTTTGCTGTTGGCGAGACCTGACTTGAGCTCGTCGTCATCGATCATGCGGCCCTGCTCCAGATCGATCAGGAACATCTTGCCCGGCTGCAGCCGCCATTTGCGCACGATTTTGTTTTCCGGCACCGGCAGGACACCGGACTCAGACGCCATGATGACCAGGTCGTCATCGGTGATGCAGTAGCGCGAAGGACGCAGGCCGTTGCGGTCCAGCGTTGCGCCGATCTGGCGTCCGTCGGTGAACACGATGGAGGCCGGGCCGTCCCAAGGCTCCAGCATGGCAGCGTGGTACTCGTAGAACGCGCGGCGACGCGGATCCATGGTGCTGTGGTTTTCCCACGGCTCGGGAATCATCATCATCATGGCCTGGCTGATCGGATAACCCGCCATCGTCAACAGCTCCAGGCAGTTGTCAAAGGTCGCGGTATCAGACTGCCCGGCAAAGCTGATGGGGTAGAGCTTTTGCAGATCGGCGGCCAATACCGGCGATGACATCACGCCCTCGCGCGCCTTCATCCAGTTGTAATTGCCTTTGACGGTGTTGATCTCACCGTTGTGCGCCACGTAGCGGTAGGGGTGGGCCAGCGGCCACTCCGGGAAGGTATTGGTGGAGAAACGCTGGTGCACCAAACCCAACGCGGATACACAGCGGGCATCCAGCAAATCATGGAAATAGGTGCCCACCTGATCGGCAAGAAGCAGGCCTTTGTAAATCACCGTCCGGCTGGACATGCTGGGCACGTAGTACTCTTTGCCGTGCTTGAGGTTGAGGTGCTGAATGGCCGCGCTGGCAGTTTTGCGGATCACGTAGAGCTTGCGTTCCAAGGCGTCTTGCACGATCACGTCGTTGCCACGGCCGATAAAGACCTGGCGAATCACCGGCTCTTTCTCACGCACCGTGGGGGACATGGGCATCTCGGCGTTCACCGGGACATCGCGCCAGCCCAGAAAAACCTGGCCCTCGGCGCGGATGGCCCGCTCCATCTCCTGCTCGCACGCCATGCGGGAGGCCTGTTCCTTGGGCAGAAAAATCATGCCCACGCCATATTCCCCGGGCGGCGGCAATGTGACGCCCGCAGCGGCCATTTCTTCGCGGTACAAAGCATCCGGCAGCTGGATCAGAATGCCAGCACCGTCGCCCATGAGTTCGTCGGCACCAACTGCTCCCCGGTGGTCAAGGTTTTCCAGAATTTGCAGCGCGCTGCGCACAATGCTGTGGCTGCGCTGGCCGCGGATGTGGGCCACAAAACCCACGCCGCAAGCGTCATGCTCGTCCGCTGCGCTGTACAAACCCTGCGCTTGCAGGTACTCAATTTCGGCGGCGGTGGTCATGCGGTACTCCTGAAAACTCGACAAGGGCATAGAGGATACCCTAATCCCCCCACTTCAGGCAGACAATTAATCGGGGTCAGATGACGATAAATTTTTAATCGTCCACGCGGCTATTTAATTGGGGACGGATTCATGGATGGTCTCCCGGCCTTGCCCGGCTGCGTACGGCGTGGGGTTTTCGTCTCCAGGGTCGCCAAAAAGCTGGCATCACCCAGCGCCCAGCCGCTCAAAGTCGCCTCAGTCAATGCGCGTTGCTGGGGCTCCGCAATACCCGCGCGCACCATCTCGCCGTATGCGGCTTCCCGGGCAAACGGGGTGTTACCGAGCTCCCAATACACAGCGGGCGGCGTCAACAGGCGCTGGTGCTGCAGGCCGGTGTAGTGGGCGTGGCTGGACCAGGGGTAATCCTGCGGCGCCTCCACCATGCCCGCGCGCACCGGGTTCAAGTCGATGTAGGCCATGCAGGTCAAAAGGTAGCGCTCGGTCTGTATCAGGGACGAGCGGTAGCGCCCCTCCCACAAGGTCCCGGTTCTGCCGTGCGCCTGGTTGTACGCACGTACATAGCTGCGCCCGACTGCCTGCATCATCAAAGGCATCGCCCCATCCCGACGGGGCGTGAGCAGCACATGCATGTGATTGCCCATGAGCACATAGGCGTGGATATCAACCCCCTGCGCCACGCTGTGTTCTTCCAGCAGACCGAGCATGCGGCGCATATCCGGTTCGCCGGAAAAAATCATCTGGCGGTTGTTACCCCGCAAAATCACGTGGTGCGGGTAGTCGGTAAGCGTCAGACGGGGAAGGCGGGCCATCCCGCAAGAATAATCGGAATCTGACCCCGATTATTTAGGCGCTTTGGTGACGCGGACCTTGTTGCCGGTGGTGATGATGATGACGGCGTCGCCGGGTTCGAAGTTCTGGGCACCCTTGGCCTGGACAATGGCGCGGCGCTCACCGCCTTTGAGCTGGACCAGAATTTCGATCGCATCCTCTTTGGTGACCAGCCGTTCGGCGGCGTTGCCCGCGGCGGCACCGGCAACTGCGCCGAGCACACCGAGAACCTGGCTTTCGCGCTGCACGCCGCTGCCCGCCGAACCACCAATGGCGCCCACCACACCGCCCACCACAGCACCGACACCGCTTTGGCTGCCGTCCACCGTGACCTTGCGAACGCTGAGCACCACGCCGTCTTGGACTTGCGACATGGTTTGGGTGTTGTCCCGCGAAATCATGTCAGGGTCGCTGGTGGAGCAGCCACCCAGAACAAGCACCAGGCCGGCAGCCGCTGCTGTCAACCCAATCGGTGAAAAAAGACGATGGCGCATAAAAAAAGCCTCCTGAAAATCAATAGCCAAAACCGATACCTCGCCACTGTGTTCCCAGCGGACGTCAAGCATTGTGCATGGGCATCGCAAACCGCGTGTGAAGCAGCGCTTCGAGCCCAAAAACCTGGAGCAATTCCACCAAGCGCGCGGCCGCACTGGCGCTCGGGCGCCCGGTATGGCGGAGCGGGTGACGCCACAATTCCGCGAGCGCGTTGCGCTTGAGGTTCAGGGCCTTGTTCTGGCGCAGGCAGGCGGCAAGCTCCGCCTGGCAACACGGTACCAAGACCATGGCGCGGGCCTGTTTGGCCAGGCCAAAAGCGATGGCGTCATCGGTGGCGGTGTCACAGGCATGCAAGGCAGTGACCAGGTCAATCTGTGGCGGCATCACGGCGCTGTGGGCGGAAGCTGCCACGCTGGTGTTGATAAAGCGCATGCGATCAAAGCCCAGCCGCAGCGCCAGCGCCTGCGAAGCTGCCACCAACTCAGTGCGCGATTCGACTCCGTAAATGTGCCCCTGCCCCAGCGCCCGCAGGTAGAGGTCGTAGACGATGAACCCCAGGTAGGACTTACCCGCCCCGTGATCCGCCAGCGTCGGGCCATGTGGAGAGGCAGGCAGCTCGCGCAATATCTTCTCAATGAACCCAAACAGGTGATTGACCTGCTTGAGCTTGCGCCGGGAGTCCTGGTTCAGCTTGCCCTCCCGGGTCAGGATATGCAATTCCTGCAACAAGGCAATGGACTGCCCGGGGCGCAAAAGTTCCTGCAAAGCGGCATCGGCTTTATCAGCGGCGCGGGTTTTCATGGCAGCGGACCGCACTCCAAAGCCTGCCAACCCGACAGCCCAAGCGTCCGCAGGGTGGCGATATTGCGGTCGTAAATATCCTGCGCGTCGGGGTACGCCGCCACGGCACGCGAAACCGAGTCTTCCCGCAGTAGATGCAACATGGGGAACGGCGCGCGGTTGGTGAAATTTGCCATGTCATTCGGAGCCGCATCGGCAAAAACGTAGCCGGGGTGGAAACTGGCAATCTGGAAAACTCCATCCAGACCCGACTTGCGCAGGACGCGCTGCGCCCGTGGGAGCATCGCGTTGAAATCCAAAAATTCTGCGTACAGCAAGGGGGCAATCAGCAATGTGGTGTCGCGCTGCTGCGGGTCGGCAGCATCCAGCTCAAGCAACTGATCCCGCAAGAGCGCCAGAAATTCCGCTTCGTCGACACCATCGTAAACGGCATAGTGGACCTGCTCCTTGGCGTACACACTTTTGGCGAATGGGCACAAATTGAGGCCAATCACGGCATGCTCCAGCCAGCGCCGTGTGTGGGCTAGGACATTCGCTTGATCCAGGCGTCGCGCGCTCATACCAACAGACGCCTGCCGGTCAGGCGCTCATGCTCGCGCAGCGCGAAGCGGTCGGTCATGCCGGCCACGTAGTCGGCGACACGGCGCTGCACACCAGCATCGGTGCTGCGGTCTAGCGCCACGCCAGGCGCAGCCATTTGTTCAGGGGCATCGACGTACAGGGCAAACAGCTCACTGACAACAACGCGGGCGGCGTCCATTTTTTCCACGACGTTGGGATGCCGGTACAGAGCCCGCAACAAAAAGGCTTTCAATACCCGCGCCTCCTCCACCATGGCCGCAGAAAAAACCACCAGCGGGGCCGCAGCACGAACACCGGCCACATCATGCACGTGGTGTGCCGCGATACCGGCGCGCGTTGCCGCAATCACGTCATAAACCTGCGCACTGAGCATGCGCCGGATGGCCTCGTACAGCCAGCGCTTGCGGTTCTCCACTGCGCCCAACTGCGGCTGTTCGTGCAGTGCCTCGTCACAAAAACGGGCAAAAAGAGGAACCTCCTGCACCTGCTCCAGGGTGATCAGTCCGGAGCGCACGCCGTCATCGATATCGTGGGCGTTGTAGGCAATCTCATCGGCCAGGTTGCACAACTGGGCCTCCAGACTAGGCTGTTGGCGCAGCAAAAAGCGTGCGCCCACGCCACCCTGCGCATCCTGATAGAGCGGCTCCTGCGCTTCCAGCGCGCGGGCATTGGCAGCCGAGCAGTGCTTCAAAATGCCCTCGCGGGTCTCAAAGCACAGGTTCAAGCCGTCGTACTGTGGGTAGCGCTGCTCCAGCCGGTCGACTACGCGCAGGCTTTGCAAATTGTGCTCAAAGCCACCCCAGTCGCGCATGCAATCGTGCAGCGCATCTTGTCCTGCATGGCCGAACGGTGTGTGGCCCAAATCATGGGCCAACGCGATTGCCTCGACCAGGTCTTCGTTCAAGCCCAGCGTGCGTGCCATCGACCGGCCCAATTGCGCGACCTCCAGCGAATGCGTCATCCGGGTGCGGAACAAATCACCCTCGTGGTTCAAAAATACCTGGGTCTTGTACACCAACCGGCGAAAGGCACTGGAATGCACGATGCGGTCGCGGTCGCGTTGGAATTCGGTGCGGGTGGGGGCTGCGCTCTGCGGGTGACGTCGGCCGCGGCTCAGAGCCGGGTCGCAGGCGTAGGGTGCGAGCATCAGGCGGCGCAGCAGGAATCGATGACGCTGCGCACCAGCGCCTCGGGCGCTTCGCGCATCACGGCGCGGCCGGGCCCGTCGATCAGCACAAACGTGATCGCGCCGGCCTGCGCTTTTTTATCCAAGCGCATCAAGGCCAGATAGCGTCCGGCGTTATCGATGGGGTCCAACACAGGACCTTTCACCGGCAGGCCTGCAGCCGCGACCAGCAGCACCAGCCGCTCGGCAAAAGCTGCATCCACCATACCCAAAGCAGCGGACAAACGCGCCGCCATCACCATCCCGCACCCGACGGCCTCACCGTGTAACCACGCGCCGTAACCCATTCCGGCTTCGATGGCGTGGCCAAAGGTGTGGCCAAAATTCAAAATGGCACGCAGGCCCGCCTCGCGCTCGTCCTGCGCCACCACCCAGGCTTTGATTTCACAGCTGCGCCGCACCGCATGCACCAGCGCCTGCGGTGCGCGGGCCAGCAAATCAGGAAGATTCGCTTCAATCCAGTCAAGAAAGACGGTATCCGCAATCGGGCCGTATTTGATGATTTCGGCCAGGCCTGCGCTGAGTTCGCGCGGAGGCAGGGTTTGCAAAGTGTCGAGGTCGCAGACCACCCGGTGCGGCTGGTAGAAAGCACCGACCATGTTTTTGCCCAGCGGATGGTTGATACCGGTCTTGCCGCCGACCGATGAATCCACCTGGGCCAGCAAGGTGGTGGGAATCTGCACAAAAGGCACGCCACGCATGAAGCTGGCCGCGGCAAAGCCCGTCATATCGCCCACCACCCCGCCCCCCAGTGCAAACAACACGGTTTTGCGATCGCAACCGTGGGTGAGCAAGGCGTCAAAAATAAGCTGCAGCGTTTCCCAGGTTTTGTGGGCTTCACCGTCGGGCAAGGCAAGAATATGGACCTGCGGGTAATGGGTGCCAAGGGCGGCGCGGACCTGTTCGGCGTACAAGGGCGCGACGGTCGTGTTAGTGACGATGAGCGCCTGGCTGGCGCGCGGGAGATCGGCATAGGTGGCGGCTTGGCCGATCAATCCTGTGCCTATCGCAATCGCATAGCTACGCGCGCCCAAGTCAATCAGAACGTTGGATGTGGAATGGGAATCGAGCTGAGGCATAACGGTGAAGTTTAGGTCCAAGCGAGCGACTGTGGGCAGGGATTTGCCTTAAGCACCCCTGGGCTTTTCCGAGATGTCATATGCGTCAATCACCCCATCATGCGCCAACTGCGCCATCACGGTTTGCACCAGATTCCCCACCGAAGGCCGGCCGGTCTCCACCGTGCAATGCGCAACCTCCCGGTAGAGCGGATCGCGCACAGCGAACAATTCCCGCAGACGCTGCAAAGGATCGGCAACTTGGAGCAGCGGGCGCTTGGCGTCATGGCGGACGCGGCGCATCAACTCCTCGGGCTGCGACTTCAGGTACACCACGTAACCGCGTTGGTGCAAACACTGGCGGTTCTCAGCACGCAAAACCGCACCGCCGCCAGTGGCCAGAATGCGCGGTCCGTCCAGCGTCAGGTTCTCCATCACCTGCGCCTCGATGTCACGAAAAGCCGCTTCGCCTTCGCGTTCGAAAAACGCGCGGATGGTGCAACCCAGGCGCATTTCAATCGCCTGGTCCGAATCAATAAAAGGAATTCGCAAACGCCGCCCCAGCTGGCGACCCACCGTAGACTTGCCCGAGCCGGGCAGGCCCACCAGAAAAATCATGGGGCGGCGCTGGCTGTCTGTCGGGCTGGGAGATGAGGGCATTGGACGATTTTCGCGCATAACCCCCTGGGAACTTTTTTGCTGTGGGCCGAACCCTGAGGCTTCATGGTGTGGTCACGTTCCGGTCCATGACAATTTTGGGCGTGACAAATACCAGCAACTCTCTTTTACTGATGCTCTTGGCCTTGTTTTTGAATAAGTTCCCAATGATCGGAAGATCGCCAAAAAATGGCACTTTGTTCTCGGAATTGTTCTCCTCCAATTCATAGATGCCGCCAATCACCACCGTGCCGCCGTTTTCTACCAAGGCCTGGGTTTTGACATGTTTGGTGTTGATCGCGTAGCCGCTGGTGGTCAGTATCCCCAACGAATCTTTGGTGACATCCAAGGTCAGGATCAGGGTCCCGTCGGGTGTGATTTGCGGCGTGACTTCGAGCTTGAGGTTGGCATTTTGGAACGTCGTGGTGGTTCCATTGCTCGACGTCGATGTGTAAGGTACCTGGGTTCCCTGTGAAACAACCGCCGCCTGCTGATCCATGGTGAGCACCCGCGGACTCGACACGACCTTACCGGTCGAATTGCTTTCGATGGCCTGCAGTTCGAGACCAATCAGTTGGCTGGAGGCTGAGCTGAAAAGGGTGAACGCAATGGAGGGCACGGCTGCGGCGGACGAGGACGCGGGGAGATTCAAAAATGTATCCGTGGCCGAGATGGTATTTTTCGTGAGCCCGGATGCCGCAATCGAGTTGTTCAGATTGGTCCCAAAAGTGGATTTCATCTCGCCACCGATCAAGGACCCGCCGCCGGCGTCAATCCCACCCAGCTTGACGCCCAACGACTTACCGAAGTCCTCGCTGGCCACCACGAGACGGGCTTCGATCAAGACCTGCCGCAGGGGTATGTCAATTTTCGAGATGAACTGTTGCACGCGTTCCAGGCTCGCTTCGGTGTCTGTGGCAAAAACCTGATTGGTACGTGGTTCGGCAAATACCGAACCCCTGGTGCTCAACAAGCGATCGCCGGAAGGCGCCGCCGACGTGACGGACGCCGAACCGCTTGCTGCACCCTGCGCTTTCGCAGTGGCGCTTCCTGCGGCTGATGTGGCGGCAGAGGCGGCTGCCGCCTTCGATGCAGCGTCCTCCATGAGCTTGCCGGCAACATCCACTGCTTTGGCGTAATTGATTTGAAACGACTTGGTAACCAGGGGCTCCATGCTTTGCGCCACGGCCTGGGACTCGTAATCCAGCTTTTCGCGCGTCGCAATTTCTTCTTTCGGGGCAACCCATATGACATTGCCCTTTTTTCGCATCGCCAAGCCTTTGGACTGCATGATGATGTCCAGTGCCTGGTCCCAGGGTACGTTCTCCAGCCGCAGGGTGACCGAGCCGGTCACCGTATCGGAAGTCACGATGTTGAACTTGGTGAAATCCGCAATCACCTGCAACACAGCGCGCAATTCAATACTCTGAAAATTCAAGGAAAGCTTCTGACCCGTATACCCAGCGGGCGTTCCTGCTTTCGCTGCTCCCGCCACCTTCTCATCGACCGGCTTGACCTCGACGGTGAGCACGTTTCCGATCTGGAGGGAATTGAACTCCCATTTCCCATTCGGCTCAATGACGACGCGTACACGGTCTCCCGCTTGTGTGCTGGTGATGGTCTGCACCGGCGTGGCGAAATCGCCGACGTCCATCCGCCTTCGCAAGGCAGGGGGCAAACGGGTCTTGTCCATTTCAATGACGACACCTGTGCCCTGTCGCCGGATGTCCGCCACCGTTTGATCCGATGGCAATCTCAGCTGCACCATACCGGCGCCCTCCGGGCTGCGTTTGAAATCAATATCTTGCAGCAAAGGTAGCGCGGGCACTGCCGTTGCAGCAGGTGCTGGCGGGGTAGCTGCCTGCTGCACAGGTGCTTCCTGCGGCACTTCCGCCAGCAGCCGAATCAGGATGCTGTTGCCTTCCAAAGTGCTTATATAGCCTGCGCTTTGCTTCAGGTTCAGCAGAATGCGGGCTCTTTCGCCGGCAACAAACATCTGCGCGGACTCCAGCTTTCCCGCATTGAACGTCCATTTATCTTGCGACGATCGGTTATCCACCCCGGGCAACTCCAAGGTGATCCGCGGCGGCGACTGCAAGGTAAAGCCACGCGGAGTCTGCGTGACCTCACCGGCGAAGTCCAGCCGCACGACCTCCAATCCATCCTGAACGTACGCGCGCATGCCAACCAACGCATTCTGCGAACATGCCAGTCCACAGCACATCATAAGGAACACGAATCGCCCCAGCGCCCTCCGTAGGTATGTGACGCCTGTCGATGGTTTCATTTGGATCCCTGGTTTACCGATAAAACTGTGGCCTTGGGTTTCCACTGGCCTGACTCGTCCTGCAAGAGCTCGCGAAGCCGTAACTCTTTGGCGGTGATCTCAAGGACCTTGCCGTGGTGCGGCCCCAGGTAATCACCGAGGTGCACCAGATGCAGTTGCCGATTTGCCCAAACCAGGGCGACTGGAACGCCGTCTTGGGACATCGTCCCCTTGAATTGCAAGGCATCCGTGGAAACCTTCTCCAATTCGCTTCGTTCCCCGGCGAGCTCGAAGTCGTACTCCGAAGCATGCCTCGCCGGGCTCGCGGCGCCCCTGGGCTCAGGCTGTTCGCCGACCAACCCCTTCCTGAAAAAGGGATCGCTCCGGTCAGTCAGCAGGTATGCCTCCGCTTCAAAGACCTGGGGGGCACCCATCGCGTTGAGCGAAGCACTGTGCAGCTTGCGCTGATCGGCCAACCAGACATTCAGTTCATCAGCGGTGGAAAAGCCGCAGCCTGCCACTAGTGTGGACATGCCTAGCAGCAAGGCCACAGCCAGCGGGCGCTTGGCTTTCGGATGCGTCATTTGTTCTCACCTTTCGCAGCGCCTGGGTTGGATGGATCGGGTTTTTCCAAGTGGCGGTAGATGCGCAAGGTGCCCTCCACGGTCAGTGCACCATCCGGTCTGCTGGTCAGGGCAAGGTCCTGCAAATGAACGACACGCGGGTTGTGGGCGATATCCGCCGCAAACGCAGCCATATTGTGAAAAGTACCCGTCAGCTTGAAGTTGATCGGAATTTCCACGTAGTGCGTCTTCTGAACCATCGGTGCCGGTCGCAGCAACGCAAACTGCAGGTTGCGAATCTGCCCCAAACGATTCATCTCGGTCAGCAATTCGTTCATCCCGGTTTGATCCGGTAACTGCTGCTCGAGTTCCTGCACGTACCCTTGCAACCGGTCGCGCTGTTGTTTCAACCCGTTCAGGCTGGCGGTCTTTGCCAGCTTCTTGCTGAAGGAATCCCGCAGTTCCGACTCTTTGGTATTCAGGTTGGTGAGCTGCTCGTACGAATCACCAAGCCAGGCATACCACGACAGGCCGAACACCAGCAAGGTGGCAGTTAACAAAAGGGTGTACCGAGGGACTGTGGGCCAGTGCGCGGGGTCGCTGAAATCGAGGTCTGCGAACTGCTCCCGCACGTCATCGCCCCACGCGCCGATGCGCTCTGACAGGGTGAGGCTGCTGTCCATGATCACCCGGGCTTCGACACAGCCGCCGTAGCACCTGCAGCCAAATCAACGCGGATGCTGAATGTCAGCGGCATCCGCACTTGTCCCGCCTGCGCAAGCTGCTCAGGGGCCACCGACTCGACCAGTTCGGGGTGGTCAAATCGCGTGGGCATGCTTTCCAGGTTTTTCAGGAACTGTGCGATATCGCCATTGGAGGGGGCCAGGCCAGAGATCGTCAAACGATTACCAACCTGCTTCACTGCGCTCAGAACGACCGTTTCGGGGGTGCTCTGCAACAGTGCGGACATCATGCGAACTGGCGCATTGCGCATGGCCTGTAAAGACTCCACTGCGTTCTGGCGATCGCGCAACACCTTCAAATTCGATTCCAGGGCGCCGATTTCCTTGATCTGGGCATCCAGCTTGCTGACTTCACCCTCCAAAAGCGCAATATTCGCGCGCTGACCGTCAATTGATCGACCCATCACGTAGAAGGCCAGCATCGAAGCTGCGGCCCCCGCCACGACAAAGATGGCGAGCAATCGATAAAAAGACTGCTGGCTATCCGATAATTGGTCTGCGCCGACCGGCGCAACAACCGTTCGATCCATTTTTTCCCCCTGCAAAATCCCCTAATCAGCACCATATTACAACAATACGTGCAATCTTTATTTTTATGGTGCAAGCCCATGGGTAACGGCGCTCCAAGCTGCGCCCCCGGCCGCCTGACCGCTTAACCACTGCCTATGCAACCCGAAGAATCCCCCTCCACAGCCGCTGCGACCGCACGGATGCACCCGATTTTGGGATTACTCCTGAAGGCGTTGGCGTGGCTGATGGGGGCCTCCATCGCCGCCGTTGTCGGGGTGATGTGCCTGGTGGCGCTGGTGATGTCGATCGCCTACCCGAACCTGCCCGAAGTGTCGGATCTGGCCTCGTACCGACCCAAACTGCCGCTGCGGGTGTTCTCCATAGAGGGCGACCTCCTGGGAGAGTTTGGTGAGGAACACCGGACCTTCACCCCGATTGCGGAAATCCCCCAGGTGATGAAGGACGCGATTCTGGCCATCGAAGACGCGCGCTTTTTCCAACACAACGGTGTCGATTACCTGGGCGTGGTGCGCGCCGGACTGGCCAATGTCGGCAAAGCCAAGAGCCAGGGCGCCTCCACCATCACCATGCAGGTCGCGCGCAACGCCTACTTGTCCACGGAGAAAACGTTTACGCGAAAGATTTACGAAATCCTGCTGACCTTCAAGCTGGAAAACAACCTGACCAAGGATCAGATTCTGGAAATCTACATGAACCAGATTTATCTGGGGAACCGCGCGTACGGATTTGCGGCGGCGTCAGAAACCTATTTCGGAAAACCGCTGAAAGACATTTCCGTGGCGGAGGCTGCCATGTTGGCTGGCCTCCCCAAGGCACCTTCGGCCTACAACCCCATCGCCAACCCCAAACGGGCGCGGGTCCGCCAGCAGTACATCATCGAGCGCATGCTGGAAAACGGCTTTATCAGTGCCGCGCAGGCCGAAGCCGCCAAGGCAGAGGTCTTGCACATCAAAACTTTGGCATCCCGACAGAAAATACACGCGGAATACGTCACCGAGATGGTGCGTCAACTGATGTTCGCGCAATACGGTGAGGAAACCTACACACGCGGCTTGGACGTTCGAACCACTTTGCGCAGTGCGGACCAGGATGCTGCGTACCGCGCTTTGCGCCGGGGCATCATGGATTTTGAGCGCCGCCAGTTATACCGGGGGCCGGAGAAATTCATCACCCTGCCCGATGATGCCCAAGAGCGCGAAGACGCTATTTTTGAGGTGTTGGACGAACACCCCGACAACGGTGATGTCCTGTCAGCGGTCGTTCTCGAAGCCGGACCGAAGAAGATGGTGGTTCAGCGGCAAGGCGGGGAGACGCTGGAGATCCTGGGCGAAGGCCTCAAGCCCGTGCTCTCCGGACTGTCGGACAAGGCGGCACCGAATATCAAAATCCGCCCGGGTGCCGTGATCCGCGTGGCAAAAACCGACAAAGGGAGCTGGGAAGCCACGCAGCTTCCGGAGGTTGAAGGGGCTTTTCTGTCGCTGGACCCGCGTGACGGTGCGATCAAGGCGCTGGTGGGCGGATTTGACTTCGCCAAAAACAAGTTCAACCATGTCACCCAGGCCTGGCGGCAACCGGGCTCCAGTTTCAAGCCCTTTATTTATTCCGCCTCACTCGAAAAGGGCTTCACGCCGTCTACCGTCATCAATGACGCACCGCTGTTCTTTGACGCCGGAACCACCGGCGGGCAACCCTGGGAGCCAAAGAACTACGACGGCACATTTGACGGCCCGATGACGATGCGCCGCGGACTGGCCAAATCAAAAAACATGATCTCCATCCAGATCCTGAACTCCATCGGCGCGCGCTACGCCCAGGACTGGATCACCCGTTTCGGGTTTGATGCCGACAAGCACCCGCCCTACCTGACCATGGCATTGGGTGCCGGCTCCGTCACGCCCATGCAAATGGGAGCGGCCTACTCGGTGTTCGCCAATGGGGGCTACCGGATCAACCCTTGGCTGATCAGCCGCGTCTCCGAACAACGCGGCCGGGTGCTGGTGGACACCCCCGCCGCCCCGCTGAGCGAAGAAAACCGTGCCATTGACGCGCGCAACGCGTTCTTGATGACCAGCCTGCTGCAGGAGGTGACCCGGGCCGGTACTGCGGCGCGGGCCCAAGCCACACTGAAACGTCCTGATATTTACGGCAAGACAGGCACCACCAACGACGCCATGGATGCCTGGTTTGCCGGCTACCAAGCCACCACCACAGCCATCACCTGGATTGGTTACGACACGCCCCGCAAACTCGGTGACCGTGAAACCGGCGGCGGATTGGCATTGCCGATTTGGATCAGTTACATGGCCACCGCACTTCGCAACGTACCGGTCATGGAGCCCGATGCCCCCGAAGGCCTGTTGCACTTGGGGAACGAGTGGTACTACGAAGAGTTCACCAAGGGTGCGGGTGTCAACAGCGTAGGCAGCACCGGCAGCAAGCCCGAACGCGATACCAAAGCCGCGACGCCTGCCGCGGCTGACACGGCAGCAGCCCCGCCGCTGGCTGTCAGCCCGGAAGAAAAAAAATCAATTTTCGACTTGTTCCGTAACTGAGGATTGCTGGAATTCTCAGGCGCCGGGTTGGCGAAAAT
The DNA here is from genome assembly GCA_009924455.1 of Betaproteobacteria bacterium. Taxonomy (GTDB): domain Bacteria; phylum Pseudomonadota; class Gammaproteobacteria; order Burkholderiales; family Burkholderiaceae_C; genus Allorhodoferax. The sequence goes on from RFRO01000006.1 coordinate 16,909, forward strand.
CCAGCGCTGCACCGGACTGGGCACTGGCATCCCGCGCAAGGATCGCAAAAAACTCACCTTGGCCCTTGGTATCCTGCCAATGGCCATCCACCCAGCGGAAGTGGTATCCGCCCGAGCGCGCAGCCAACCACACCTCATGCAATGGCTTTTGCAGGTTCACCACAATCTGGCTGCGGTTCTCAAAGACCAGCGTGACCATACCGCCCACACGCTGGTTGTCGATATCTGTCACGGCCCCATCGTTGATGCGATCGCAGGCCAATTCCACGGCGCGCAGCAAGGCTTCCGCCTGGTTCATGAATTCGGAATCCGACTGCGATGGGCTCATTACAATTTGACGATGATGAAGTTCTTGAAAACCGTAGTGTGCGCCAGCGTCTTGAGCGCCGGCACAGCCCATCTTAGCGGCTGCGGCCAAAGCGGTCCACTGTATCTACCCAAGGACAAGCCCTTCGCCAGTCGGTCAATCCCGCCGTGCCTGGTTGCCGGTTTCTCGCCTCTGGCGACACAGGGCGCAGCATGAGTACACCCACACTTTCTGGATATCCCTTTGTCCATTACAGCGGCGGAAAACTGCACATGGAGGACGTTGCCCTGGAAACTGTGGCGCATGCGCACGGAACCCCGCTGTTCATGTATTCCAAGTCGGCCATGCTGTCTGCGCTGGCCGCCTACCAGCGGGGTTTTGCCGGTCGCCAGGCCCAGATTTGCTATGCCATGAAGGCCAACTCCACCCTGGGGGTTCTGCAGGTTTTTGCCGAGGCGGGCTGCGGCTTTGACATCGTCTCCGGAGGCGAATTGGCCCGCGTCATCGCCGCCGGCGGCGATGTGGGCAAGGTCATTTTTTCCGGCGTGGGCAAAACCCGCGCAGAAATGCGCCAGGCGCTGGAGGCCGGGATAGCTTGCTTTAATGTGGAAAGCGAGGCCGAACTCGCGGTCTTGAACGAGGTTGCTTTGGAGCGCGGCTGCACAGCACCGATCAGCATCCGGGTCAACCCCAACGTGGACCCGAAAACCCACCCCTATATTTCCACGGGCCTCAAAGGCAACAAATTCGGCGTGGCCCATGAGCGCACGCTGGCCACCTACCAGCGCGCCGCGCAAATGCCGGGCCTTCGCATTGTGGGCATCGACTGCCACATCGGCTCGCAAATCACGGACAGCGCCCCCTACCTGGATGCCATGGACCGGATGCTGGATCTGGTGACGGCCATCGAAGCGGCTGGCATCCACCTGGAACACATTGACTTGGGCGGCGGGCTGGGCATCGACTACAACGGCGACACACCGCCGGCAGCCGATGCCTTGTGGGCACAGTTGCTGGCCAAGCTGGACGCCCGCGGTTTCGGGCAGCGCAAGCTGATGATCGAACCCGGGCGCTCCCTGGTCGGCAATGCCGGGGTGTGCGTGACCGAGGTGCTATATCTCAAACCCGGCGATCAGAAAAATTTCTGCATCGTGGATGCCGCCATGAATGACCTGCCGCGCCCTGCGATGTACCAGGCCTTTCACCGCATCGTGCCGCTGGGCGAGCACCCGGATCGCACAGCCATGTTGTGCGACGTGGTCGGCCCCGTGTGCGAAAGCGGCGACTGGATCGGACGCGACCGTGAAATCAACGCGCAAGCCGGCGAGTACCTGGCGGTGTTATCGGCGGGTGCTTACTGCGTCAGCATGTCCAGCAACTACAACTCCCGCCCGCGCGCGGCCGAGCTGCTGGTGGACGGCGACACCGTGCATGTGCTGCGGCCCCGTGAAAGCGTTACCGCGCTTTTCGCGGGCGAACAGCTGCTCTAGACGCTGTGCCCTAGCGCTGGCTACCGACCGCGCCAGCGCCGCAGCACCCGCCATCCCAGCAAAGCGCCCAGGATCGCGGCGTACACCGCGACTTCTGCCACATTGTTCTTGGCGGCCCGCATCCAAAAGAAATGCAATAGCGCCAAACCGGCAACCAGGTACACCGCCCGGTGCAGCCGCTGCCACCAGAGCGCGCCCAGCCGCCGAACGGCGCCGTTCCAGGATGTTGCAGCCAGCATGATCAAAAGCAGCAGCGAGACAAAACCGACCAGAATGAACGGGCGCTTGGCGATGTCCACCGTGATCTCAGCGGGCTCGAAACCCTTGTCCAACCAGCTGTAAGCCAGAAAATGCAGTACCGCGTAGAAAAAAACAAACAAGCCCAGCATGCGCCGCAAGCGGGCCAATGGCGTCAGGCCTAAGCTGACGCGCAGGGGCGTCACCGCGAGTGCCACACACAAGAAACGCAAGGTCCAATCGCCACTAGAGCGCACCAGCGCTTCGGCCGGATTGGGGCCCAGCTGCCCTGCCATTGCCCCGAACAGCAACCAACCGAAGGGGAGTAAGGCGAACATGAAAAGCAGCGGTTTGATGACCCTCGCGTTGAGCCAACGGCTCATGGACATGCGTAGCGCCACGGCTGACATGCTGCCAAAGCCTGATCAGTAGAACTTCTGCAAATCCATGCCCGCGTAGAGCTGCCCCACTTCGGCTTCATACCCGTTGAACATCGGTGTCTTGCGGCGTTTGTCAAAAAGGCCGTCTTCGCCGATGCGCCGTTCGGTCGCCTGGCTCCAGCGCGGGTGATCGACTTTGGGGTTCACGTTGGAATAGAAGCCGTATTCGTTGGCAGCCGCCTTGTTCCACGCCGTGCCGGGCTGGTTTTCGGTGAACCGGATTTTGACGATGCTTTTGGCGCTCTTGAAACCGTATTTCCAGGGCACGACCAGGCGCACCGGCGCGCCGTTTTGGTTGGGCAAGACCTCGCCATACATGCCAAACGTGAGCAAAGTCAAAGGGTGGCGGGCTTCGTCCAACCGCAGGCCCTCGGCATACGGCCAATCCAGCGTGCGGCTTCCCACAAACGGCATGGTCTTGGGGTCTGCCAGGCTGACAAACTCGACATACTTGGCGCTGCCAAGGGGCTCCACGCGCTTGATAAGCTCCACCAGCGAGTACCCGACCCAGGGGATCACCATGGACCAACCCTCGACGCAACGCAACCGGTAGATGCGCTCCTCCAGCGGGCTGAGTTTGAGCAAATCATCCAAGCCAAAAGTCGCCGGCTTTTTCACCAGCCCAGCCACCTCGACTGTCCACGGCGTCGTTTTCAGGGTGTGCGCGTTGCGCGCCGGGTCGGCCTTATCGGTGCCGAATTCGTAAAAGTTGTTGTAAGTGGATGCGTCCTGGTAGCGCGTCGGCTTATCCATGGACACCGCGCCTGCGACCGTACTTTTGCGCGCATCCAGCGGCGCCAGAACGCCGGGCCGGGTTGGCTGGGACCACGCCGAGGGTGCTCCTATGGCACCGAGCGCTGCAGCGCCCAATCCCTGCAATAAACGGCGGCGGTTTTCGTAAACCGGGCGTGGGGTGATATCCGAAGCGCGCATATCTCTGCTCCCATGAATGAACCAAAAACAAAGGCAGGCGGTCTGTCGACACGCCCGCCCAGATCAACTGGATGAACAGCTTATCGCAATCCGGCCACGTAGTCCGCCAGCGCCTGGATTTCCCGGTCATTGAGCTTGGCTGCGACCTGGGACATCTGTACGCTGTTGTTACGAACACCGCCACGGAAGGCAGTCAACTGGGCTGCAGCGTAATCGGCGTGTTGCCCCTGCAGGCGCGGATACTGCGCCGGGATACCGGCACCGCTGGGACCATGGCAACCCGAACAGGCAGCGATTTGCCGATCCGCAATGCCGCCACGGTAGATGCGCTCACCCAAAGCCACCAACTCTTTATTCTTCGCAAAACCAGGCTTAGCGCTTTTGCCGCTGAGCCAGTAAGCGATGTTGCGCATATCGTCTTCCGACAAAGCGCTCGCAAAGCCCTTCATGATGGCGTTATCGCGCTTACCCGATTTGAACTCCTGCAACTGCTTCACCAGGTATTCAGGATGCTGCTGCGCCAGCTTCGGGTATGCCGGGGAACCGGAGTTGCCATCTGCACCGTGGCAGGCGGCGCACACCGCGCCAAAACTGGCCTCGCCCTTGGCTGTATCCGGTTTTGCCACAGCGGCTTCCGGCGAATTGGCGCTAGCGCTCACGGAAGCTACCGCAAGGGCCAGCAAGACGAGGAGGTGGGAGATCGGCTTCATAGGAAGAAATAGGGGAGAGAAAAACCGCCGCATTCTACAATGGGGGCTGACGCTCTCGTCCGCCTGCCCATCCATTGCGAGACGGGACTGCACATAAATAGAACAACGATGAAACCCCACCCACCAACCCGTGCATCCGCGCAACGCCCCGCTGCCGGCGCGACTGTGCAAACGGACAAGTCTGCAGCCGACGTGGCGCTGGGTTGGCTGCACACGGCACGTTTTCTGACTACAGCGCCCCAGCTGCACTTTTTGCCGGACCTGGATATTCCTGAAATTGCTTTTGTAGGACGCTCCAACGCGGGCAAATCGACATGCATTAACACCTTGACGCAGCAAAAACAACTGGCCTTTGCGTCCAAAAAGCCAGGCCGTACCCAGCACATCAACCTATTCTCTTTGGGAAAACAGGGGGTGATGGATGCGGTGCTCACCGATCTACCCGGCTACGGTTACGCGGCGGTCCCACGCCAGGAAAAAGTGCGTTGGCAGCAGGTGATGGCCAATTACCTGGTCACCCGCAAAAACCTGCGCGGCATCGTTTTGATGTGCGATCCACGCCTGGGGATGACCGAATTGGATGAAGTTCTGCTGGACCTGTTGCGCCCCCGGGTGCAAGAGGGGCTGAAATTTCTGGTGGTTCTCACCAAAGCCGACAAACTCACCCGCAGCGAAGCCACCAAAGCACTCTCTATTACCCGCCTGCAAGCCGGCGGCGGCGAGGTGCGGCTCTTTTCGGCAACCAAACGCACGGGGATTGATGAGGTCGCCGCGTTGCTGTGGGATTGGGCTCACCCGGCCGCAGCTTAGTACACGGCAGGTTCGCCAGGCGGGCGGGTTTTGAAGCGCTTGTGCACCCAGAAATACTGCGCTGGCATGGTCTCAATCCAGCTTTGCAGGCGCAGGTTCATCAGCGCCGTATCCGCCGCGACATCGTCGGTGGGGAAACCGTCCCATGCATCCAGCATGTTGATCTCGTAACCCTGCGGGGTCAGGCGTGCCAGGAGCGGGATGACGCGGGCCCGTCCCATGCGGGCGAAACGCGATAGCGAGGGAACCGTCGCTGTGGAAACACCGAAAAACGGGACAAAAATCGATTCCTCCGGCCCGAAGTTCATGTCTGGCAGCAAAAACAACAAGCCATCTTTACGCAGCAGGCTGACGATGGACTTCACACCGTCATAGCGCGTCATCAAGCGCACATCACCAAAGCGCTGGCGCCCGCGCGCGGCCCAGGCGTCGACCAGCAGGTTGCGCTGCGGCGTGTAAATCGTGGTGCATTGCCGCGTGGTGTGCAGACTGACCGCCAACGCCGCCGCATCCAGCCCGTAAAAATGGGGCGACAAAATGATCACGGGGCCGGATTGGTCCAACGCGTCCCAGTTCCCGACCCGCCGAATCCGCTGCTGCAAGACATGGGCAGGTGCTTCCCACAGCCAACCCCGGTCCAACCACGACTGGGAAAAATACACAAAGGTCTGAAAGGCCCGCGCCCAGCGCTGCCTGCGCGTCCAATGTGGGAAGCACAGTTGAAGGTTCACCAGCACCACCCGCAACCGTGGAACAGCCAGCACGAACAAGATGCATCCCATTACCGTGCCGACACCCCGAACCACCGGCAAGGGCAAGCGCCCCAGCCCACGCACCAAGCCCAGAACCAGGTGACTCAAAAATGCGGAAACGGCGTCTTTAAGAAGCTGCATGAAGTGGATCCGAACCCGAAGCGGTCGCGTGAGGCACAGGATTTTTATAACGGGGGTACGACCACAGGTATTGCGCCGGACATTGCCGTATGAGGGCCTCCATGGCGCGGTTGATCTGCGCAACCGCCGCTTCCACATCACCGCTGGCCGGCTTTTGCATGGCGCTGAAGCGCAATACATAGCCCGCACCCCAGGGCAGACGCTCGCCCCAGGCCAGAATCAGCGGCGCTTCGCTTTGCAAGGCCAGCCGCGCGGCCAGCGTCATGGTGTAGGCCGGACGCCCGAAAAATGGCGACCACACACCCATATCACCGGGCGGGACCTGATCGGGCAGCAATCCCACCGCTTTACCGGCGCGCAAGGCGCGCAGCAACTGGCGCACACCGGCCAGGTTGGTGGGCGCAGTTTGGAGTCCAGCCCCGGCACGCGCGGACTCGAGCAAACGATCGACCGCGGGCCGTCGCCCGGGCCGGAACAACACGGTCAAATCGCCGTAGCGGGGACTGAAACGCGCCGCCGTAGCGCGCGCGGCAAGCTCGAAACAGCCCATATGCGGCGTCAGAAACACAATGCCTTTGCCCGCAGCGTAAGCCGATTCCACCAGCTCTAAGCCTTCCCAACGCAAAGGCGGCGTTGCCCCCAGCCAAACACGCGGAAATTCTGCAATCATCATCCCGGACTGGGCAATCGCGCCTTTGCACGCAGCCCAAGGCAGGCCGGACTGCGCCACATTGGCGCGGAAGTTTTCCCGGTACCCCCGGGACGCCCAGAAATACAACCACCCTAACAGCCAGCCCGCCGCATGCAGCAGCCACAAAGGCATCCGGGAGAGCAAACGAAAGAAGAAGGGCATCGTGGGCTAAACTCAGGCGGTCGCTGAGTTATGAACTACTTGCAGGGCGACCAGTACAAACGCAATTTCAAAAGAGTGGCGATTGTGCATCGGGGCGACAGCCCCTTCTGCTAAAGCGTTCGCTGAAAGCTCCCAAGCCCAAAGCAACGCGAATGTTGTACCAAGCTATTTACCGGAGCACACCACCATGGCGAACGATTTTCTCTTCACCTCTGAATCTGTTTCTGAAGGCCACCCCGATAAAGTGGCGGACCAGATTTCTGACGCAATCCTGGACGCAATCTTCAAGCAGGACCCCAAGTCCCGTGTCGCAGCGGAGACGCTGACCAACACCGGTCTTGTCGTGTTGGCAGGCGAGATCACCACCAACGCGCACGTCGACTACATCCAGGTGGCCCGCGACACCATCAAGCACATCGGCTACGACAACACCGAATACGGCATCGACTACAAGGGTTGCGCGGTCATGGTGTGCTACGACAAGCAGTCCAACGACATCGCACAGGGCGTGGACCACGCGTCCGACGACCACCTCAACACCGGTGCCGGTGACCAGGGCCTGATGTTCGGCTACGCCTGCAACGAAACGCCTGAGCTGATGCCCGCGCCGATTTATTACGCCCACCGTTTGGTGGAGCGCCAGGCCCAATTGCGCAAAGACGGCCGCCTGCCCTTTTTGCGTCCCGACGCCAAAAGCCAGGTGACCATGCGCTATGTGGACGGCAAGCCGCACAGCATCGACACCGTTGTGCTCTCCAGCCAACACAGCCCGGACCAGTCGGAAACCGCCACCAAGATGAAAGAATCGTTCCGCGAGGCGATCATCGAGGAAATCATCAAACCGGTGCTACCCAAAGAGTGGCTCAAAGACACCCGCTACCTGATCAACCCGACCGGCCGCTTTGTGGTCGGCGGCCCGCAAGGCGACTGCGGCCTGACCGGACGCAAAATCATTGTGGACACCTACGGCGGCGCTTGCCCGCACGGTGGCGGCGCGTTCTCCGGCAAAGACCCCAGCAAGGTGGACCGCTCGGCCGCCTACGCCGCGCGCTATGTGGCCAAGAACATCGTCGCGGCCGGCTTGGCCAAGCAATGCCAGATCCAGGTGGCCTACGCGATTGGCGTGGCGCAACCCATGAATGTGACGGTTTACACCGAAGGTACCGGCGTGATTTCGGATGAAAAAATCGCCGCCCTGATCACTGAACATTTCGACTTGCGGCCCAAAGGCATCATCCAGATGCTGGACCTGCTGCGCCCCATCTACGAAAAAACCGCCGCCTACGGCCACTTCGGCCGCGAAGAGCCCGAGTTCAGCTGGGAGCGCACCGACAAAGCCGCAGCGCTGCGGGCGGCCGCAGGGCTTTAAAAGGACACGATGAAGCTGCAGACCCAACGCGCCATTGACCGCTGGCTGGGCCAGTTTTTGTGCGCGCTGGTCTCCGTTTGGGTGGGTCTTACGCAGCGCAGCGCAGCCACGCTGCCTGCGCAACCCCGCCACATCGTGGTCATTCTGCTGTCAGAGATGGGCAGCATCGTGCTGGCCGGGCCGATGTTTGCGCAGTTGCGCAAGCGTTTCCCCACTGCGCACATCCATGTGCTGCAGCTCAAGAAGAACCAGGAAGTCGCGCGGCTGCTGGGCCTGACCGAGCCGTCGAATTTGCACACGCTGGATGACAGCTCGGGCCTGAGCCTGCTGCGCGATATCCTGCGCTTCAGCTGGCGTATGCGCCGTCTGGGGGTCGACGCCGTGGTGGACTGCGAACTCTTCTCGCGCGTCAGCAGCCTGCTGTCCTTTGCAAGCGGTGCGCCGGTGCGGGTGGGCTTCACCCCGCACACGCAAGAAGGCCTGTACCGCGGCAGCTTCATCCACCACAGCATTCCCTACAACCCCTACCAGCACATCAGCAAGCAGTTTTTGTCTTTGGTGGATGCGTTGACCGACGCCGGCGCCCCGCGCAATAAACCGGCGCCCGTCCGCAGCGTCCCCCTGGAACCCGAACTGGCCGTGGATTTCTCACCCACCGAGCTGGACAGTTACCGCGCCCAGCTGCACAAAGACCACCCCGCCACCGTCGAGCGGCGGCTCGTGCTGCTCTATGCCGGCGGTGGCTTGCTGCCGGAACGGGCCTGGCCGGCGGCGCACTATGCGCGCGTCGCCCAGGGCCTGTGCGCGGCGGGCTTCGCCGTAGGGCTGATTGGCCTGAAGGACGATGCCGAACTCGCGCGCACACTGCGCGCCCAGATCGGCCATGAGGCCTGTCTGGACCTGACCGGCTATACCCGCAGCATCCGCGAATTGCTGATGCTTTTTCATGCCGCCAGCCTCCTGATCACCAATGATGGCGGGCCAGGCCACTTCGCCACGCTGACGCCGATCCAAACCATGGTGTTTTTCGGGCCTGAGACCGGGCGCTTATACGGCCCGCTGGGAACGCGCAACCTGGTGCTGGAGTCCGGCATCGCCTGCTCGCCCTGCCTGAGTGCCTACAACCACCGGCAGACATTTTGCGACGGCGACAACCAATGCCTTAAGCGCATCGCGCCGGACCCGGTGCTCGATCAGGCTCTGCATTTTTTGGGTAGCGCTGCGTGACGGTGTGGCAGCAGCGTGCGCTGCAGGTGGTGCGGTGGCTGGGTCGGATCCGCTACGTCAAATTCGGCGTGGTCGGTGCCAGCGGCACGGTGGTCAATATGGCGGTTCTGTACCTGTGCCACAACTACCTGTTTGATGGCTTGGAAACGGATCTGGGCAAGCCCTACCTGTCGCTGGCTGTGGCCATTGCCGTGGCCACCTTGAACAATTTCAGCTGGAACCGTTTGTGGACCTGGGCCGACCGCCGCGCAGACGTCGCGGAGCAGGCTTCGCCCGGCTTCCTGCACCAAGTGCTGAAATACGCGCTGGCATCCTGGTTCGGCATTGGCTTGCAGTACGTGCTCACACTGTGGTGGTCCCACTTTATGCACTACATGCTGGCCAATGTGCTGGCAATCCTGGTGGCCAGCGTCAGCAACTTTTTAGCCAACGATCGCTGGACCTTCAAAAAGCCCCAACCATGAACAAGCCGCATGCCGCGCCGCCCGCACCGCTGTGGCCGTGGGTGCTGCTGCTCGCAAGTGTGGTGCTGCTGTATTTTTTTGGCTTGGACAGCGCGTATGCGCCAACCAATGGCGATGAGCTGGTCTATGTGCACATCGCCCGCGCCACGGCGCAAACCGGCCACTGGCTGCCCCTGGCCAGCGAGCTCGACCACATGCGCAACACCAAGCCGCCCATGCTGTTCTGGCAGGCCATGGTGGCGGGCGACTGGGGGCAGAACTGGTCCATGGCTGCGCTGCGCCTGCCCAGTGTGGTCTACACCCTGCTGACCGCCACGCTGGTGGGCCTGTTGACCCGCCGCATCAGCGGCAGCGTCCGGCAGGCCTGCATCGCAGCCGCTGTGTATCTGCTGTTTTTCTCCACCTTCCGCTACTGCCGGGCCTATCTGACCTCGGCGCCCGAGACCTTCTGGTTCGGCCTGCCCTTGTTTGCTTATCTGTGGATTGCCACGCGCCCCGCCGAAGCAGCACCCCGCGCCGCGCCGTTCCGGCTGTACCTGGTCAGCGGCATCTGTTTTGGCATCGGCGCCCTCTACAAGTCCTTTGCGCTGATTGCGCCGGCCTGCGCCGGCTTGTGGGCTGCGGTCCTCTTCGCTGCTCCACAGCCGCGACGTCCGATCCTGATACCGACCACCCTCCAGACAGCGTTCAGCGCGGCAATCGCACTCTCGGTGTTTGCGCTGTGGTTCTGGCTCGATCCGGACCCCGCAGCCGTCTGGCAGGAGTTTGTGCTGGGCGAGAACACCCGCAAGATGGACAGCGCCCTACCCTACTGGCAAGCCGCTTTGTGGGGTGATGACCCGGTCTACAAACAGCTATGGGCCTATCCGGAAAATGCCGCGACCCTGGGCCTGATCGTGGTGGGGGGCATGGTCGGCGCTGCCAAGTTGGGCTGGCAAGGCCGGACCGCGCAGACCACGCTGCCACCGGCGCTGAATCTGCTCTGGGTATGGCCCCTGATTTGGCTGCTGGTGTTTGCTATACCCAGCCAACGCGATGCGCGCTACCTGATTCCCGCCATGCCTGCCGTAGCCATCGGCATGGCCTTGCTGTGGGAGCGAATGGGCCGAGGCTGGTTCGTGGCCAACACGCTCGTGCTGGTGCCGGCCATTCTGGTGCTGGCGCGGATTGCCTGGGTGCTGGGCGAAAGCGATATCGCAAGCCCCTGGCTTTTGTGGGCCGCCATGGTGTGCGCGCTAGGCAGCGTTGCGGCAGCGCTGGCGGTCGTTCTGGTTCCACGCTTTAGCCGCATGGGAGCCTTGTGGGTTTGCGCTGGGCTGTACGCCTGTTTTCTTTTTATGGCGGCACCCCTGGACCAGCGCAGCGCCCAGTTCAACGCGCAAACGCAAGCCAGCCTCGCCGGCAAACGCGTGGCCGTACCCAACGGCTTCACCGGCCAGTTCGAACGCTTTCGCTTTGTGCTGCCGGGCGCCGATCTCGTCCCGTACGACGCCCTGGGCCGCAATACCGGCGTGCTGGAGCCCACCATGCCCGCTGGCCCGCGTCTGGAATTTTTGCTGCGTCAGTTCGACGCGGTGGTCTGGATCGTCGAATCCGACGCCCAACCCGAATGCCTGCCCGGCTGCCGCGTGATGGACCAACGCTGGTTCGTCAAGAGCCGCCACAAAGCCGGCGAGGTCCGCCTGGACAACATCGCCGACCCCCGGCAATGGCTGCTGGGGCGGGAATACGTGGTCGCACCCGGCCCCTGAGGGCGACACGCTAGCATCAACGCAAAAGGAGCCCACCATGTCCGACACCAAGCCCTTGAACGTCCTGTTTTTATGCACCCACAATTCGGCCCGCAGCATCCTGGCCGAAGCCTTGCTCAACCACCTCGGTGGCGGGCGTTTCAAAGCCTTCTCCGCCGGCAGCAGCCCGCGTGACAACCAGCAACCCAATCCACTCGGTCTGGAGACACTGCGCAAAGCGGGTATCTCCACCGAGGGCCTGTCCAGCAAGAGCTGGGATGTGTTCGCCACCCCGGATGCACCCCACATGGATTTGGTGATCACCGTCTGCGACAACGCGGCGGGCGAAGTCTGCCCCTACTGGCCCGGCCAGCCGGCCACCGCGCATTGGGGCTATGCCGACCCGTCCGAGGGCCAGGGCAGCGATGACGAGAAACGCCTGGCATTCACGCAAACCCTGCACCAGATCCGCCGCCGCTTGGAGCTCTTCATCAACCTGCCGCAGTCCAGCCTGCGCGGCATGGCCCTGCAAGAACAGGCGCGTGCACTGGCCCGCTCGTGAGTGCACGCCACGCCTGCCTGGCCGAATTGCTGGGTACCGCCGCCCTGCTCTGAGCGGTCATCGGCTCCGGCATCATGGCGGAGAACCTCGCTGGCGGGAACGTCGCCGTTGCGCTGCTGGCCAATACGCTGGCCACGGTGTTTGCCTTGTATGTGCTGATTGAAACCCTGGGACCCATCAGCGGCGCCCATTTCAATCCAGCCGTGACGCTGGTGATGGCCATGCGGCGGGCGCTTCCACCTGGACTCGCCTGCGCCTACGTCGTGGCGCAATTGATCGGTGCCGCGCTGGGCGCGTGGATCGCGCATGCGATGTTCGGGCTGGACATCGTGCAATGGTCGCTGAAAGTCCGCACCGGACCGGCCCAATGGCTGGCCGAAGCTGTGGCCACGGCGGGCCTGCTATTCGTCATTTTTCGTGCACCCGCAGGCAAAGCCCCGGCACTGGTGGCCTGCTACATCGGTGCGGCCTATTGGTTCACGGCGAGCACCTCGTTTGCCAACCCGGCTGCCGTATTCGGCCGGATGATGAGCAACACGTTTGCCGGCATCAGCCCGGCTGACGCGCCGGGCTTTTTGTTGGCGCAACTGGTGGGCGCTGCTGTGGGCGTTCTGCTGCACAGCGCGCTCGGCGAAACCGCCGTGGAAGATACTGCGCCACCACGGACCCCGGATTGAGCACCCCTACGACCATGCCCCACACGCACCCTTTGCCCGAACAACTCGACGCCGCCTGCTTCCATGTGCCCAGCACCCAGACGCTGGCTCCGCCGCAGCGCGCCACCCACGCGCCCCGCTTTCTGTTGCTCTATGGTTCCTTGCGCGAGCGGTCCTACAGCAAGCTGCTCACCCTGGAAGCGCAGCGCCTGCTGCATGCCATGGGCGGTGACACCCGCATCTTTGATCCAGCGGGCCTGCCCCAACCGGACGGCGCGCCGGACACCCACCCCAAGGTGCAGGAACTGCGCACCCTGGCCGACTGGTGCGAGGGCATGGTTTGGTGCTCGCCCGAGCGCCACGGCGCCATGACGGGGATTCTGAAATCGCAAATCGACTGGATTCCGCTGGCCATTGGCGCCATCCGCCCCACGCAGGGCAAGACGCTGGCGGTGATGGAGGTCAGCGGCGGGTCGCAATCCTTCAACGCGGTCAATCAATTGCGCATCCTGGGGCGCTGGATGCGGCTGCTGACCATCCCCAACCAAAGCTCGGTACCCAAGGCCTATGAGCAATTTGACGAGGCCGGGCGGATGAAGCCGTCTGCGTATTACGACCGGGTGGTGGATGTGATGGAAGAGCTCTACAAGTTCACCCTGCTCACGCGCGACGTGGCGCCCTATCTGGTGGACCGCTACAGCGAGCGCAAAGAGGCTGCTGACGCGCTGGCCGCGCGCGTCCGGCAAACCGCCATGTGATTACACGGCCTCGGCGGCCAGCTGGCTCATGCCGCCGTCCACATAGACCATCGGCCGCACCGCGTCGATGGCACGTGATTCCAGCACCCGCGCGATCACCACGGAATGGGTTCCGGCTTCAATCACCTGCGCAATGTCGCAAAAAAACAGGGCCTGGGCATGGGGCAGGTAGGGCAATTGAAAGTCCGCGTGGTGGTCCCAATCGGCAACCGCAAAGCGTTCTTCATACGGCAGGGAGCTGCTGAAGGCGCGCACCAGTTCGGCCTGTTCATCGCGCAATACGTTGATGCACATCCGTTTGCGCGCCATCAAGGCGGGATGCAGATGGGCGCTGCGGCTGACGCAGACCAGCAACATCGGCGGCTCCATGGTGACCGATGTCACCGATGTGGCCAACATGCCGTAGCGCTGGCCCTGCGCGTCACTGGTGGTGACCAAGGTGACCGTGGCGGCCAGGCGGCGCATGGCGTGGCGGAAATCGGAGACCAGGGTGTCAGGTGACGCGAGAGAAACAGTCAAACAAAACTCCAGAAGTGGCGGCAAAACCGCTGATTATCCGCCGCACACCCCATCTGGGCATTTATGCAATCCAGATGGCCCTGAAGTCGTTCACATTGGTGTGCGTGGGGCCGGTCACCACCAGGTCACCGAGCGCGTGGAAAAACCCGTACGCGTCGTTGCGCTCCAGGTGATCGGCGAGTTGTAGACCGGCGGCACGTGCACGTTGCAAAGTGTCAGGGCCCACACAGGCACCGGCGTTGTCTTCCACGCCGTCAATGCCGTCGGTGTCCGCAGCCAGCGCCCAGACGCCGGGCACGCCTTGCAGCGCCTGCGTCAGCCCCATGCAGAACTCACCCGCGCGGCCGCCGCGCCCTTTGGGTGCGCCGGGTTGCCGGGGGCGGATGGTGACCGTCGTTTCACCGCCACTGAGCACCACACAGGGCTTGGGGAACGGGCCACGCCCCAGCGCCACCGCCCGCGCCAAAGCAGCATGGACTTTGGCGACCTCGCGCGACTCCCCTTCCATGGCGTCGCTCAACACAAAGGCTTGTAAGCCATAGCTGCGTGCCAGCGTGGCCGCCGCTTCCAGCGAACGCTGGGGCGCGGCAATGATTTCCACCTGCGCCCGCGCCAATGCCGCGTCGCCCGGCTTGGGCGTCTCCAGCGTGCCAGTTTCGAGCGCCGACTGGATGGCGGGCGGAACCGCAATGCCGTAGCGGCGCAGGATGGCCAAGGCGTCGGCGCAGGTGGTGGCATCCGCCACCGTAGGCCCGCTGCCGATAACCGACGGGTCATCACCGGGCACATCGCTGATCGCCAGCGTCAAAACCCGCGCCGGGGCGCAGGCCTGCGCCAAACGCCCACCCTTGATACGCGAAAGGTGCTTGCGCACGCAGTTCATCTCGTCAATCGCGGCACCGCACTCCAGCAGTTGGCGGTTGATGCCTTGCTTGGTTTCAAAGTCCAAGCCATCGGCGGGCAAAGTCAGCAAGGCCGATGCCCCGCCCGACATCAGACAAATCACCAAATCATCTTCATGCAAGCCCTGGGTCAAAGCCAGAATACGCGCAGCAGCCGCCAGACCGGCAGCATCGGGCACAGGATGCGAGGCTTCGACAATGTCGACCCGCGCCGCGACACCCGGCGGCCGCTCGGGCGTGTGGCCATAGCGGGTCACGACCAAGCCGGACAAAGGCGCATCCACCGGCCAGGCGGCCTCCAGCGCATGCACCATCGCGCCAGCGGCCTTGCCTGCGCCCAACACCAGGGTGCGACCTTTGGGCGGCGCGGGCAGATGCGCGGCCAGTGTGTGCGAGGGCATCGCGTTGTGGACGGCGGCATGGAACAAGGCCAGCAGGCCATCGCGTGGAGAGGGGGTATTTGTCATGCCGGCAATATACTGTGGCGCACCCGCACATTGCGCCCATCCACCTGCCAACGGGAGCTTGGTTTGGAACACGCTAAACGTTACGACCGCCACGCTGTGGCGCACCCGCACGGACGCGTCGCAGGCTGGAGGTGGGCGGTTCTCGCGGGCGTGGTGCTACTCGCGTCCTGTGCCTCGCGGACACCCGCCCCGGTCGATAAGCCCGCTGCTGCCGCAGCGTCCATCCCCATCCCGGCCGATGCGCCTGCCAGCGTCACGGCTGTACCCGCTGTTGTGCAGGAACCGACATCCATCGCCGACACCGCGCCGGTTAGCGCGTCCACCATCACGCCCGCCGACACCGCGCAGAATCTTCCCGTACCGCATGCCGAATCGCTTGCAGCGCCAGACATTCCTGTCCAGCCTGTTGCGCCCGCCGTACCAGAACCTGTCATTGAACCCATGCCAGAGCCCGAGGTTCCGGCGCCGCTGCCGCCTGCCCCCGCGCCCTCTCCAGCTCCAGCGCCCTCTCCAGCTCCAGCTCCAGCTCCAGCTCCAGCGCCTGCTGCAGCGATGCCCGAGACTGAGCTACTTGCGGCCCTGACGCCACCCAAGGTCTCCATCGCGGCGCCGACAGCACTGCCCGCGCCGGTGCCGCAATCCACCGCGCGCAACCCGCTGGCCTACCGCATGGATGGCGCGCGCCACATTTACCGCAAGTTTCCTGACCGGATATTCACCGGAAAGCTGCCCCGCATGGTGTTGGCAGTCGGCGTTGTGCATATCGACATTGACGCGCACGGCGAGGTCACCGCAATCCATTGGGCCCGCTCGCCCAAGAACTCCCCACGCGTTGCCATCGAAATTGAGCAATTGGTGCGCGCTGCGGCACCCTACCCTGCACCCGTGCATTTGGGTAGCGTGAGCTACACCGAAACCTGGTTGTGGGACAAAAGCGGGCGCTTCCAGCTCGACACGCTGACGCAAGGTCAGGACTAGCGCAGCAGCGCTGCGCGGGCTCGCAATCAGCTGGCGTTTTGCGCAGCGCGCGCCGCAAATTCCGCCCGCAAGGCACGCAACTTTTCGCGTGGGTCTTCCTTGACGGTGTTCTGGTCCAGCGCCATTTCCGCAATAAATCGGCTGGGCTGGGCAGCAATCAGATCGCGGCCCTTTTTACGGCGCTTGGTCCAACTGACTGACAGCGTGCGTTGGGCGCGGGTGATGCCCACGTACATCAAGCGGCGCTCCTCTTGCAGGCGCTCGGCGGTTGCCAGATTGGCCAGCTCATCGGCCCGGGTGCTGCCGCCGGGCTTATCGGCACCATCGTCCATTTTGAAGGGCAGCATGCCTTCGGTGACTCCGACCAGCATCACATGCGGCCACTCCAAGCCTTTGGCGGCGTGCAACGTTGACAAGGTCACCACGTTCTGGTCTTTTTCCCGCTCGTTCAGGGTGGACAGGAGCGCGATGGTCTGCGCCACTTCCAGCAGATTTTTCGGTGCCGTCTGCATGACCAGGACGTCGTCATCCACCTGACCACCGCAGCGCTGCGCCATCCATTCACAAAACTCCATCACGTTGGCCCACTTGGCTGCGGCGATTTGCGGGCTCTCTTCGCCGTCATACAGGTGCTTCTCGTATGCGATATCGGCCAGCCATTCATGCAAAAAGGCCAAGGCGGCTTCGGCCCCTTCTGTATGCCTTGCGCGGAATTGCAGGTCGTTCACGAAGCGCCCGAATTCGTGCAAGCTGCCCACCGCGCGAGCGGGCAGCGCAGCCCCCAGGGATGACGCAAACAATGCTTCAAACAGGCTCACCTTGTAGCGCGTGGCAAAGCTGCCCAGGCTGCCCAGCGTCTGGTGGCCGATGCCGCGCTTGGGGCTGGTGATGGCGCGCAAAAACGCAGGGTCATCGTCGTTGTTGGCCCACAAGCGGAACCAGGCGCACAAGTCGCGGATTTCGGCCCGGTCAAAAAAGCTCTGGCCGCCGGATACCTTGTAGGGAATGGCGGCTTTGCGCAAGGCCTTTTCCAAGGGCTTGGAGAGGTGGTTGGCACGGTACAACACCGCGAAGTCGCGCAGCTCTTTGAACTGCGGACCCGGCTGCGCCACACCATCGGCGCGCAGGCTTTGGATGCGCGCCACCACGCGCTCGGCCTCGTGGTCCTCGGTGTCCGCATCGACCACGCGTACCGGCTCGCCTTCGCCCAGGTCGCTCCACAAATTTTTGGGATACAGCTTGGGGTTGGGGCCGATGACGTTGTTCGCCGCACGCAGGATGGCCGAAGTGCTGCGGTAGTTTTGCTCCAGCTTGATGACTTTGAGCTGCGGAAAGTCCTGGGGCAGGAGGCGCAGGTTGTCCAAGGTCGCGCCGCGCCAGCCGTAAATGCTCTGGTCGTCATCACCGACCGCGGTGAAGCGCGCAGCGTCTTTACCCGGCGACAGGCTTCCGTCGGGCTCACAGCCCACCAGCAGTTTGAGCAAGGCGTACTGGGTGGCGTTCGTATCTTGGTATTCATCCACCAGCACATGGCCCATCTGCGCCTGCCATTGGGCGCGCACCTCCGGGTGGTCGCGCAGCAATTTCAGCGGCAGGCTGATCAGGTCGTCAAAGTCCACACTCTGGTAAGCGCTCAGGCGTTCCTCGTAGCGACCCATCACAACCGCAGCGATACGTTGGCTATCGTCGGCCGCCTGCGCAAGGGCTTGCTCGGCGTTCAGCCCCGCGCTTTTCCAGGCGCTGATGGTCCACTGCCAGGCGCGCGCCGTGGCGGCGTCGGTGCTGCCACCGGCGTCTTTCAGGATGCTGGTGACGTCGTCGGTATCCAGGATGCTGAACTGCGGCTTGAGGCCCAGCACCGCGCCATTGGCGCGCAGCATGCGCACCCCCAATGCATGGAAGGTGCAGATCAGCACCTCAGAAGCTGCGCGTCCAATCAAAGCCTTGGCGCGCTCGCGCATTTCGGCGGCGGCCTTGTTGGTGAAGGT
>RFRO01000051.1 GCA_009924455.1 Betaproteobacteria bacterium
ACCATCATGGCGGCGCAGTTTTTCAGCTCGCTGGCGGACAACGCGCTGTTTGTCGCGGCCGTGCAGTTGCTCCGCGATGCCCATGCGGCGGAGTGGCAGCAGGCCTCGCTGGTGCCGCTGTTTGCCTTGTTTTATGTGGTTTTAGCCCCCTTTGTGGGTGCGGTAGCCGACGCCTGGCCCAAAGGGCAGGTCATGCTGGTGAGCAATGCGATCAAGATTGTGGGCTGTCTGATGATGTTGTTCGGCGGCCATCCCTTGCTGGCGTATGCCATCGTCGGCCTCGGCGCAGCGGCATATTCACCGGCCAAATACGGCATCCTGACCGAGTTGCTGCCCGCGTCGCAGTTGGTCAAAGCCAATGGCTGGATCGAGGGCTTGACGATTGCCTCCATCATTCTGGGCGTTTTGTTGGGCGGCCAATTGATCGGCCCCAACATCGCGCCCTGGCTTTTGGCATGGGATCTGCCGCTGCTCGATTCCAGCGTCGATACCCCGCCCGAGGCGGCTATTTGCGCCTTGGTTCTGTTGTATTTGGCCGCCGCCTGGTTCAACAACCGCATCCCCGACACCGGGGTGGAGATGCGCCCGCTGCCACGCAACCCGATGGTCTTGCTACCCGACTTTTGGCGCTGCAACGGAAGCCTGTGGCGCGACAAATTGGGC
This sequence comes from Betaproteobacteria bacterium, assembly GCA_009924455.1. Taxonomy (GTDB): domain Bacteria; phylum Pseudomonadota; class Gammaproteobacteria; order Burkholderiales; family Burkholderiaceae_C; genus Allorhodoferax. Next base: position 664 of record RFRO01000051.1, read on the forward strand.
CAGATTTCGCTCTCCACCACCACCTTGTTCTGGGGTGTCAGCGGCAACCTGCGCTACATCGTGCTGGCTTGGGCGGGCGCGGCGCTGGGTTACACGGTCACGCAGGCCTCCACGCTGGTGGGTGTGGTGGCTCTTGGCACGGCGGTGGGTGCGGTGGTGGCGTCGGTTCGCTGCCGCCTGGAGGATGCGCCGCGCTTGATGACGCTGGGCATCGGCATGGGCTTGCTTGTGCTGTTGCTCAACCTGATTGACAACGTCTGGCTGGCCGCGCCGTTTCTGGTGCTCTTGGGCGCGCTGGGCGGCTATCTGGTGGTACCGATGAACGCGCTGCTGCAGCACCGCGGCCACAACCTGATGGGTGCGGGCCGCTCGATTGCGGTGCAAAACTTCAATGAGCAGGCTTGCATTCTGGTGTTGGGCGGCCTCTATGCCTGGGCTACGGGCGAGGGCGTGTCGGCCTTTGGTGCCATCAGCGGCTTCGGCATTTTGGTGGCGGTTTTGATGTGGCGCATCCAGGTCTGGCATGCCAATAACCTGCGCGTCCACGGGCCCGAAGTGGAGCATTTGCTGCAGATCGCCCGCGACGACTCCGCACACGGCTGAAGGCCGTAAGCCGCCGTGCGATCCCCGCCTGCCGCCCTGGTTCCCTTGCTGGCTGTCACCGGCCTGGTGATCAACGCCCTGAACTACGGGCTGATCTGGTGGCCCCTGCGCTATCTGCAAGGCTGGGGCTTGCATCCCATGTGGGCCACTGTCATGGTGGACGCGCTGGCGTGCGCAGGCATCTTCATGTTGTTTCCGCGCATCTGGCGTGCTTTTCTGACACACCGCTGGATGTGGCTTCTGGCTTTGGCCGCCGGTGGTACCAACGTGGGTTTCAGCTGGGGCGTAGTCGTCGGCGATGTGGTGCGGGTCACGCTGCTGACCTACCTGATGCCGGCTTGGGTGGTCTTGCTGGCGTGGCCGATTCTGGGTGAGAAGCCCAATGCCGGAGCGATCGCCCGTTTGGGGCTCGCGCTGAGTGGCATGGTGGTGGTGCTCAAAACCCCGGACTCGCCTTGGCCGGTGCCCGAAAGTTTTGCCGATGCGCTGGGCCTATTGGGTGGCTTGAGCTTTGCCATGGTCAACATCATGCTGCGTAAGTTGCGCGACGCGCCACCTGTTGCCAACGCCCTGGCCATGTTTGGTGGTGGCGGTCTGGGTTGTCTGCTGGCTGCGCTGGTGGGTATGCAGTTCGGCATCGTGCAGGCGGTGCCGCCTGTGGCGACCGAATGGGTGGTCGGTGTGTTGCTATTGACCGTGGCCATCGTCATCGCCAATTCCACTTTGCAGTACGGTGCCTCGCGCCTTCCTGCCAACACCACATCCATCATCATGCTGCTCGAGGTGGTGTTTGCCAGCGTCTCGTCGGTGTGGCTGGGTGCCGGCCTGCTGACGACCAACACCTTGATTGGCGGCGCTTTGATTTTTGCGGCCTGCGTGTGGTCTGCCCTGTCGAGCGCCCCGCCGCCCGCGCTGGATGCGCCACCTGCTGATGCACGATAACGCGCATACCCACGTATTCAATGGAGAGCAGCACCATGGCCACGATTCTGGATTTCACCGCCGCCCGCATTGATGGCACGCCATTTGATTTTGCCGCCTTGCGGGGCAAAGTGGTGCTGGTCGTCAACACCGCCAGCGCCTGCGGCTTCACGCCGCAATTTGCCGGGTTGGAAAAATTGCACCAGGACTATGCGGCGCGCGGTGTGGTGTTGATTGGATTTCCGTGTAACCAGTTCGGTGGGCAGGATGCGGGCAGCAATGCCCAGATTGCCAGCTTTTGCCAAACGAATTACGGCGTCAGTTTTGCGATGATGGAAAAGGTCGAGGTCAACGGCGCAGGTGCGCACCCGCTCTTCAAATGGCTGACCAGCAGCGCGCGCGGCATATTGGGAACCGAGTCGATCAAATGGAACTTCACCAAGTTCCTGGTTGGCAAAGACGGCATGCCTATCAAGCGCTTTGGATCGGCCGATGCGCCGGATTCTTTACGCGCTGCAATCGAGGCGGCCTTGGCCGCCTGAGTTACGCGCCGCTGTATGCGGCGTACGGCCTGCCCGCGCAGGGGCGGCCCGTAGAATTGCCCCCTGCGGTGCGCTGATGCGCCCCTGTGTTTCTTCACCTACCCGCACCGATGTTGACCTTCCAGCAAATCATTCTGAAACTCCAGGCCTACTGGGATGCGCAAGGCTGTGCGCTTTTGCAGCCGTATGACATGGAAGTGGGCGCGGGTACTTCGCACACCGCCACCTTTTTGCGCGCCATCGGCCCCGAGCCCTGGAAGGCTGCCTATGTGCAACCCAGCCGCCGCCCGAAAGACGGCCGCTATGGCGAAAACCCCAACCGCTTGCAGCACTACTACCAGTACCAGGTGGTCATGAAACCGGCCCCGGCCAACATCCTGGACCTGTATTTGGGCTCGCTCGAGGCGCTGGGCTTTGACCTGAAGCACAACGACGTGCGCTTTGTGGAAGACGATTGGGAGAACCCCACCTTGGGCGCATGGGGCCTGGGCTGGGAGGTTTGGCTCAACGGCATGGAAGTCACGCAGTTCACCTACTTCCAGCAAGTCGGCGGCATCGATTGCAAACCCGTCACCGGCGAAATCACTTACGGTCTGGAGCGCCTGGCCATGTACCTGCAAGGCGTAGACAACGTCTACAACTTGCAATGGACTGCGGACATGAGCTATGGCGATGTGTACAAACAAAACGAAGTTGAGCAGTCGACCTACAACTTCGAACACAGCGACACCGACTTTTTGTTCACCGCCTTTAGCGCGCATGAAAAGCAGGCCAAGCACCTGATCACCGTGCCCTTGGCGCTGCCCGCCTACGAGCAGGTTTTGAAAGCCGCCCACACTTTCAATCTGCTGGACGCGCGCGGCGCAATCAGCGTGACCGAGCGTGCTGCCTATATGGGCCGCATCCGCAACCTGGCGCGGGGCGTGGCCCAGTGCTATTACGAGAGTCGCGAGCGTTTGGGCTTCCCTATGGCTCCGCCGGAGTGGATCGCGCAGATGGCGAAGAAGGCGGCATGAGCATGGCTACTGAAAATCTATTGGTGGAGCTATTGGTTGAAGAGTTGCCGCCCAAGGCGCTGCGTAATTTGGGCCAGGCTTTTGCTGCTGCGTTGGCCGATAGCCTGAAGGCACAAGGCCTGGCTGCGGCAGACGCAGCGGTTACCGATTACGCGTCGCCGCGTCGCCTCGGTGTGCACATTGCAGCAGTGGCGGCGCAAGCCGCTGACAAAGCGATATCCCAAAAGCTGATGCCGGTTGCCGTGGGCCTGGACGCTAGCGGTAACGCCACGCCTGCGCTGCTGAAAAAGCTGCAATCTCTGGGCGCAGATGCCAGCGCGGTTCCCGGCTTGCATAAGCGCATGGACGGCAAGGCCGAAGCGCTGTTTTTCGACAGCACGGTGCGTGGTGCCGGCCTGACTGAAGGCTTGCAAAAAGCCCTCGCTGAGGCCATTGCCAAACTGCCGATCCCCAAGGTGATGCAGTACCAGCTCGCCCGCGATTGTGAGCTCCCCGGTTGGAGCACTGTGAGCTTTGTGCGCCCGGCACATGGACTCGTCGCCCTTCATGGCAGCGCGGTTGTGCCGGTCACCGCCTTGGGCTTGCGCGCGGGCAACAGTACGCAGGGTCATCGCTTTGAAGCCCGCGTGTCGCCGGTGGTCATTGCGCACGCAGACGCATACGAAAAAACGTTGAGCGAAGATGGCGCGGTGATAGTGAGCTTTGAACATCGCAGTCGCATGATGGTGCACGCTTTGCGTAAAGAAGCATTGCGCTTGGGTTGCCGTCTGGAAGTCGAAGAGCCAAACTTGACGGACGCAGAAGCCGAAGTAGCGTTGTTGAATAACGCACTTGTTCAGGAGGTGACCGGCCTAGTCGAGCGCCCGACGGTCATGGCGTGCAGCTTCGAAGCCGAGTTTCTGGAGGTGCCGCAGGAATGCTTGATTCTGACGATGAAGGCGAACCAGAAATACTTTCCCCTGCTCGATGCATCGGGCAAGCTGAGCAACCGGTTTTTGATCGTCAGCAACATCAATCCGGCTGATACCAGCGCTGTGGTCGGTGGCAATGAACGCGTGGTACGCCCGCGCTTGGCAGATGCCCAGTTTTTCTACAACCAGGACCGCAAGCGCACACTCGAGTCGCGCGTCGAGGGCCTGTCCAAAGTGGTTTACCACAACCAACTCGGCACGCAGGGTGACCGCATGCAGCGGGTGTGCCAGATCGCAAGGGTGATCGGCTTGCAGCTGGGCGGTCCGGCGCTGGCAGAGAAAGCCATGCTGGCCGCGCGTTTGGCCAAGACCGATTTGCTCACCGATATGGTGGGCGAATTCCCCGAGCTGCAAGGCATCATGGGAAACTATTACGCCAAGAACGACGGATTGGGTTACGAGATTGCGAAGGCCATCTCCGACCACTACTGTCCTCGTTTCGCGGGTGACTGGCTGCCAACCAACGACGTCGGTACTTCCGTCGCTTTGGCCGACAAATTGGAAACCCTGGTCGGCATGTTTGGCATTGGCAATCTGCCTACCGGCGATAAAGATCCGTTTGCTTTGCGCCGCCACGCGCTGGGCGTGATTCGCATGCTGGTAGAGAAGGACTTGCCCTTGCCGCTCGCCGATTTGCTGCGCGATGCCCAACCGGCCTTTGGCGCCCTCATCAGCGATGCAACGGCAGCGCTGACCGACTTCATGTTTGTGCCCAAGCGCCTTGCGGCCGTGCGTGCCTTCGCCGCCTTACCTGAAAGCCCTGCGCTCGCCGCTGCCAACAAGCGCATAGCCAATATCCTCAAAAAAGCCGACGACGTGGACGCGCACGCCAGCCCGGCTTTGTTGCAGGAAGACGCTGAAAATGCCCTGCACGCCGCGATGCAAACCGTGCTGCCGACAGCCCAAGCGCTGTTCGATACCGGTGATTACACCGCCAGCCTGCAAGCCTTGGCGGTGCTGCGCGCGCCGGTGGACGCGTTCTTCGACGGCGTGATGGTCAATGCCGAGCAGCTGGATGTGCGCTTGAACCGCTTAGGCCTGCTCAAGACCTTGCATTTGGCCATGAACCGCGTGGCAGACCTCTCCAAACTCGCGACCTGATGGCGCGCACGCTGCCATGAAACTCGTCATCCTCGACCGCGACGGCACCATCAACGCGGACCGCGACGACTACGTCAAGTCCAGCGCCGAATGGCTGCCGCTGCCCGGCGCGCTGGAGGCCATTGCCCGCCTCAACCAGGCGGGTTGGCACGTGGTGGTAGCGACCAACCAAAGCGGTATCGGGCGCGGCCTGTTTGATATGGAAACCCTCAACGCCATGCACAGCAAGATGCACAGCTTGTTGGCCGCCGTCGGCGGGCGTGTGGATGCGGTGTTCTTCTGCCCCCATACCCCGGCTGATGCGTGCGACTGCCGCAAACCGGCAGCGGGTTTGTTCCACCGTATCGGCGAGCGGTATGGCATCGATCTGCGATTCTGGGAATCCGTGTGCAGGTTTTGGGGGCCGAGCATTTGCCCACGGGTGAAGGCCAGGGCGTGGTGTTGCTGGTCAAGCACCAGTCCACGCTGGAGACTTTTTTGCTGCCCACGCTGATGCCGCGCCCCTTGGCCTATGTGTTCAAAAAAGAGCTGCTCTACATCCCCTTCTTCGGGTGGGCCATGGGCCGCCTGGACATGATCCATATCGACCGGGCCTTGCGCGCCAAGGCCTTTTCGAAGGTGGTATCACAGGGCCAGGAATTGCTCGCGCGCGGCATCTGGGTGATCATGTTTCCCGAAGGCACCCGCATACCGCGGGGCGAGCGCGGCGTCTACAAAGTGGGCGGTACCAAGCTGGCGGTGCAAACCGGCGCGGCGGTGGTACCGGTGGCGGTGAACACCGCGACCGTGTGGCCGCGCAAGGCTTTTATCAAGCGGCCCGGGCTGGTCACTGTGTCGATTGGCAAACCGATACCCAGCCAGGGTCGCCGTGCCGACGAGTTGATGGCCGAGGTTGAAGCCTGGATCGAGGCCGAGATGCGCCGCCTGGATCCGCAGGCCTATGCGGCGGCTGTGGACATGCTTTAGGGGTCTGCGCCGTGCACCGCTTGTTGCGCTACACGCTGGACTTGTTTTCTGCGGCTCCGACAACGCCGTCCTTGCCGCCCCTGGAAGACGCGGCTCTCGCCGACATGCCGCCGGCCTTTTCTCACCCCCATGCCACCCGCCAGGCGCAGTGTGAGGGCATGGTGGTGCGTTACGCGTTTGTGCGCGCGCGCCGCCGCACCATCGGGTTTCAGGTCGGACCGGAAGGCCTGAGCGTGCGTGCGCCCTTGCGTACGCCTTTGTATGTGGTGGATGCCGCGCTCAAAGAGAAGGCTGCATGGATCGTGCGCAAATTGCACGAGGTCGGTAAGCGTCAGCAGGCCCAGGCCCCGATGGCGATTCGCTGGTCAGACGGCATGGAACTGCCTTACCTGGGGCGCAGCATCATGCTGCGTCTGGACCGGCGCCAGCCGCGCAGCGTGGGCCCGGTCTGGGACGCGGCGGGTGAGACCCTGTGGTTGCCCTTGGGGACGGACGCTACGCCCGCGCAGTTGCAGCGCGCCATGCAACGCTGGATGCAGGAGCAGGCGCTGGTCTTGTTCGGTCAGCGTCTGGCGCATTTCGCACCGCAGCTTGGGGTGCGCTGGACCCGTCTGCTGTTGAGCAATGCGCGCACCCGTTGGGGCAGCGCCAAGGCGGATGGCACGGTGCGCTTGCATTGGCGGCTGTTGCAGTTCCGACCCGAGGTCATTGACTACGTCGTGGTGCATGAACTCAGCCATTTGCGGGTGATGAACCACAGCCCGGCTTTTTGGGACACGGTGCAATCCGTGTTGCCCGATTACGCGGCGCTGCGCCGCGAGCTCAAACAGGAGCGTCTGCCCGCGTGGTGAAACGGTAGACGCCGTCCGGGTGGCGGGTACGCTGCACGCGTTGCGCAAACCACAGCCAGTGCAAATGCGCAATGGCTTCGCCCATCGCAAACGTGGTCTGGTGGAAATCCAGCGTGCGTTTGAACAAGACCGGCAATACATCGAATGCGCTACAGGGTGCGGCACTGCAGGCGGCCTGCACTTCCGACAGCCGGTCTGCGTGGTGGGCTTGCAGCTGGTCAATCCGCGTGTGCAAGCCGGAGAAGGGTTTGCCGTGCGAGGGCAGCACCAGCGTGTCCGCAGGCAAGGCGCGGAACTTATCGATGGACATCAAAAACAAAGCCAGCGCGTCGGCCTCCGGCTCCTGGGGGTAGACGCTCACGTTGGTCGAAATCCGCGGCAGCACCATGTCGCCGCTGATCAATACCTTGCTAGTCGCGCAGTACAAAGCCAGATGTTCCGGCGCGTGGCCGAAGCCGCTGATGCAGCGCCAGTCCCGGCCCCCAATCCGAACCAGTGTGCCATCCTGCATGCGGCGGAAGGTGGCGGGCAACTGGGGCACCAGGCTTCGGTAAAAGCCGCCGCGCAGGTGGATCCGGGCTATGTCGTCGGGGTTGCTCCAGCCGTGGGTTTGCATGAAATCGGCCGACATATCGCCGCTCAAAGCGGTGTCTTCCGCACACAGGTTGCGGGCGACGTGGTAGTCCGTGCCGCTGATCCACAGGCTGACTTGCCAGCGCGCGCACAGCCAATGCGCCAGGCCGATGTGGTCCGGGTGCATGTGGGTGACGATGACCCGCAGCACGGGAAGCCCTTCCAGCTCGCGTTCAAACAGCAAATCCCATTGCGCGCGCGATTCAGGAGCGTCAATGCAGCAGTCCACAATGCTCCAACCGGCCACCCAGTCGATTTCATCGCGCAGCAGCCACACGTTAATGTGGTCCAGCGCAAAAGGCAGCGCCATGCGGATCCACTTCACGCCCGGCGCCACCTCGATGCGAGTCCCGGAGGGCGGCAAGGTGTTCGCAAGCGGGTAGTGCAGCTGGGCTTCCTGGAGGTTCATGGTGCGGGGTGATGGTTCATAATTGACGTTTACGTTAACGTCAACTGTTTCGGGCATTGTAGGTGGCCGAACCCTGTGACGTTGTCGAGCCCAAGGAGCTTTTTGATTTATGAGCTACAGCATCAGCGAGTTGGCCCGCGAGTTTGATCTCACCACCCGCGCCATCCGGTTTTACGAAGACCTGGGGCTGCTGCAACCCCAGCGCACCGGCCCGCTGGGACGCAGCCGGGTCTACAGCGCGCGCGACCGCACCCGCTTGAAGTTGACCTTGCGCGCCAAGCGCCTGGGCCTGAGCCTGACCGAGGCCAAAGACATCATCGACACCTATGACAGCCCGCGCGACACCGGCGCGCAGTTGCACAAATTTCTCGATGTCTTAGCGCGCCACCGCGAGCAGGTTGAAGGTCAGCTCGCCGATCTGCAAGCCAATCTGGAAGAAATCAAAACCCACCAGCGTGAGGCGCGCGCTTTGCTCACCCGCATGGATGCGGCGGTGCCCAAGGCGGCGGCGAAACCGCCGCGCAAGGTGAGCGCACGCGCCGCAGGAGTCGCCGCATGAACCTGCCGGGCCTTAACTTCCAGCTGGGTGACGAGATTGACGCTTTGCGCGAGGCGGTACACGCCTTCGCCCAGGCTGAAATCGCGCCCCGCGCTGCCGCGATTGACCGGGAGGACCAATTCCCCATGGACCTCTGGCCCAAGCTCGGCGCGATGGGTCTTCTGGGTATCACGGTGGAAGAAGAATACGGCGGCGCCCACATGGGCTACCTGGCGCACATGGTGGCCATGGAAGAAATCTCGCGCGCCAGCGCCAGCGTCGCCCTGAGTTATGGCGCGCACAGCAATTTGTGCGTCAACCAGATCCGCCGCAACGGCAGCGCAGCGCAGCGCGCCAAGTACCTACCAAAGCTCATCGGCGGCGAACACATCGGCGCATTGGCCATGAGCGAACCCGGCGCGGGCAGCGATGTGCTGAGCATGAAGCTGCGCGCCGACGACAAGGGCGGCTACTTTGTTCTCAACGGCAGCAAGATGTGGATCACCAACGGCCCCGACGCCGACGTGCTGGTGGTTTACGCCAAAACCGAACCCGCGCTCGGTGCGCGCGGCGTCAGCGCGTTTTTGATTCAGAAGGGCATGCCGGGTTTCAGCGTCGCGCAAAAGCTGGACAAACTGGGCATGCGCGGTAGTTCCACCGGCGAGCTGTTGTTTCAGAACGTCGAGGTGCCGCTGGAAAATGTGCTGGGCGGTGTCAACAACGGCGCAAAGGTTCTGATGAGCGGCCTGGATTACGAGCGTGCCGTGCTGGCAGGCGGGCCGCTGGGCATCATGCAGGCGGTCATGGACAACGTGATTCCCTACGTACATGATCGCAAGCAGTTCGGCCAGAGCATTGGCGAGTTCCAGTTGATTCAGGGCAAGCTTGCTGATATGTACACCGTGCTGCAGGCGGGGCGCGCCTTTGCGTATACGGTGGCCAAAAACCTGGACTTGTTGGGCACCCAGCACTTGCGTCAGGTGCGCAAAGACTGCGCCAGCGTCATCTTGTGGACTGCCGAAAAAGCCACCTGGATGGCCGGCGAGGGGGTGCAGATATTCGGTGGCAACGGCTATATCAACGATTACCCTTTGGGGCGTTTGTGGCGCGATGCCAAGCTGTATGAAATCGGGGCGGGCACCAGCGAAATCCGCCGCATGCTGATCGGCAGGGAACTGTTCAGCGAAACCATGTAAGAACCACTATTTGTATGTCCAAAGAACTCAGCGAACTATTTGACCGCAACCGCGAATGGGCCACCAAAGTGGAGGCGGCGCGCCCCGGCTTTTTCACCGGCCTGCGCAACCAGCAAAAGCCCCGCTACATGTGGCTGGGCTGCGCCGACAGCCGGGTACCGGCCAATGAACTGGTGGATTTGCTGCCCGGTGAATTGTTCGTACACCGTAACGTCGCGAACTTGCTGGTGCACTCGGACTTGAACGCCTTAAGCGTGGTCCAGTACGCAGTCGACGTGCTGGGCGTGCAGCACATCATCGTGGTGGGCCACAGCAATTGCGGCGGCATCCGTGCGGCCATGAACAACCAGCGTGCCGGTCTGGTCGACAACTGGCTGCGCCACGTGCAGGACGTACGCGACCTTGAGGAAGAATTCTTGAGCAGCTTGCACGAAAGCCTGCGCGTCGATGCGCTGGTGGAACTCAACGTGCTGGAGCAGGCGCGCAACGTCTGCCGTACCACCATCGTCACCGATGCGTGGCAGCGCGGGCAAACCGTGGTGGTTCACGGCTGGGTCTACGGGCTGGAAAACGGATTGTTGCAGGACATGCGGGTGACCGCTGCCAGCAGCGACGAGGTGGCGGGAGCGTACGCGCTGGCTCTACAGGCGCTGCACCAGCGTTGGATTGCGCGCAGCCGCGCGCTCTGATTCAAAGCGCACAAGGCCATGCCGGTATTTGCCAAACGCCTGGACTCGCCTCTGGCTTACGAGGTGGCGCAGGCCATGATGGACGGCTTCAACTGGCATTACCGTCTGTTCCGCACCGAATCTGCGCGCGCCAAGCACCGCTTTGAAACGCAAGACTGGCATGGCCAGCAGCGCGCCCAGCGTGAACGTATTGAGTTCTATGACTTGCGCGTCAAAGAATGCAGCAACCGCTTGGAGCGCGAGTTCAAAGCCGGCGAACAAGCCATGGAGGTGTGGCAGCAAATCAAGCTGCACTACATCGGCCTGCTGGTAGACCATCACCAACCCGAACTGGCCGAGACATTTTTTAACTCGGTTACCACCAAAATTTTGCACCGTTCGTACTTTCAGAACGACTTCATTTTTGTTCGCCCGGCGGTGAGCACCGAATACATCGAAGACGGCGCCCTGGGCGCAGAGCCCACCTACCGCGCCTACTACCCCACGCGGGATAACCTGCAGTCCACGCTGCTGCGTTTGGTGCAGGACTTCGGCTTGCGCGTGCCCTTTGTGGACCTGGAACGTGACGCCGCTTTCGTGGCGCAGGCTATGGCGCAGCGCATGGCCGACGCCAAGCTGCGCGCCAACTTCCAGCTCCAGGCCTTGTCGGGCTTGTTCTTTCGCAACAAGGGCTGCTACATCGTCGGCAAGCTCATTAACGGCTTTGCCGAGGTGCCGTTTGCGCTGCCCATCCTGCACCATCCGGACGGTGGGTTGGTGATTGATGCCGCCCTGTTTGGCGAGGACGATTTGCTCATTCTCTTCAGCTTTGCGCGCGCCTACTTCATGGTGGATATGGAAATTCCGTCGGCCTATGTGCAGTTCTTGCGCAGCATGATGCCGCGCAAACCGCGCAATGAAATTTACAACGCGCTCGGTTTGGCCAAGCAGGGCAAGAACCTCTTTTACCGGGATTTTCTGTACCACCTGCGCCACTCGACCGACCAGTTCCGCATCGCGCCCGGTATCAAAGGCATGGTCATGCTGGTGTTTGACTTGCCCAGTTTCCCCTATGTGTTCAAGGTCATCAAAGACTTTTATCCCCCGCCCAAAGACACCAGCCGCGAGCAGATCAAAGGCAAGTACCTCTTGGTGAAGCAGCACGACCGGGTGGGCCGTATGGCCGATACGTTGGAGTACAGCGCAGTCGGCTTTCCACGCAAACGCTTTGACGATGCGCTCCTAGCTGAGATTGAAAAATTCGCCCCCAGCCAACTCGAGATCATCGACAACGCGGGCGAGCAAGAGGTCATCATCCAGCACCTCTATATCGAGCGGCGCATGATCCCGCTCAATATCTATCTGCAAGAAGCATTCGATGTGGAGGGCGTGGCGCAGGGCAGCAGTGCCGCAGGTGTTTTCGCGCAGCAGCAAATTGAGCGGGCGGTGGTGGAGTACGGCAACGCGATCAAAGACCTGGTGTCCGCGAATATTTTTCCGGGCGATATGTTGTGGAAAAACTTTGGCGTCACCCGCCACGGCAAAGTGGTTTTTTACGATTACGACGAGATCGAATACATCACCGACTGCAATTTCCGCCGCGTACCCCCGCCCCGCAACGAGGAAGACGAAATGTCCGGCGAGGTCTGGTACCACGTCGGCCCGCGTGATGTGTTTCCCGAGACGTTTGCGCCCTTTCTGCTCGGCAACCCGCTGGTGCGCAAAGCCTTTATGGCGCACCACGCGGACCTGCTCGATGTCGCCTTCTGGCAAGGCCACAAGGACCGCATTGCCGCAGGCTATGTGCATGACGTCTTTCCCTACGACCAGGACCAGCGTTTCCCCTCTTCTCCCTCGCACTAGTTTTTTCACACAAGGAGTTCTTTATGTCTGCATCCGACCCCATCGTCATCGTCAGCGCCGCCCGCACCCCCATGGGCAGTTTCCAGGGCGACTTCTCTGCCCTTTCCGCGCACGACCTGGGCGGCGTGGCTATTGCTGCGGCGATGCAGCGCGCCGGTATCAGCGGTGATTTGGTGACCGAAGTCTTGTTCGGCAACTGCCTGATGGCCGGCCAGGGCCAAGCCCCGGCACGCCAGGCGGCTTTCAAAGGCGGCCTGCCGCAGAGCGCGGGCGCGGTCACCATGTCCAAGATGTGCGGCTCCGGCATGCGCGCAGCCATGTTCGGCCACGACATGCTTATCGCCGGTTCGCATGAGGTGCTGGTCGCCGGTGGCATGGAAAGCATGACCAACGCGCCCTATCTGCTGCTCAAAGGCCGCAGCGGTTACCGCATGGGCAGCGACAAAATTTATGACCACATGATGCTGGACGGCCTGGAAGACGCTTATGAGGCCGGCCGCAGCATGGGCACCTTCGGCGAAGACTGCGCGGCCAAATACAGCTTCACCCGCGCCGAGCAAGACGCCTTTGCCACCACCAGCGTGCAGCGCGCCAAAGCCGCGACCGAATCCGGCGCATTTGCCGCCGAGATCGCCCCGGTCACCGTCAAAGACCGCAGCGGCGAGCGCGTGGTGTCCATCGACGAAGGCCCCGGCAAGGTCAAGCTCGACAAGATCAGCAGCTTGCGCCCCGCCTTCAAAAAAGACGGCACCATCACCGCCGCCACCAGCTCTTCCATCAACGACGGCGCGGCCGCCCTGGTGCTTATGCGCGCCAGCACTGCCGCCAAATTGGGCTGCACGCCGCTGGCCCGCATCGTCAGCCACGCCACCCACGCCCAAGCGCCTGAATGGTTCACCACCGCGCCCGTTGGCGCCACGCAAAAAGCGCTGGCCAAAGCCGGCTGGGCCGTGAAAGACGTGGACCTGTGGGAAGTCAACGAAGCCTTCGCCGTCGTCCCCATGGCGCTCATGAAGGAGCTGGGCGTGGCGCACGAAGTCCTCAACGTCAACGGCGGCGCATGCGCCCTGGGCCATCCCATCGGCGCGTCCGGCGCACGCATCATGGTCACGCTGATTCACGCGCTCAAGGCCCGTGGTTTGAAGCGCGGTCTGGCTACT
>RFRO01000052.1 GCA_009924455.1 Betaproteobacteria bacterium
TCGTTTGCAGTTAGTTTGTTTGAATCTGTTTTACGAGCGCATTCAGCTCGACATGCACCACAGCGACTCCGAACCCACGTCGAAACCAGTGCAGCCCCAGGCTGAGCATTTTAGGCACCTTGGAGCAATTGCAAGAGCGCGAGCGGAGAATTAATTTGGGCATATGCATTCCAGCCGTCCACATCGCTTTGGGCGCCCAGGTAGCCGTAGGTCGCAGCGACAGTGCGCATGCCGGCCGCATGACCAGCCACGATGTCACGCTCGTCATCACCCACATAAATACAGTCCTGCGGCGCCAAGCCCAGTTGGCGCGCCGCCTCAAACAAGGGCTCGGGATGGGGCTTGGAATAGGGCGTGGTGTCGCCGCTGATGATGGTCCCTGCCGATGCGAAAAGCGGCATGGCAGCGGTCAGCGGCTGGGTGAAGCGCTGCGACTTGTTGGTCACCACACCCCAAGCCAGCCTTGATGCCAGCAAGCCGCTGATCAGCGCATCGACCCCCGGGAAGGCATAGGTGCGATGGGTCAGGCACTCGGCGTATCGCACGAAGAACTCCTCGCGCAGGGCTTCGAAATCTGCGTGGTCCGGGCCAATCCCAAAGGCCACTCCCAGCATGCCGCGCGCGCCCGCCCCTGCCATCGGGCGGTACTGCTCCAGCGGGAGCGAGGGCATGCCTCGCGCAACCCGCATCTGATCGGTCGCAAAGCCCAAATCCGGCGCGCTATCGACCAAGGTTCCGTCGAGGTCGAACAGGACCGCTTTCGCGTCGTAAAAAATAGGCTTCATGGGGTTCTTTGGGTGGCGAGCAGGTAATTCACCGAGGTATCGCGGGTCAGCGCATAACGGCGATTCAGCGGGTTGTAGCCCATGCCGCGGGCATGGCGCAGTTCAAGGTTGCATGCCCGTGCAAAGCCTGCCAATTCGGCGGGGCGGATGAGCTTTTTGTATGCGTGGGTTCCGCGCGGCAGGAGATTGAGCACGTACTCGGCTCCCACGATGGCGTACAAAAAGGACTTGGGGTTGCGGTTGATGGTTGAAAAAAATACCCAGCCACCAGGCTTGACCAAAGTGGCACAGGCCCGCACCACCGACTCCGGGTCGGGGACGTGTTCCAGCATTTCCATGCACGTGACGACGTCAAAATGGCCCGGTAACTCGGTAGCCAGGGCCTCCGCACCGATTTCACGGTACTGCACACGCGGCGTCTGTGCCTCCAGAGCGTGCAACTGCGCAACCCGCAGCGACTTGCTAGCCAGATCGACGCCCAGCACCTGCGCACCTTTTCGGGCCATCGCATCGGTCAGGATGCCGCCGCCGCAACCAATGTCCACCACCTGCAAACCCTTGAGTGGCACAAGTCCATCGATCCAATCCAAGCGCAATGGGTTGATCTGGTGCAAGGGACGGAATTCACCCTCTTGGTCCCACCAGCGGTGCGCCAATTGGGAGAACTTTGCCAATTCGGCAGGATCAACGTTTCCAGTGGGTCGCATAGTTTGGCTTTCAGTCGGTCGCTGCGGAGGGAAAATGTGCATGAAAAAAACCCGCCGAAGCGGGTTCTTTGCGCGGAGTAGCCGCTTATTTAGAACCGATAACTTCCACTTCCACGCGGCGGTTCTTGGCACGGCCTGCGGCTGTCTTGTTGTCGGCGGCGGGTTCACTTTCACCCTTGCCTTCGGTGTAGATGCGGTTCTTGGATACACCCAGAGAGACCAGATATCCCTTGACTGCTTCCGCACGACGCTGCGACAGTTTTTGGTTGTACGCATCCGTACCCACGCTGTCCGTGTGTCCAACCACGATCACCACCTCCAGGCTGATGTTCTTGATCTTCTCCACCAGTTCCTTGAGCTTGGCTTTGCCCTCGGCCTTCAGCACGGACTTATCGAAGTCAAAAAATGTGTCCGCAGCAAACGACATCTTGGCGGGCACTGCGGCCGGTGCCGGTGCCGGTGCCGGTGCCGGTGCCGGTGCCGGTGCCGGTGCTGGCGCCGAAGCAACTGCAGCGGGTGCAGGAGCAGCCACAACTGCGGGTGCGGGGGCTGGTGCAACCGCAGCGGCCGGTGCCTCAACAGCCGCAGGCGCGGCCTTGTCAACGACGACCACGCGCTCCGTTTCTACCGCTGCCACCGCTTCAGGTGCAGGTGCAGGTGCAGGTGCAGGTGCAGGTGCAGGTGTAGCCACCAACGCTGCAGCGGCCATCGGGGCTGGAGCCGGCTTTCTTGTGCTGCCGCCAACGAAGCGACGGCCGATAGTGCCAACAATGCAAGCAAACGGGTCAATTTCATACATCCTTCTTTCGTATCAGGTTGAGAGAGGGCACAAGCGCCTAGCAGAACACGGCGACTGCCCCCAAAGAGGCCAACTACCTAGACCCCCATTCTGCCATAGGAGGGTGTCTGTCAGCGTTTGGCCAAAGGGCTCAGCGCCACGCGCTCAGAGTGATGACAAGCCCATAGCCTGCGGGCCTCCCCGTAGAATCGCGCCCTGCTCATCCGCCGAAATCAACAACAATAGTTATGACCCAGTTTGCCAAAGAAACCCTCCCCACTAGCCTAGAAGAGGAGATGCGGCGCAGCTACCTGGACTATGCGATGAGCGTCATTGTGGGCCGGGCACTGCCAGATGCACGGGATGGCCTAAAGCCCGTCCACCGGCGCGTGCTCTTTGCGATGCACGAGCTGAACAATGATTGGAACCGGCCCTACAAAAAGTCCGCGCGTATCGTGGGCGATGTCATCGGTAAGTACCACCCGCACGGTGATCAGTCGGTCTACGACACGATCGTGCGCATGGCGCAGGATTTTTCGATGCGGCACATGCTGGTAGACGGCCAAGGCAACTTCGGTTCGGTCGATGGTGACAACGCGGCGGCCATGCGCTACACCGAAATCCGTCTGGCAAAAATTGCCCACGAAATCCTGGCGGATCTGGACAAGGAGACCGTGGACTTCGGGCCCAACTACGACGGCTCGGAGAAAGAGCCTTTGGTTATGCCCACGCGCCTGCCCAATTTGCTGGTCAATGGTTCGGGCGGCATTGCCGTTGGTATGGCCACCAACATTCCGCCGCACAACCTCAATGAAGTGGTCGACGCCTGTTTGCATTTGTTGCGCAACCCGCAGGCGTCAATTGACGAACTGATGGAGATCATTCCGGCGCCCGACTTCCCGACTGCCGGCATCATTTACGGCATCAACGGCGTCAAAGACGGCTACCGCACCGGGCGCGGCCGCGTGGTGATGCGGGCCAAGTGCCACTTTGAAGACATCGATAAGGGCGCCCGCCAGGCCATCATCGTGGACGAGCTGCCCTACCAGGTCAACAAGAAGACCTTTCAAGAGCGCATGGCTGAGCTGGTGCACGAAAAGAAGATCGAAGGCATCAGCCACATCCAGGACGAGTCCGATAAATCCGGCATGCGCCTGGTGATTGAACTCAAGCGCGGCGAAGTACCCGAAGTGGTGCTCAACAACCTGTACAAGCAAACGCAGCTGCAAGATAGTTTTGGCGTGAACATGGTCGCACTGGTGAACGGCCAGCCCAAGTTGTGCAACCTCAAAGACCTTCTAGAAGTATTCCTGCAGCACCGCCGCGAAGTGGTCACGCGGCGCACTGTATTCAATTTACGCAAGGCACGCGAGCGCGGCCATGTACTGGAAGGCCTGGCGATTGCGCTTGCCAATATTGACGACTTCATTGCCATCATCCGCAACGCCCCGACACCGCCTGTGGCCAAAGCCGAGTTGATGCAACGCCCGTGGGACAGCCAATTGGTGCGCGAGATGCTGACCCGCAGCCGTGCCGATGGCGGCACCGTGAACGCCGACGACTACCGCCCGGACGGGCTGGAGCGCAACTACGGCATGGGCGCAGATGGCCTGTACCGCCTCTCGGACACGCAAGCGCAAGAAATTTTGCAAATGCGCCTGCAGCGCCTGACCGGGCTGGAGCAGGACAAGATCGTGGCCGAGTACAAAGAGGTGATGGCCGAGATCGACGACTTGCTCGACATCCTGGCCCGTCCCGAGCGCGTCTCCACCATCATTGGCGAAGAGCTCAGCACCATCAAGCAGGAATTCGGCAACACCAAAATCGGTGCACGCCGCAGCCTGGTGGAACACAGCTCGTTTGACCTCAGCACCGAAGATCTGATCACGCCCACCGACATGGTGGTCACGCTCTCGCATAGCGGCTACATCAAAAGCCAGCCCCTGGGCGAATACCGCGCGCAAAAGCGCGGCGGGCGCGGCAAGCAGGCCACGGCGACCAAAGAAGACGATTGGGTGGACCAACTCTTGGGCGAAAAAATCACCGTGGTATTGCCGCTGACCGGCGAGAAGCGCAGCTTCCCGGCTGACCAGTACATCTTCATGGCCACGCGCATGGGCACGGTCAAAAAGACCAGCCTGGACGAATTCTCTAACCCGCGCAAGGCCGGCATCATCGCCGTTGACTTGGATGAGGGTGACTTTTTGATTGGCGCCGCACTCACCGATGGCACCCACGATGTGATGCTGTTCTCGGACGGTGGCAAGGCGGTGCGCTTTGACGAGAACGACGTGCGCCCTATGGGCCGCAACGCGCGTGGTGTGCGCGGCATGATGTTGGAAGAAGGCCAGAGCGTGATCGCCATGCTGGTCGCCGAAGACGAGCTGCAAAGCGTGCTGACCGCTACCGAGAACGGCTACGGCAAGCGCACCAACATCACCGAATACACCCGCCACGGCCGTGGCACCAAAGGGATGATCGCGATCCAGCAATCCGGTCGCAACGGCAAAGTGGTGGCTGCCACACTGGTGCACGCCGATGATGAAATCATGCTCATCACCGACAAAGGCATCCTGGTGCGCACCCGGGTTGCGGAAATCCGCGAACTCGGACGCGCCACCCAAGGCGTCACACTCATCAGCTTGGACCCCGGTTCACAGCTCAGCGGCCTTCAACGCATTGTCGAGAACGACGCGCAGGCAGCATCCGATGCCCAGGAAGACGGCGACGGGGCTGCAGGCGAGGGCCAGGACGACGCTGGAAACAGCGCCGACTGACACGCGGCCGCATGGCTGTGCGCCCCTTCAACTTTTCCGCAGGACCGGCGGCCATGCCGGCTGAGGTTCTGGCCCAGGCGGCCGACGAGATGCTGGACTGGCCCGACGCCAGCGGGCGTCGCAGCGGCATGGGCGTGATGGAAATGAGCCACCGGGGACGTGAATTCGGCGAGATTCTGGCACGCGCTCAGGCTGACTTTCGCAGGCTGATGGCTGTGCCGGAGCACTTCCATGTTCTTTTCATGCAGGGTGGTGGCGCGTCGCAAAACGCGATCGTTCCGCTGAATTTATGCGGCCCCTCGGAGCAAAGCCCAGCCAAGGCCGACTTTGTCGTCACCGGCGGCTGGAGTGCCAAATCGCTGTCGGAAGCGCGCAAGTATTGTGAGGCGCACGAGGCCGCGCACAGCACCGCATTCCGTGATATTCCAGACCCGGCAAGTTGGCAGCTCACCGCCGGCGCGGCTTACGTGCATCTGTGCACTAACGAAACCATCCATGGCGTGGAGTTCCACACACTGCCCGATCTGGCGGGGATGGGATGCAGCGCGCCGCTGGTGATCGACTGCTCGTCCCATATCGCTTCGCGGCCTGTCGATTGGACGCGCGTCGGGCTGGCCTATGCCGGTGCCCAAAAGAACCTGGGGCCTGCCGGCTTGACGCTGGTGGTGGTCCGCGAGGATCTGCTGGAGCGCGCCCTGCCCGCCTGCCCCAGCGTTTTCCAGTACCGGAAGCTGGCGCGCAACGACTCTATGGTCAACACACCGCCCACCTTCGGCATCTACATCGCCGGACTGGTTTTCCAATGGTTGTTGCGCCAAGGTGGTGTGGCTGCCATCGAAGAGCGCAACATCGCCAAAGCGCAAGCCCTCTACGCTGCCATCGACGCCTCCGCGCTGTTTTACAACCCGGTAAATCCGGCCTGCCGATCGCGCATGAATGTGCCGTTTTTCCTGCGCGCGCCCGAGCGCACCGACGCTTTTTTGGCCAGCGCCGCCGACGCCGGGCTGCTGCAATTGAAGGGCCACAAGTCGCTGGGCGGCCTGCGCGCCAGTATCTACAACGCCATGCCGATGGAAGGCGTGCAGACGCTGATAAGCTTGATGCGCGAGTTCGAGCGCACCCAGGCCTGAACCGCGCTGCGCCCGAAGACCCTTTTCACAGCCCTCACGCCGCCATGACCAAGACGCTCGCCGAGCTCCGTACCCAGATCGACGCGCTGGACCAGTCGCTGTTGCGCATGCTCAATGAGCGGGCGGCGCTGGCGCATGAAGTCGGCGTGATCAAGCACGCGGAAGGGTCACCCGTGTTCCGCCCGGAGCGCGAAGCCCAGGTTATTCAGAATCTGCAAAAGTCCAATGCGGGCTTGCTCAAGTCCCAAGGCGTGGCCTTTATCTGGCGCGAAATCATGTCCGCATGCCGCGCCTTGGAGGCGCCCCAGCGCGTGGCCTACCTGGGACCGCACGGCACATTCAGCGAAGAAGCCGCGCTGCGCTTCTTCGGCTCCAGCATCGCGCACCTGCCCTGCAGCAATTTCGACGAAGTCTTCCACGCGGCCAGCGCAGGCGGCGCGGAATTCGGCGTCGTGCCGGTGGAGAACAGCACCGAGGGCGTAGTCACGCGCAGCCTCGACCTGCTCTTGCATTCGCCGCTGCATATCGTGGGCGAAATCAGCCTGATGGTGCGCCACCACCTGCTGCGCAGCAGCCCGTCGGCTGATGGCGTGGAAGTCGTACTGGCGCATCCGCAGGCGCTGGCCCAATGCCAGCAGTGGCTCAACACCCACCTGCCCCAGGCGGAGCGCCGCGCGGTATCCAGCAACGCCGAAGGCGCACGCCTGGCGGCCACCAACCCAGCCTGGGCGGCGCTCGCCAGTGAGCGCGCGGCGTCCGAATTCGGTTTGCATATTGCCGCACAGGCGGTCCAGGACGACGCCTTCAACCGCACCCGCTTTGTGGTCGTGTGCCTGCCCAGCGTGCTACCGGCGCCACAGGCCAGTGGCAAGGATTGCGTGAGCCTGGTGGTGTCCGTGCCCAACCGGCCCGGCGCGGTTCACGACTTGCTGGTGCCGCTGAAGCAACATGGCGTGTCCATGACACGTTTTGAGTCGCGCCCGGCGCGCTCCGGCCAGTGGGAATACTTTTTTTACATCGACCTGCAAGGCCACCCCAGCCAGCCGCACGTGCAGGCCGCCTTGCACGACCTGCAAAGCCTGTGTGCTTTCTACCGGGTTCTGGGCACCTACCCCTTGTCGGACTGAGGCGGTGGCGAACACAAAGCCGATGTTTCGGCAACTCGGATTGATCGGCTGCGGGCTGATGGGCGGCTCGTTCGCCCTGGCGATGCGACAGGCCGGCCTGGTCGAGCGCGTGGTGGGCTACAGCCCCACGGCGCGCAGCCGCGACGCCGCGCTCGCCCTGGGTGCCATAGACGCGGCATGTGACGCGCCAGCGACGGCTGCTTATGGCAGCGACCTGGTGCTGCTGGCCCTTCCCGTGGCCAGCACCGAAGCCACCTTGCGCGCGATCAGCGAAGCGCTGGCGCCTGAGGCCCTGGTGATGGACGTGGGTTCGACCAAAAGCGATGTGGTGCAGGCGGCCGCTGCCGCGCTGGGCGGTTCGCAGCTGCCGTGGT
Organism: Betaproteobacteria bacterium; assembly: GCA_009924455.1. Lineage (GTDB taxonomy): Bacteria > Pseudomonadota > Gammaproteobacteria > Burkholderiales > Burkholderiaceae_C > Allorhodoferax. The sequence goes on from RFRO01000052.1 coordinate 7,679, forward strand.
TTGTGCCAGCCCATCCGATTGCCGGTAAGGCGCAAGCCGGTGTGGCGCACGCCCAAGCCGATCTCTACCGGAACTGCCTGCTGGTGCTTACGCCAGGCGCAGCAACCAACCCGCAAGCGCTCGCGAAGGCGCGCCAGCTGTGGCAAGCGCTGCAATGCCGCGTGCGCGAGATGACGCCCGGCGCGCACGACGCCGGTTTCGCCGCCGTCAGCCACTTGCCCCACCTGCTCGCTTTTGCGCTGATGAACGCCATCACAGAACAGCCGGATGGCGCGGATCTGCTGTCGCTGGCCGGCCCGGGGTTTCGCGACTTCAGCCGGATTGCCGAGGGTGACCCGGCCCTCTGGCGCGACGTCCTGCTGGCCAACCGCGCGCAGGTGCAGCGCCAAAGCGCCTTGTTTCGCGCCCAGTTGGACGCGCTGGAGCATTGCCTCGAACACGGCGACAGCGCCCGGCTCGGCACCCTGATCAACCAAGCCAGCAGCGCCCGCGCCGCCTGGAAAATGGGTAGTTGAAGACCTACCCGACCCCGCCCTCAAGACCTCGCATAACCCCCCACGCTGCTGATGTTTCGCACCGCATTCCTCGATATTCCGCACCTGTTGAGCGCAGCCGGTGATGTCACCCTGCCCGGCTCCAAAAGTATTTCCAACCGCGTGCTGCTGCTGTGCGCCCTGTGCGAGGGCGAGACCGCGGTGCACGACCTGCTGGACTCGGATGACACCCGGGTCATGCTCGATGCCTTGCGCAGCCTGGGTTGCGGCTTGCGCCGGGTTGGCAAGGCGTTGCACATCACTGGCTTGGGAGGTCGCCTTCCGCAAGCGCACTTAGACCTGTTCCTGGGTAATGCCGGAACCGCCATGCGCCCTCTGACTGCCGCCTTGGCGGTACTGGGCGCCGATTGCACGCTGCGCGGCGTCCCACGCATGCACGAGCGCCCGATTGGCGATCTGGTCGACGCGCTGCGCCAACTGGGCTGTGATGTGGGCTACCTTGGAGCTGAGGGCTTTCCACCCCTGCGGATCGGCACACCGAAGCTGCAACTCGACGCGCCCATCAGGATTCGCGGCGATGTCTCCAGCCAGTTCCTGACCGCGCTGCTGATGGCCTTGCCGCTGGTGGCGCGCGAGACCATCGTCATCGAGGTGGTGGGCGAGCTGATCAGCAAGCCGTATATCGACATCACCCTCAAGCTGCTCGCCCAGTTTGGCGTGGAAGTGCGTAACGATGGCTGGCAGCGCTTCACGATTGCAGCGGGCAGCGCTTTGCGCTCGCCGGGCAAGGTGCATATTGAGGCCGACGCCTCGTCGGCCAGTTACTTCATCGCCCTGGGGGCGCTCAGCGCCGACCCGCGTGGCATCCACATCCACGGCGTGGGGGCAGCCTCGATCCAAGGCGACATACGCTTTATTGAAGCGGCACAGGCCATGGGCGCGCAAGTGGACAGCCAGGCCAACAGCCTGCACGTGCGCCGTGGGGCCTGGCCGCTGCGCGCTATTGAATTGGATTGCAACCACATGCCCGATGCCGCGATGACGTTGGCGGTTATGGCTCTCTTCGCCGAAGGCACCACCCGCTTGCGCAATATCGCTAGCTGGCGGGTCAAAGAAACCGACCGCATTGCCGCGATGGCCTGCGAACTGCGCAAACTCGGCGCGCAGGTCCATGAGGGCCCGGATTTTCTGGAGGTCACGGCGCCCGCGCAGCCCGCAGACTGGCGGGCAGCCAGCATCCACACCTATGACGATCACCGCGTGGCCATGTGCTTCTCGCTGGCCGCCTTGAACCCGGCGGGGCTGCCGGTGCGCATCGAAGATCCGCAATGCGTGGCCAAAACCTTTCCGGATTACTTTGAAGCGCTGTTTGCGGTGGCACGCCCCACTGCCGTACCCGTCATCTGCATTGACGGTCCGACCGCATCGGGCAAAGGCACACTGGCCAGCGCATTGGCGGCGCGCCTAGGTTACCACTTTCTCGATTCCGGGGCGCTGTACCGGATCAGCGCCTACGCCGCCTTGCAGGCCGGTATCGCACTGGACTTGGAGAACCAGACCCGAATCGCGCAACGCATCACCACGCTGGCCATCCGCTTCGAGGGCGACACCGTCTGGCTTGACGGGCTGGATGTGAGCCAGGCCATCCGCACCGAAGAAGCCGGCGCCAATGCGTCCAAGGTCGCAGCGCTACCTGAAGTGCGCGCGGCGTTGCTGGGTTTGCAGCACAGCTTTGCCCGCTTGCCCGGCTTGGTAGCGGACGGACGCGACATGGGCACGGTGATTTTTCCGCAGGCGCCGCTCAAGGTCTTTTTGACCGCAGACGCCGCCTGCCGCGCAGAACGCCGCCTGCAGCAGCTCGCTGCCCGGGGCGTACCGGCTATACTCGTCGACCTTCTGGCTGACTTGCAGGCGCGGGACGCGCGGGACTCTTCCCGCACCACTGCGCCGCTCAAAGCAGCTGAAGACGCCCAACTGCTGGACAACGGCACGCTGACCGTGGAGCAATCCATAGACACCGTGCTGACCTGGTGGCAAAGCAAACAGCCTTTTTGAGCCGCCCGGCTTGAAGGGGCGCAATGGTCCCTCCGGCTCCCCTCGCGCTGCATGGCGCACGGTCGGTGGGTTCAACAACTTAACCCGCGGCTTGATCCGCAAATCTGAATGTCCGAATCTTTCGCAGCCCTGTTTGAAGAGTCACAAAAAGCCTCCGAAACCCGCATTGGCGAGGTCGTTACCGCCGAAGTCGTTCGCATCGAACACAACTTCGTCGTTGTCAACGCCGGCCTGAAATCCGAAGCCTACGTTCCCCTGTCTGAGTTCAAAAGCGACCAGGGTGAACTCGAAGTCCAAGTCGGTGAATTTGTTTCGGTGGCCATTGTGGCCATGGAAAACGGCTACGGCGACACCATCGTCAGCCGCGATACCGCCAAGCGTTTGGCATCGTGGATGAGCCTGGAAAAGTCCCTGGAATCCGGCGAATTTGTGACCGGCACCACCAGCGGCAAAGTCAAAGGCGGTCTGACCGTGCTGGTCAACGGTATCCGCGCTTTCTTGCCCGGTTCGCTGGTGGACACCCGCCCGACCAAAGATCTGTCGCCATGGGAAAACAAGACCATGGAATTCAAGGTCATCAAGCTCGACCGCAAGCGCAACAACGTTGTGTTGTCGCGCCGCGCAGTGATCGAAGCCTCGATGGGCGAAGAGCGCGCCAAGCTGATGACGACCCTCAAAGAAGGTTCCATCGTCCACGGCGTGGTCAAAAACATCACCGAATACGGTGCGTTTGTGGACTTGGGCGGTATCGACGGCCTGCTGCACATCACCGACATGGCCTGGCGCCGTGTCCGTCACCCGTCTGAAGTGGTGACCGCAGGACAAGAAATCACCGCCAAGATTCTGAAGTTTGACACCGAGAAAAACCGCGTGTCGCTGGGTCTGAAGCAAATGGGCGACGACCCGTGGATGGGCGTCAACCGCCGCTACCCCCAAGGCACCCGCATGTTCGGCAAGATCACCAACATCGCCGACTACGGTGCATTTGTGGAACTCGAGCCCGGCATCGAAGGTTTGGTTCACGTGTCCGAAATGGACTGGACCAACAAGAACGTGGCACCGAGCAAGATCGTCGCACTGGGCGACGAAGTCGAAGTCATGGTCCTGGAGATTGACGAAGACAAGCGCCGCATTTCGCTGGGCATGAAGCAATGCCGCGCCAACCCTTGGCAGGAATTTGCGCTCAACACCAAGCGTGGTGACCGCGTCAAAGGTCCGATCAAATCGATCACCGACTTCGGCGTATTCGTGGGCTTGGCCGCCGGTATCGACGGCCTGGTGCATTTGTCCGACCTGTCCTGGAACGAAACCGGCGAAGCCGCTGTGCGCGAGTTCAAAAAGGGCCAGGAAGTCGAAGCCATCGTGCTGGCCGTGGACGTGGACCGCGAGCGCATCTCGCTGGTATCAAGCAACTCGACTCCGACCCGTTCACGACCTTTGTGTCCATGAACGACAAGGGCCAGGTTGTGACCGGCAAGGTCAAGACCGTGGACGCCAAAGGCGCCGAGATCGACCTGGGCCAGGACATCATGGCCTACCTGCGCGCCTCCGAGATCAGCCGCGACCGCGTGGAAGACGCGCGCAATGTGCTCAAAGAGGGTGACGAGATCACCGCCGTCGTGGTGAACGTGGACCGCAAGACCCGCAACATCCAGTTGTCGATCAAAGCCAAAGACGCCGCGGACGAAAGCGAAGCCATGGCTTCCCTGAGCCAGAACTCCCGTGAAAACGCGGGAACGACCAGCCTGGGCGCCCTGCTGCGCGCGAAGTTGGACAACAACTAAGCTGCGTCGCACGCAAATGTAGATGCAGAACAAGGGCCGCCGGTAAGCCACCAGCGGTCCTTGTTTTTTTGTTGCATACGGAACACCTCAAATGACACGCTCTGACCTGGTCGAAGAACTGGCCAGCCGATTCAACCAACTGACGCAGCGCGACGCGGAAGCTGCTGTGAAAGCCATTCTGGATGCCATGAATGACGCGCTGGTGCGCGGACACCGCATTGAGATTCGGGGCTTTGGCAGCTTTACCGTGAACCGGCGCGCTCCCCGCCAGGGGCGTAACCCCCGCAGTGGCGCCAGCGTTGCGGTACCTGAGAAGCGGGTGCCGCACTTCAAACCGGGTAAAGCGTTGCGGGAAGCCGTTGACCAAGGTCCGGCGGTCGCCGACCAGGCCCCCAGCGGGCCTGCGCAACTGCGCTGATTTGCGCTTGGCTCTGCACGGGCAAGCGCAATGCCACTGGCTAGAATGGTCCATGCTGGAAAAACGCCTATGACCCGCATCGCCACCTACCTGCAATGGTGTCTGAAGGCTATTGCATTTTTCACTTTTTTTGCTTTTGCCCTGAACAACCAGGGTGACGGTACGGTGCGATTCTTTTTTGGCTACGCGTGGACAGCGCCCATGGTCCTGATCGTGCTGGCGGCTTTTGGAAGCGGTCTGCTTGTCGGCATTTTGGGTATGGTTCCGCGCTGGTGGACGCAGCGCCGTGCAGCAGCCCGCGCCGCCAGTCCGACCGTCGACGTGCCGGCTGAACAGAACCTGCCAGGTAACGCCCGCCCCCATGGACTTTGACCCGATACTGGCCCTCTTGGGCTTGCCGCTGGCCTTTGTGCTGGGGTGGTTGGCATCGCGCTTTGACCTGCGCCAACTGCGACTGGACAACCGCCAAGCACCCAAAGCCTATTTCAAGGGATTGAACTTTTTGCTCAACGAGCAGCAAGACCAGGCCATTGACGCTTTTATCGAAGCCGTCCAAAACGATCCGGACACATCCGACCTGCACTTTGCCTTGGGCAACCTGTTTCGCCGGCGGGGCGAATACGAGCGGGCGGTACGCGTACACCAGCACTTGCTCTCCAGAGGCGATTTAGGACAGGATGAACGGCACCGCGCGCAGCACGCCTTGGCACTGGACTACCTCAAGGCCGGCCTGCTCGACCGCGCTGAGGAGGCGCTGCTGGCGCTGGAGGGCACACGTTTCGAAGCCGAGGCGCGGCTGGCGCTGCTGGCCAATTACGAACGCTCCCGCGATTGGGCGGGTGCGGCCCGGGTCGCGCGCCTGCTGGAAGGCAGCGACCAGGGAAGCTTTTCCATCCGGCGGGCGCATTACCTGTGTGAGCAGGCCGCAGAGCAAAAGTCCGGCGGCACGGCAGAGCAGGCGCACGCCCTGCTGCAGGAAGCGATTGCGACAGCACCCGAGGCAGCCCGCGCCCGCATGGCATTGGCCGAATTGCAGTCCGGCGCAGGCGACTCCCAGCGCGCGTGGGATACCCTGCGCCAGGCGCTGGAGCAGTGCCCGGCCGCAGCGCCGCTGATTGCGCCGACGCTGGCCCAGGCGGCTGTGGCGGCTGACCGGGTCGAACCAACCTTGGGGCTCCTGGAGGACTGCTACGCCACAACCCCTGCGCTGGATGTGCTCGATGCCATCGTCACCTTGCAAAGCCGGGATGCCACACGCCACGCGAGCGCCCGCGAGCGCTATGCGCTGCACCTGGAAAAGGAACCCTCGCTGGTGGCCGCAGCCAAATGGATTGCGGGTGAAGTACTGTCCAAAGAGCAATTCCATCCGCATGTCCAGCGCGCGTTGGATCATGCGGTGAAGCCCCTTTCGCGCTACCGCTGTATGGCCTGCGGGTTTGAGGCTACGCGCTACTTCTGGCAATGTCCGGGTTGCCAGGCATGGGACAGCTACCCCGCACGCCGCATTGAAGAACTATGAATTCCGCTATGGCTCCAAGCCCTACCACCCCCCTCCCCTCGGCCGCCCGTATTGCGGCATCCCGCGTGCTGGTCGT
>RFRO01000053.1 GCA_009924455.1 Betaproteobacteria bacterium
TCTCTAGTAAAATCGCACCACTTTTGCGCGCCCCTGACATGGGTATGCGTTTGGAGACAGAGTTTCGTTGGCATGGCATTCGAAGTTGCAATATGGGGTTGTGGCGCGCGGACTTTGAACGCGTGAACGGCTTCGATAGCACGTTTCAGGGCTGGGGCCACGAGGATGCGGACCTGGTGTTGCGGATGTTCCATGCGGGTGTCCGCAGGAAAAACGGATTTTTTGCGACAGAGGTGTTCCATTTGTGGCACGACGAGGCGAGCCGGTCCCGTGCTTCAGCGAACGAAGGCACGGTGCGGCAGCGGATGCAGAGCGACATTGTCTGGGCACCGGTGGGCTTGCAGGAATGCCGAGCGGTAGAAGATTTTGAAATTGTGACCTTTGCGAATTGGTAATAACGAGACTTATGAAAAATTGGGTGATATCGGTCTGCCTTCTGTTGTCCTGCACGGTGGTGCAGGCACAGTTCCGGGTCGAAGTGTCAGGCGTCGGAACGACCCAGATCCCGGTGGCTGTTACGCCATTTCGCGGGAACGATGTCAGTGTTCAAAAAATTGCAGCCATCATCCAGGCTGATTTGGAGCGCAGCGGCATGTTCCGCAGCATCGATCTCGCTGGCGCGCCGGCAACGGATGAAACAAATGGGTTGATGGATCCATCCTTGTGGCGGAAAAAAGGTGCAGACGCCTTGGTCAGCGGCAGTGTGACCAAATTGCCTGATGGGCGTATGGATGTCCGGTTCCGGTTGTGGGACGTGGCCCGCAATGAGAACATGGGTGGCCAAGGGTACTCGGTTGCTCCCGCCGACATGCGCATGGCTGCGCACAAAATTGCTGACTATGTGTACGAAAAACTGACGGGCGAAAAAGCGGTTTTTTCTACCCGTATCGCCTATGTCACCAAGAACGGGACGGTCTACACCTTGTGGGTGGCCGATGCGGATGGCGAGAATGCCACATTCGCTTTGCGCAGCAACGAGCCGATTATTTCGCCCGCCTGGTCTCCCACTGGGAGCCAGCTGGCCTATGTGTCATTTGAGGCGCGCAAGCCATCGGTGTATGTGCACGATGTCGAGACCGCCAAGCGCCGATTGGTTGCCAACTTCAAGGGTTCCAATAGTGCGCCGACCTGGTCCCCTGATGGACGCACGCTGGCGGTGACCCTCAGCCGCGAAAACGGGTCGCAGATTTTTCTGCTCGATGCGCTCACGCCCGGTGCCGAGCCGCGCCGTATCACCACGTCGGCTGCGATTGATACCGAACCTACGTTTTCAAGCGATGGAAAAACGATTTATTTCGTGAGTGACCGCGGCGGAACACCACAGATATACAGAATGGCAGCTAACGGCGCCAACGTGGAGCGTGTGACATTCACAGGGAACTACAACATTTCTCCCACCTTAAGTCCGGATGGAAAATCACTGGCTTTTGTTTCCCGCGTGTCCGGTGCGTTCAAAATTCAGGTGTTAGATTTGGGCAGCGGATCCGTCACGGCAATCACGGATACTTCTGCAGATGAAAAGCCCAGCTTCTCACCCAATGGCCGCATGTTGCTGTATGCCACCGAACAGCAAGGCAAAGAGGCTTTAATGATGGCTACGGTCGATGGCAAGGTAAAGAGCCGTTTGACCGCGGCAGATGGTGACATCCGTCAACCCCACTGGGGTCCGGCGGTTCGGTGAATCACGGGCGTATGTGCCATGTGGCTGCAGCCCAGTTTATTTTTTAGGAGTGCGTTATGAAGTTTTCGTTGATCCCGGTTGTCTTGGCGTTTGCGCTGGTGGCCTGCAAGTCCCCGGTTAAATTGGACTCGGCCTCCGTGGAAGACCGTCAGGCCGCAGCTGCGGCGGCTGACAAGAGCCCCACCCCGATTTTGGGCAATAACCTGCTGAAGGACGCGGCAAATAGCGCGCGCAATGTGGCGGCTTTGGACCTCTCGGCCAAAGACGCTAACGCCCGCGCGGTGGGTGCAGGTGGCCTGTCCGCTTCGTCATCTGATGCGGCCGCTGCTGCCGCCGCAGCCAAACTGGCCGCTGCAGCCGGTTCTGATGCCTCGGGTGCTGCAGCGAAGGCCGCTGCAGCCGGTTCTGATGCCTCGGGTGCTGCAGCGAAGGCCGCTGCGGCAGCAGCAGCCTCCGCTGCTTCCGCTGCGGCACTTGCCGCCAAAGAACGCATCGTGTATTTCGACTTTGACAGCTTTGTGATCCGCCCCGATGCCCGCCCGATCATCGAGGCGCACGGGCGCCGCTTGCGCGCAGATGCCAAATTGCATGTCGCGCTCGAAGGCCACACCGACGATCGTGGCGGACGCGAGTACAACCTGGGTCTCGGACAAAAGCGTGCCGACGCGGTACGCAAGGCCCTATCTTTGATGGGTGTTGCTGACAGCCAGATGGAAGCTGTCAGCTTTGGTAAAGAAAAGCCAGCGGTTCCGGGTACGTCTGAGGCAGCAATGCAGGAAAACCGCCGTGTAGAGATCAGCTACCGCTGATGGATAGACTGCCATGCTGATGCGAATTTCCAACGCTTCCCGGACGTATGTGGCCTGCCGGATGGCTGTCGTTTTGTTGGCGACTGCTTCGATGGGCATGGCTTACGCCGAGTACACGCCATTTCCAGACAACGATGCGCGTGCGGCCATTTTGAAGGAGCGGCAGCGCCTGGATGCCATCCAAATCGAATTTGACAAGCTGCGCGGTGACGCGAAATTTTTTCGCACAGAGGGCGAAGCCATCCGGCGCGAGATGGACACCATTCGACGCGACCTCGACAAGGAGCGACAGCGCATTGACTTGATGTTGCGCAAGGTTATTGACGATGAGTTGCGCCCGGTGTCCGAGAGCGTCAAAAAGGGTATCGACGAGATCGAACTTTTGAAGAACGCGCAATTGGACTTGCTCGGCCAGCTCGAAGATGCGCTCAAAGAGGTGCGGGAACTGCGCGGTCAAGTGGAAGAGGCGAAGGCACTCGCGGGCAACCAGCGTGGCCAAATGGAAGAAACCCGGACACTGGCCACCCGCCAGGATGAGCAGCAACGCGCCCTCGTGGAAGAGCAGCGCAAGACACGGGAAATCCAGCGCGCCATGGAGGAGCGGCTTAACGGCTTGCCCATGTTGGTGTCAGAGGATGGCGCCAGTTTTTATGCCCAAGCCGCTGAAAAAAAGGAGTTTGATAACGCCAAGGCGGTTTTCAAGCGCGCCAACTACCAGGGTGCCCGAAAGCAATTCGATGAATTTTTGCTGCGTTATCCGCATGGCGGTTATGCCCCTGCAGCCCGTTTCTGGAAAGGCAATGCCGAGTTTCTGCAAGGTGATTACAAGTCAGCGTTGCTAACATTGCGACCGCTGCAGACGGCTGAACCGAACTACCAGAAAACACCCGAAGCTATGCTGGCAATTGCGAACTGCTACAGCGAGCTTAAAGACCCGCAAGCGGCCCGCAAGACATTGGAAGACCTGGTGGAGCAATACGAGCGTACCGAGGCCGCCAGCGTAGCCCGCGACCGGCTGTCCAAGTTGCAATAGGCGCATAACAGCCTATCTGAAGGACCGCCGAAGGTTTGGATAAGTCCCCTGAGGATTTGGCACGCCGTTTTGGCGGTATCGATCGCCTGTACGGCGTGGATGGGGGTGGCAGATTGCGTGCTGCCAACGTGTGCGTGGTGGGCATTGGCGGTGTGGGCTCGTGGGCCGCTGAGGCGCTGGCCCGCACAGGGGTCGGGCGTATCACTTTGATTGATATGGATCATGTCGCCGAATCCAATATCAATCGCCAGATCCAGGCGAACAGCGACACCTTGGGCATGGCAAAAATCGACGCCATGCAACAGCGTATTGCGGGCATCAATCCCGCTTGCCAAGTCACTGGCGTTGATGCATTTGTCGAGCCCGGTAATTGGCCCGGAATTCTGCCTGCGGGCGTAGATGGTGTCATTGACGCCTGTGACCAGATGCGGGCCAAAGTGGCAATGGCTGCCTGGGCATTGAAAACCCGTGCTGTGTTCATATCGGTTGGGGCAGCAGGTGGAAAACGCAAGGCTGAGGACATCACCATCGCTGACCTCAGCGCATGCACGCATGACCCTTTGATGGCCGAGTTGCGCTACCAACTGCGCAAGCACCATGCTGCTGCGAAGACGGGTAAAAAAATCGGTATCCCTTGCGTCTACAGCCCCGAACCTATTCGCACCCCTGGGAGTGCAACAGGCAATACGCCCGTCGTCGCGGCGGGTCTGAACTGCAGTGGCTATGGCTCACTGGTAACAGTCACCGCGACATGCGGAATGGCGGCAGCGGGCTGGGTCCTGAATAAATTGTCTGAGGATCGCAAATAATCAAAAATGTCCCCGCTATAATCACTGGCTTGGTTGCAGACTTTGAGAGAAGTCTAAGGGGACGTTAGCTCAGTTGGTAGAGCAGCGGACTTTTAATCCGTTTGTCGTGGGTTCGACCCCCGCACGTCCCACCAACATATTCATGGAAAAGCCACAGTGTTCGCACTGTGGCTTTTTTCTTGGGCATCAGGTCAGATCAGCCTCTTCAACCTTTTGCAGCAGTTCGCGCAGCGCTTTGGCACTGACTGCTGCTTTGGCGTCCCGAATCGCGTCTTGCAAGACCTCGCGGATGTCATCCGGTTGGACCAATTCCATGTCCCAAGTCGGGAATACACGCTCGCGGACTTCCTCATTGACGGCCAACTCGACCACGGTGTTGTGGCGACCGTCCTGCCGGATGTTGTGCATCAGCTTCACCACATCCGCTTTGGGCCCCTCCAGCCATTGAAAAAATATGTCGCTTCCAAACACCAGTAGCCCCGTGATGCCATGGGCCGGGTTGTAACGGCGCGCGGTCGCGACAATGGCTTGTACGTCCGCTTGGGTTGTACCGGCGGAGATTCGGCTGCAATACACCACGTTGTGTAGCAGGGTGGCGGACCCTTCGCGCGGCTCGTCGTACAGGTTTGGATTCATGGCGTAGAGGCTCGGACGGTTGCAGGTACGTCCATTATTGGCGACAAAGCCGCCTCAAGGGCATCCAGTGCGCTCAAATCCCGTTCAATTCGACGCCATATTCCAGCGCAACGTCCATTAACGCGTCGATTTGACCGTGCGCATAGGTCGTCAAAAAGTACACATCAAACCGTTGTGATTCCAAGCGGTGCAGCAGGCAGGGAATGTGGTGGTGACCGGTCAATTGAAAGCGCCCTGTGGGGAAGGCCGCAGGGCGGAAGTCCAGCGCGTAAAGCTTTGCCAGCGCGTCAACCGCTTTCTCGCCCTGGACTTGAACCCGGACGCGGGCATGGCTCAGGTCCAGAACGGAGCCGATCTGCGCCGGGATCTGGGCCCGCAGCTCGCTGACCCGGTCCGGTGCGGCTTGCGCGCCGATCAGCATAAATTCCAGCGGGCCACTGCGCAGCAGCAGTCCCGCCTCACATGCGGCGGCCTCGCCGGTATGCGGCGGAGGCGCGCAGCCCAGCGCACGTTGAACCGACTGGGTCAGTGCCTCGATACCGTTGGCCCAGGTGCTGAGCAGCGTGACGCTTTGCAGGCGCTGCGCCGTGATGTGGACTTGCACCAAACCCTGGTGGGTCGGGTGTGCGGTGTGGCCGGAGCGGGAAGTGGTGGCGTCAGACACGGTAGCGCGCTCCTTGCGGGTCGATGAAGCAGGGTTCCACCACCCGCAGGCGGTATTGGCGGCCGGTGGCTGGCGAAGCGGCAATCACCTCTTCGCCGATGTGCGCGGTACCGCCTTGCAGCAGGCCCAACGCAATCGCTTTGCCCACCGTCTTGCTGAAGGTGGTGGAGCTCACATGGCCGCGCCCGTGGCCTTGAATCGCGTCGCTGGCAAAAAACAAAATCGACCCATTGCTCGGCGGCTCCCGCTCGTCCACTGCCTCGAGACCGACCAGCGTGGGCCGGTCGGCGCGCGCCAGATGCGGACTGTTCCGCAAGGCGCCTCCCCAAAACCCTTTGGTCTTGCTGGCCATGCGGCCGGCGCCCAGGTCGTCCAGTGTGGTGCGGCCGTCCATTTCAGATCCGACCACATGGCCTTTTTCAATCCGCAAAGAGCCCAGTGCCTCCAGCCCGTAGGGCCGCATCTGCCAAGGATGTCCGCTGGTGAGCACATGTTCCCAGACGCGCAAGCCGTCGTGCGTTGGCGTGAAGATTTCAAACGCCAGCTCTCCCGAGAAGGTCAGCCGCAGGATGCGCAAGGCCACGCCTTCCAGCGCGCCGCTGCCATGTGTGTCCAGTAGCCCCATGAAGGGCAGGGCGGTATCGCCCAGATCCAGGTGCGGGAATGCCGCTTGCAGCGCATCACGCGCGCGCGGCCCGGCCACACTCATGGCTGCCCATTGGTCGGTGACCGAGGCGACCGTGACGCGCAGTTCCGGCCACACAACTTGCAGCAAAAATTCCAGATGGCTCATCACCTTGGCAGCCTGCGCCGTGGTGGTGGTCATGAAAAACTGTGTGTCACTGATCCGGGTCGTGGTGCCGTCGTCCAGCACGATGCCGTCCTCGCGCAGCATGAAGCCGTAGCGGGCTTTACCCACCGCCAGTTTAGAAAAACCATTGACGTAGACGCGGTCCAAAAATTCGGCTGCGTCCGGCCCTTGTACATCGATCTTGCCCAGCGTGGAGGTGTCTGCAATGCCCACGCTCTCACGCACAAAATCCATCTCGGTTTTATACGCCTCGGACAGGTTGGCACCGTGTGTGCGGTACCACAGCGGACGCAACCACAAACCCGCCTCCAACCGCACGCCGCCGTGCGCCCAATGCCAGTCGTGCATCGCGGTACGGCGCTCGGGTTGGAAGTGTTCCCGGATGTTGCGCCCGGCCAATACGCCCAGCGCCACCGGCGTGTAGGGCGGCCGGAACGTGGTGGTACCGGCCTGTGCCACATCCAGCGAACGGGCTTGCGCCATGAGGCTCAGGCCGTTGATATTGGACGTCTTGCCCTGGTCGGTGCCCATGCCCAGCGTGGTGTAGCGCTTCAAATGCTCCACTGACACATAGCCTTCGCGGTGCGCCAAGTCCACATCGGCGGTCGACACATCGTGTTGGAAATCCACAAACGCCTTGTCGCGCGGGTGGGCGCTCAACAACGCAGGCGTCGGCACAAAGGTCATGGAATCGGGCATCCCATGATCCCAAGCGGGGAGTGCCCGCGCTGCCGCATGCAAGCCGAGCGTTTGCACCGCCTGCGTGCCCGCTTGGATTCCGCTGTCAATGGCCTGGGTCCAGCTCTGGGCTCCCACAAGAAGCAGGCGATTGCCGGGTCGTACTTCGGCTTCACGTTGCGGTGCGAGGTCAGGTGCACGGTGGGCGTCCAGCCGCCGGACATACCGACCAAATCGACGTCAAGCTGCCGTCCGTTGGACAGGTAGGCTTTGCGCACATGCTTACCGCCGGTCACATCGGTCAGGGCCACGCCAGCCATCAGTTCAATGCCCGCAGCGCGCGCAGCACTTTGCACATCGGCGTGGGGCTGGCTGCGTAAGTCAGCCACCTGTACCTGGGCTCCGGCGCGGGCCAGTGCCAGCGCGTCGGCGTAGGCCGCATCGTTGTTGACACAAAACAGCGCACGCTGTCCCGGCGCTACCGCATAGCGGTTGACATACTGGCCGATGGCGTTGCTGAGCATCACGCCCGGTTTGTCATTGCCCGCGAATACCAGTGGGCGCTCAATCGCTCCGCAAGCCATCACGATCGCCCCCGCGCGCACGGTGTGCTGGCGCTGGCGCGGAATGCCGTATTCGGCGTCGGCCACACCAGGTGCGCTGCGCTCCACGACGCCCACCGTGTTGCCGTCGTAAATACCAAAGGCGGTGGCGCGGGTGAGGGTACGCACCTTGCCGGTGGCTTCAATCTGCGCCAACATGTCTGCGCGCCAGTGCGCCGAAGCGCTGTCTACTGCGTGGCTGAGCAGTGCGCCGCCGACTTCAAAGTCTTGTTCCACCAGCAGCACATCGGCACCGGCACGCGCAGCAGTCAAGGCTGCGGCCAGACCGGCCGCGCCCGAGCCGATCACCAGCACATCGGTGTAGACGTTGTGCCAGTCGTAACGGTTTACATCGAAGTCATCGACGCTGGCGCCCAGGCCGGCAGCCTTGCGGATGAAATGTTCGTAGAACATCCACGCGTGGCGCGTCGGCCCCATGAAGGTCTTGTAATAGAACCCGGCCACGAACACCGGCGACAGCAGGTTGTTGACCGCCATCAGGTCGAACTTGACCGAGGGCCAGGCGTTTTGCGTGCGGGCTATCAACCCGTCTTCCACTTCGGCCACGGTGGCCGCGATATTGGGCTCGCGGGTGCCGCCGTCGCCCAGGGTCAAGAGCGCGTTGGGCTCTTCCACACCGGCGGCCATGATGCCGCGGGGGCGGTGGTATTTGAATGAGCGCGCCACCAGATGCTCGCCATGGGCCAGCAGGGCAGAAGCGAGCGTATCGCCTGCATAGCCTTGGAAGACCTTTCCATCCAGGGTGAAGCTCAGGCTGTGGGTGCGGTCTACGCGTCCGCAGTTGTCCAGGCGCGCCACGCCGCCGGTGTGCTGCGGGCTCATGGCAAGGTCCTTTGCGCGGCCGGTACGACAGAGGCAATGTCATGGCTCACGGTGTTGCGTTGCACCACCAGCCAGCGCCGGCAACCCAGCGTGTGCTGCCAGAACTCGGTATGCAGGCCTTTAGGGTTGTTGCGGGTGTAGACCGTGTCGACCCAGGCGGCATGGTTGGCAGCGTCGGGTTCGGCCAGCAGCGCCGGGTAGGCCTTGGTGGCGTCACCGAAGTAGCTGAACTCTTCGTGGTCGCGCAGTCCGCAGTAGGGGCATTCAATGCGTAGCATGGCTGGTGCGTCCTATTGCAAATGGTTGTAGGGGCCGGTACCGGCCTCGTCGATATAGCGGCCCTGCGCAAAGCGGTCCATGGTGAAACCGGCGTTGTAGGGGTGCGGCGCGTCGTTGGCAATCGTGTGCGCAAAGCACCAGCCCGATGCCGGCGTGGCTTTGAAGCCGCCGTAGCACCAGCCGCCGTTGAGGTAGAGCCCGCCCACCGGCGTTTTGGTGATGATGGGGCTGCCGTCCGGCGTCATGTCCATGATGCCACCCCAGTGCCGCAGCACCCGCAGGCGCGCCGCGCTGGGCATCGCGCTGACCAGCGCCTGGCTGACTTCACTCACATTGGCCAGGTTGCCGCGTTGGGCGTAGGAGTTGTAGCGGTCGATGTGGCCGCCGAACACCAAGCCGCCCTTGTCGGATTGCGAGAAGTAAAAGTATGACGCCGACCACACCACCACATGGTTCACCACCGGTTTGATCGACTCGCTCACATAGGCTTGCAGCACGTGGCTCTCAATCGGCAGCGAGAGGCCTGCCTTTTGCGCCAGCACCGAAGTGTGGCCCGCCACCGCAATACCGACCTTGCCCGCGCTGATGGCGCCGCGTGTGGTTTTCAGGCCCGAGATGCGCTCGCCCGACCACTGGTAGTCCAGCACTTCGCAGTTCTGGATGATGTCCACACCCAGGGCATTCGCGGCGCGGGCATAGCCCCAGACCACGGCGTCGTGGCGCGCGGTACCCGCATCGGGCTGCAGCATGGCGCCGTAGATCGGAAAGCGCGCTTTGTCGGAGAAGTCGAGGTAGGGCGCTTCTTTCATCACGTCTTCGCGGGTTAGGATGTCAGCGCGAATGCCGTTCAAGCGCATGATGTTGGCGCGACGGATTTGCGCGTCCTGCGCGCTGGGCGACATGGTTACGTACAAATAGCCGCGCGGGGAAAACATCACGTTGTAGTTCAGGTCTTGCGACATGCCGCGCCACAGGGACATGGAGTGTTCGTAAAACGCCGTGTTGTCCTGCATCATGTAATTCGAGCGGACGATGGTGGTGTTGCGTCCTGCGTTACCTGATCCGATATAGCCTTTTTCCAGCACCGCGATGTTTTTGATGCCGTGGTTTTTGGCGAGGTAATACGCGGTTGCCAAGCCGTGGCCGCCACCGCCGACGATGATGACGTCGTAGCTCTTTTTCGGTTCCGGATCGCGCCAGGCGCGGTCCCAATGTTGGTGTCCGGACAGCGCGTTGCGCAGCAGCGACCAGACCGAGTAATGCGACATCCGGGGCTCCTCTTACATGCGCATGCGTTTGGCTTCGGGATCGAACGGCGGATCCATCTGCAAGCGCGCACTGCGACGCTCACCCAGGATTTCAATTTCCAGTTGCATATCCGGCTTGAAGCATTCGGTCGGAATGTAGCCTTGCGCCAGCGACTGCTCCACATAGTGGCCGTAGCCGCCGGAGGTCACCCAACCGACCACCTTGCCGTCCACCCAGATCGGTTCATCGCCCATCACATCGCAGTCCAACGCATCCACCACCATGAAGATGCGGATTTTCTTGGGGCCGTCGGCCTTCTCTTTGATCGCCGCAGCCCTGCCGATGTAGTCGTGCTTGTCGAGCTTGACGAAGCGGTCCAAGCCGGCTTCAAAGGGGCCGTAAATCGGGCGGAACTCGCGGAACCAGGTGCCGAAGTTTTTCTCTAAACGCATACAGAGCAGGGCGCGCATGCCGAAGTTCTTAATCCCCAGATCCGCGCCGGCTTCCATGATGCTCTCGTACAAGCGGCGCTGGTATTCCGGCGCCACCCAGATCTCGTAGCCCAGGTCGCCGGTGTAGGTGACGCGGTTGATCTTAGCCTGCACCGTGGCAACCTCCATCTCGCGGTAGTCCATGAACTTGAAGGCCTCATTCGACACATCGTCATCGGTCAGGCGCTGTAACAGTTCGCGCGACTTGGGGCCGGCAATCGACAGACCGATTAGCTTCATGCCATAGGGGGTGATGCGCACCGAACCGTCGGCGGGCAAGGTCTGCTCAAACCAGCGCATGTGGTAGACCTGCGCTTGCGAAGAGCCCCACATCATGAAGCGCTCGTTGTCGGCTTTAGCGATGGTGAAGTCACCAATGATCTTGCCCTGGTGGTTGAGCATGGGACACAACTGCAAGCGGCCCTTTTTGGGCAGGGTGTTGGTCATCAGGCCCTGCAGCCAGGCCTCTGCGCCGGGGCCGGTGATTTCGTATTTGGCGAAGTTAGCGACTTCGGTCACGCCCACGGCCTCGCGCACGGCTTTGCATTCGGCCTTGATGTGCGGGAAATCGTTGGAGCGGTGGAAAGACACGATGTCTTTGGCCTCGGTGCCTTGTGGCGCAAACCACAAAGGCGTTTCCATGCCCCAGGAATCGCCCATCACCGCGCCTTGCGCGATGAAGGTGTCGTACAACGGCGTGGTTTGCAAGGGGCGGGCTGCGGGCAGCTCTTCGTTGGGGAAGCGGATGCGGAAGCGGCGGGAATAGTTCTCGCGCACTTTGGCGTTGGTGTAGGTGCGGGTGGCCCAGTCGCCGTAGCGTGCCACGTCCATGCCCCAGATATCAAAACCGGGGTCGCCATCGACCATCCAGTTACTCAGCGCCAAGCCGACGCCGCCGCCCTGGCTGAAGCCGGCCATGACGCCGCAGGCGCTCCAAAAGTTGGTGCGGCCCTGCACGGGGCCAACCAGCGGGTTGCCATCGGGCGCAAAGGTGAAGGGGCCGTTGATCACGCGTTTGATGCCGGCGTTTTCCAGCGTGGGGAAATGCTTGAAGGCGATTTCCAGCGAGGGCGCGATGCGGTCCAGGTCGGGTTGCAGCAACTCCTGACCAAAGCTCCAGAGCGTGGTCTTGGTGGACCAGGGTTTGCCGGCTTGCTCGTACACGCCCAGCACCATGCCTTTGCCTTCCTGGCGCAAATAGCTTTCGGCGCCGAAGTCAATCACGTGGCCGATCTCCTTGCCAGCGCTCTTGTTAAAGGCCTCGACTTCGGGGATGTCGTCGGTGACCAAATACATATGCTCCATGGCCAACACAGGCAATTCAATGCCCACCATGCGCCCGACCTCGCGCGCCCACAGGCCGCCGGCGTTGACCACGTGCTCGCACTCGACCACGCCTTTGTTGGTGATCACGCGCCAGGTGCCGTCGGGCTTTTGCTCCAGGCTCTCGACCTTGGTTTGCACCTCGATGGTGGCGCCACCCAGGCGCGCAGCCTTGGCGTAGGCATAGGTGGTGCCGCTGGGGTCCGTAGTTCATCGCTTCTTTAATAGAGATGATTTCGGTCTCCATGCCTAAGTAGCGCCCGCGTGCTACGGTCATCTTCAAAAACTCCATCCGCTCGGGCGTATCGGCCAGCATGATGCCGGGCGATTTGTGCAAGCCGCAGCTTTGGCCGGAGATGCGTTCGAGCTCTTCATACAAGCTCACGGTGTAGCTTTGCAGCATCGCCACATTGGGGTCACCGTTGAGGGTGTGAAAACCGCCCGCCGCGTGCCAGGTGGAGCCGGATGTGAGTTGGTCGCGCTCGAGCAGCATCACATCGCTCCAGCCCTTTTTGGTCAGGTGGTAAAGCACCGAACAGCCGACGACACCGCCGCCAATAATCACCACGCGTGCTGTTGTTTTCATCCTGCAAATCCTCTTATCAAATGTTCCACAAACCCATCACTATGGGAGTTTAAAAGTCCGTCGGTGCGCCGCCCTCGGCTTTGCGCTTGGCGACAAAGGCGTCGAGTTCTTCTTCAATCGCCGGGTCCATGTACGGGCGCTCGTACAGGGCGAGTTCCTTTTTCCAGGTGGCGTTAGCCTTTTGGTAGGCTGTGGGTTTGTCGGCCTCTTCCCAGCTCTCAAAATTGCGCCAGTCCGAGATGATGGGCGAGTAAAACGCGGTCTCAAAGCGCTCCAGCGTGTGCGCGGTGCCAAAGTAATGGCCGCCCGGGCCCACATCCTTGATCGCGTCCATGGCAAGCCCTGCGGGGCTCACGTCCAGCGGCGTTAAAAACTCAGCCACCATTTGCAACAGGTCGCAGTCGAGGATGAATTTCTCGAAGGACGCGGTCAAGCCGCCCTCCATCCAGCCTGCGCTGTGCATGATGAAGTTGCCCCCGGCCTGCGTCAGCGCCCACAGCGAAAACACCGATTCGTATGCCGCCTGCGCGTCCACGGTGTTCGCCGCGTTCACATTGCTGGTGCGGTAGGGAATGCCGTACTTGCGGCACAGCTGCCCGCCCACCAAAACCGCCTTCATGTACTCGGGTGTGCCAAAGGCGGGTGCGCCGGTTTTCATATCCACATTGCTGGTGAAGCCGCCGTAGACCACCGGCGCGCCGGGGCGCACCAATTGGGTCAGCGCAATACCGGCCAGGGCTTCGGCGTTTTGCTGTGCCAGCGCGCCCGCCAAGGTCACCGGTGCCATCGCGCCCGCGAGCGTGAAGGGCGTAAGCATGATGATCTGGTTGCGCGAGGACATCTCCAAAATGCCTTGCAGCATGGGCGTGTCCAGGCGCAGCGGCGAGGAACTGTTGATGATGGAAAACAGCGAAGGCTCGCGCTCCATTTGCTCGTAGCTGATGCCGCGCGCAATGCGGGCGATTTCCAGCCCGTCCTGGTTGCGCTCTTTACCCAGCGAGTAGGCATGGAAGGCTTTGTCGGTCAGCTTGGCGATGTC
>RFRO01000054.1 GCA_009924455.1 Betaproteobacteria bacterium
CCGTCCGGTGGACGTGCAGCAGTATGTTGACGGCTCCATCCTGGTGTCCGACGACAAAGCCGGTGCGGTCTATCGCATCAGCTACCAGAAGTAAGCGCTAAGTGCGCTTGAGCGGGCCGGGCAGGCAACTGTCCGGCCCGTTTTGTTTAGGCCTTGGGTTTTCAAGCAGAATCAGCTTTTGCTTAAAGAGGAGCACCCCATGGGATGCCTGTTGAAAGGTGGCGGAGGCTTGTATGCCCGCCTGCGTATTGGTGCGGTCTTGCTGGCTGCCGGCGAGGGCCGGCGCATGGGCGGTGTGCCCAAAGCGCTGATCACTTTGCAAGGCGTGCCGCTGATCAACCGGCACCTGATTGCGCTCAGTGGCGCGGGTGTGGATGAGGTGGTCGTCGTCACCGGTTTCGGTCGCGACGCGGTGGAGGCGCAAATTGCCACCTTCCCCGTCACCCTGGCGCACAACGCCGACTTCGCCCAGGGTCAACAGGGCTCGGTGCGCGTGGGCTTGGCGGCGCTGCGCGGCGCGTTTGACGCCGTGCTGGTGGTCCTGGCCGACCAGCCGCTCATTGGCGCTGCGGATCTCACCGAGTTGATCGCCGCATTCAAGAAAAAAGCGACCGGCAATATCGTGGTGCCCATGGTCAATGGCCAGCGAGGCAACCCCATCGTGCTGGACGGCAGCGCCTGCGAGCAGATCATGCAAAGCCAGAGCAACCTGGCCTGCCGCCACCTGATTGAGCGCCAGCCCGAGCTGGTCTACGCCCACGCAACGGCCAACACCCGTTTCATCACCGACCTGGACACGCCGCAAGACATGGCCGATTTGTCGCAGAAGACCGGTTGGAAATTTGCGCTGCCTGCCGCTGCGCTGATACCGGCGGCATGAGCGCCACGCTGCAAAGCCTGTGGCCGGTGCCGCTGGCGCGCCAGCGGTGGAGCGGAGCCGATACCGCCAACCCCGTGTTGGCGCGGGTGTTCCAGGCCATGCGCGCAACCGCGCCGAACGCTGGTGGGGGCTTTTATGCCAGCGAAGACGACCTGCTCAACCGCGTCGATCTGCCCGAGTTCACGGCGCTGGTGCAATTCATCGCCAGCGCCTTGCAAAGCGCCGCCCAGCAGGCCAACGCAGGCATCTGGCCGCCCGGCCGCCGGCCGCTGCAATTGCAACTGATGGGCGTGTGGTTCCAGGTGCAAAACGGCACCGCTTTCCACGACATCCACACCCACGGCAACTGCTCCTGGTCGGGCGTGTACTACGTGCAAATCGACCCGCTGGCGCAGCGCAGCGCGCACCCCGATTTGGGCGCGCTCAACGGCGCCACCCGCTTTTACAGCCCTATGTTCCCGCTGCTGGGCGGTGCGCACATGGACATGGGCAACGCCTTCATGCAAAACGCCACGCTCGATGTCACGCCCGAGGCCGGTGAGCTGGTGCTGTTCCCGGCCTTTTTGCCGCACAAAGCCATGCCCTACCAAGGCGCGCAAGATCGCATCATCGTGTCCTTTAACGCGCAAATCCGCGCGCCCGGCGGCAACCAGATTTACCCCTACGCCGCCGTGTGACCCATCACCTGGTTCTGGACACCAACATCGTGCTGGACATGTTGGTGTTCCGCGATCCCCGCACCCACGCCTTGCACGCGGCCCTGTTCGAAGACCCGGTGATGCCTGACCTGCTGTGGCTCGCGACCGCGCCCATGCGCGAGGAGCTTGCGCGGGTGCTGGCCTACCCCCACATCGCCGTGCGCCTGGCCTTCCATGGCTTGCAAGCCGCGCAGGTCCTCAGCCAGTTTGACGCCCGCGCCCGCATCGTCTCCGTCGCACCCAAAGCCCCCGCCACCTGCAAAGACCCCGACGACCAGAAGTTCATCGACCTCGCCGTCAGCCATGGCGCGACGTTGCTCAGCAAAGACAAGGCCGTTTTGTGTATGCGCAGGCGGTTGATGAAGCTGGGGGTGGTGGAGGTGGGTGTGGAGTGGCGAGGTTTAGCGTTTCGCGTTCGAGTGGGTCTTCGGTCAGGGTTCGGTGTGCTGGATCAATAGAATTTGATTCAGAGCTAAATTGATGTAATAGTTACTGCGCCCAATTTTTCGCTTCGTCAAGAACCCTGTTTCTGTCAGTGCGTCGAGGCACCGGGTTGCTGTCATCCGCGACACCTGCAAATCGCGCTGCAAAAATTCGATTTTGGTGTAAGGGTGACTGAACAGGTTGTTGATTAAGTCTTGGCTGTAAAACTTATGCTGCTCGCGAATGCGGTGTTTGTAGTCCATCAATGCAGCTTTAATACCCAGCACAGTTTGCAAGGTGCGGCTAGCAGTTACCTCAACCGCCTCCAGCATGTAAAGCACCCACTCTTCCCAAATGTCCTCCAGCCGGACGCGCTGCAACAAGTCGTAATACATACGTTTATTCCGCACAATAAATTGGCTCAGGTAGAGCACGGGAATGTCCAGCAAACCCTCCTTCACCAAAAACAGCACATTCACAATGCGGCCTGTGCGGCCGTTGCCGTCATAAAACGGGTGGATCGACTCAAACTGGTGGTGAATCAAGGCCATCTTGATCAGCGGATCCACTTCTAATAACTCTGCATCGTTGATGAACCGCTCCAAATCGGTCATCAACGCAGCGATCTCTGCGGGGTCTTGGGGTGGCGTGTAAATAGTGCGACCTGCACCGTCTTTGAGCTTGGTTCCCGGGAGCTTTCTGAAACCTGCGTTGTTGCGTGTTAGCTCGCCTTGAATCTGAACAATGTGGTTCGATGTCAACAGCCCCGAATGGCATACCAGATCAAAACCTATCCGCAAGGCCTGGCGATAGCGCAGCACTTCTTTGGCTGCCGGATTGGCAAATGCCTCAGGTAGTACATCGTCTTTGAACAGCTCGTCGTGCGTGGTGACGATATTCTCAATCTCGGAACTGTCTTTCGCTTCCTGCAAACCCAAGGTGTTGATCAGGATGCCCTGGTTGGGCATGGATGCTGCAATCCCCTTCAGCTCGGCCAGTTTGCGGCTGCTGCTGGCCACGCGTTTCAAGATGGCCGGCGTTTCAAATCGTCGGGGATCCAGGGTTTCTAGAGGGGTAAGTTGATTCATTTGTGGGCAGGATTGACAAAATCCGCCCAAAATACCATTTTTTTGGGCGTTTTGAAGAGGTCATGTCAAGAAATTTTTGATTTGCGAGCATGGTCTCTGGCCAAACGTCACTCAATTTCGGTGTTTGGAGCCGTGCCTCACCGGTCTGCCCCCCTTCTTTTGTGACCAACATTTCAGCAGGCTGTTCAGAGTTTTTCGACACTGCACCATATTTTTCGGTGGCGCAATGGACGTTCCAGCAAGTAGGCTCACGCCGCAGTAGACACCGAACTGCGTGGGCGGATCGAATGGGGCATCACCGACAATCGTTCCCTGTTCTCCTGCACGCGCCATGACTGACATCACCCCAGCCCCAACACCCCCCGACGCCGACCTCACCGCCATGGAGGACCTGCTCGACGACCTGCGCACCCGCAGCGAAGAGGTGCCGCAGTGGGAATTCTGTGAAGGCTTTCTGGCGGCGCTGGTGTGCTGCCGCCGCGCGATTGGCGCAGATGAATTTCTGGAGGTGCTGCTCGACCCCGAAGGCTTTGCCGATGATGCCCAGCGCGAAGCTTTCCTGGCGCTGTGGCAGCGCCGCCATGATGCGGTCCATGCCGCGCTGGCAGCGGATGTGCAGGAGCTGAGCGATGAGGCAGCCTACCACCCCGATCTGGTGGACGTGCGCGGCGCGGTGCTGGCTTTGAGCGAGGCCGAGCGCGCTGCGATGGGCGAGGACGCACAGGAGGTTCCGGCCTTTGCGCAGGTGTGGGCGCTGGGTTTTATGTACGCCGTGGAAAACTGGCCGCAGGAGTGGGTGGCGCCGCGCGACAAAGAGGCGGCGCGCGCGGTGGAGGCTGCCATGGCTGCCATTGTCGCGCTCACCGAGGACGACCCCGGCCCCTGGGAGTTGGCCCCATTCTCCGACGACGATGCGCCGAGCATGAGCCAGGCGCGTATGGACGCCTTTGCGCTGGCGATTTGGGCGGTCTATGACCTCTTCGACGTCTGGCGCAGCCTGGGGCCACGGGTGGAAACCGTGCGCAAAGACAGCGATGTGGGCCGCAATGACGCTTGCCCGTGTGGCAGCGGGAAAAAGCACAAAAAGTGCTGCGGGGCTTAGCGCCCTGCGCCCGGCCTGATGGGGCCGCTTAATCCGTCAGCGGGGCAAAGCTCTGCGCCTGCGCGCGCGGCCAGTGGCGTTGGTAAATATGGGGCAGGCCGCTGAGGTCGCCGCTGAGCAGCGCACCTTCGGGCAACTCCGCATTCAGTGAATGCGCCAGGCTGGCCACGGTGTTGTCGCTGCCACGGCGCACGATGTGGTGCGGCGTGATGTCGCGCGGGTGTTGCAGGCCGGCGGCCTGGAGCAGCTCGCGCAGGGCCTCCAGTGTTTCCAGGTGGAAGTGGTAGACGCGCTGCGATTTGTCGCCGACCCCGAGTGCGAGTTGGCGCAGCGGGTCTTGCGTGGCCACGCCGGTGGGGCAGTTGCCAGTATGGCAGGTCTGCGCTTGCAGGCAACCCAGTGCGAACATAAAACCGCGCGCGCTGTTGCACCAGTCCGCGCCCAGCGCCAGCATGCGGGCGATGTCGAAGGCGGTGATCACTTTGCCCGCGCAGCCAATCTTGATGCGGTCGCGCAGGCCCGCACCGCGCAGGCTGTTGTGCAACAGCGTGAGCCCCTCTTGCAGCGGCGCACCCACGTGGTCGGTGAACTCCACGGGTGCCGCGCCCGTTCCACCTTCTGCGCCATCGACCACGATGAAGTCTGGCGTGATGCCGGACTCCAACATGGCTTTGACGATGCCAAACCATTCCCAGCTTTGGCCGATGCACAGTTTGAAGCCGGTCGGCTTGCCACCTGACAGCGTACGCAGGCGCTCAACAAATTGCAGCAATTCCAGCGGGGTGGAAAACGCGCTGTGCGCTGCCGGCGAGACGCAGTCCACGCCCACAGGAACGCCGCGCGCGTCGGCAATCTCGACGGTTACCTTGGGGCCGGGCAAGACGCCGCCGTGGCCCGGCTTGGCGCCCTGGCTGAGTTTGATCTCGATCATCTTCACCTGCGCCTCGGTCGCGTGTTCGGTGAAGCGCTCCGCGCTGAAACTGCCGTCGTCGTTGCGGCAACCGAAGTAGCCCGAGCCGATTTCCCAAATCAGGTCGCCGCCGTTTTTGCGGTGGTGTACCGAAATCGAACCCTCGCCGGTGTCGTGCGCAAAACCGCCGCGCTTGGCCCCGGCGTTCAGGGCCATGATGGCGTTGGCGCTCAGTGCGCCAAAGCTCATCGCCGAGATGTTGAAGACGCTGGCTTCATAGGGTTGGGCGCGCCCGGCGCCGATGGTGATGCGGAAGTCGTGGCTGGCAATCGTGCTGGGGGCGATGGAATGCACCATCCATTCAAAGCCTTTGGCGTGAACATCGAGCTGGGTGCCGAAAGGCCGTTTGTCCGATTCGCCCTTGGCGCGCTGGTACACCAGCGAGCGTTGCGCCCGCGAGAAGGGCATGGCTTCGGTGTCGTTCTCAATAAAGTACTGCCGGATTTCGGGGCGGATGAATTCGAGCAAAAAGCGCAAATGGGCAATGACCGGGTAGTTGCGCAAAATCGAACTGCGCTCCTGGCTGAGGTCGCGCACCCCGACGATGACCAGCACGCCGCTGACCAGTAGCAATGCGAAATTGCCACTCAGCAGCCAGTGTGCGGCGCCCAACAGCACGCCTACGCAACAGGTGCCAAAAGCCAGGTATCGGATCGGGAAAATCGTATTCAGACGTGCGAGCATGGTTCCAACCTAGTGAAGTACAGAGCGCCCTTGCGGAAAGAGCCGTGAATCCCATTGTGCCCGTGCATTTTGAAATGAAACCCGGCCCCTGCAGCGGGGAGCGTACAAGGGAAAACCCGCCCTAGGCCGCAGCGCACAGCATGTGCATCTGCTGTAGCGCGTGCAAGGCCGCAGCCTGGCGCACAGCGGCGCGATCGCCCGTGAAGTGCTGTACTGCGCTGTGTACGCCCCACGGACCGGCAAACGCGAACCACACCATCCCCACCGGCTTCGCATCGGTGCCGCCGCCCGGGCCGGCGACCCCGGTGATGGCCAGCGCAAGCTGTGCGCCGGAATGTTGCAATGCACCCTGCGCCATGGCGCGCGCCACCGGTTCGCTGACCGCACCATGGGTCGCAATCAACTGCGCGTCCACGCCCAGCATCTGCGTTTTGGCGGCGTTGGAGTAGGTCACAAAACCCCGCTCAAACCAGGCGCTGGAGCCGGCCAGATCGGTGCAGGCCGCAGCCACCATGCCGCCGGTGCAGCTCTCAGCCGTGGCCAGCATCCATTGGCGGGGTAGCAGCGTGTCTGCCATCGCTTGCACCGCAGCAGCCAGTTGCAGCTGCATCACCAGACCCTCCACAGCGCAATCACCAGCAGCGTGCAGGCCGCAGCCACCAGGTCGTCGAGCATGATGGCCCAGCCCGCGCGGGTCCACCCCCAGGGCGTGGTGGCCGGGTTCTCGCCGTGGAACAAGTTGTCGGCCCAGCCCACCGGGCCGGGCTTGGCGATGTCAAAAAAGCGGAACAGCGCAAAAGCCGCCAATTGACCCTGCCAACCGGTCGGCATGACCAGCCACAGCACCAGCCAGAAGGCCACCACTTCGTCCCACACCACTGAACTTGGATCGGCCACGCCCATATCCCGCGCCGTCACAGCGCAGGCCCAGATGCCCAGCGGAATTCCCGCACCGATCACCCAGGCCCAACCTACGTCGTCCAGCCAGGGTTGCAGCGCCACGAAAGCCGCCCAGGCCCACAGGGTGCCGACCGTTCCCGGGCCCTTGGGGCTGAGGCCCGAGCCAAAGCCCAGTGCCAGCAGACGCGCCGGATGCCGCCACATGAAACCGGCACTGGGGCGTACCGTCACCGGCTGAAGGTCATGGCTCATGGTGCAGTGCTCCGCGGCCGTGCGTCGGCTGGCGCGAAATGGTCAAAGCCTTGGCGGCTTGCAGCCATAGCTTGCCCAGCGCTGTCGACCACGCGCAGACCCGGCAGCGCGTCGATGCGGCCAATGCGCCGCACCGGCGTACCGCTGGCATGGGCGGCGGCAGTGACGGCCGCAGCGTACTCGGGTGCGGCGGTGAAAACCAATTCATAGTCGTCGCCGCCGTTGAGCACGCAGTCGCGCACATGCTGCGCGTCCATGCCGCTGCTGGCCCACGGACAGCAGGCCAGCAGCGCCGCATCGTCCAGTTGTGCGCCCACCGCTGAGCGTTCCAGGATGTGACCCAAATCGCCCAGCAGTCCGTCGCTGACGTCGGCGCAGGCGCTGGCAATGCCGCGAAGCGCCAAGCCCAGGGCCACGCGCGGGGTGGGACGCTCCAACCGCGCGCGGCAGGCTGCTGCTGCCAGGGCGTCCAGTTGCAGCCGGCCCTGCAGGTGTTGCAGCCCCAGCGCGGCTTCGCCCAAGGTGCCGCTGACATACACGTCGTCACCGGCTTGTGCCCCGCTGCGCAGCAGCGCCTGGGTGCGCGCAGGTCCCGCTGCATCGCCCGGCACCTCGCCAAACACGGTGATGCACAGGTTCAGCGGACCGCGTGTGGTGTCGCCGCCAATCAGTTCGCAGCCGTGGGCATCGGCCAGTTCCCAGAGCCCGGCGGAGAAGGGCCTCAGCCACGCCCCATCGGCGCTTGGAAGCGCCAGCGCCAGGGTGAATGCCAGAGGACGCGCACCGCAGGCCGCGAGGTCACTGAGGTTGACAGCGAGCGCTTTGTGGCCCAGAGCGTGGGGATCTACATCGGAGAAAAAATGGCGCCCCTCCACCAGCATGTCGGTCGAAATAGCCAGTTGCATGCCCGGCGCGGTTTGCAGGATCGCGCAGTCGTCCCCTACACCCACAACCGCGCCCGGGCTGGGGCGCGTGAAGTAGCGCCGTATCAGGTCGAATTCGCCCATGGCCGCGCCGCTTGCCACGCGCCTCAGTGCAGGGTGCGGTCGCTGCCGCTGAGTGCGTCCAGCACAAAGATGGGAATGTCCGCGTCGAATTTCTCGCCGTCCTCGGCCACGCAAAAATAACTGCCGTGCATGGTGCCGGTGGGCGTGCGCAAGCGGGTTCCGCTGGTGTACTCAAAGGCTTCGCCCGGCTTGAGCAGCGGCTGGTGCCCGACCACGCCCAGGCCTTTGATGCGCTCGGTGTGGCCTTTGGCGTCGTTGACACTCCAGGTGCGCGAGATCAGTTGCGCGGTCACCTGGCCGGTGTTGCGGATGGTGATGGTGTACGCGAACACATACAGGCTGTCGTGCGGCAGGCTTTGCTCGGGCAGGTACTGCGGCTGCACCTCCACCGTGAAGTGGTAGCGGGGGTTGGTTTTTGACATGCGCCGATGCTACGGCGAAAATGGGCCCATGACCTACCGCATTGCCCCCTCCATACTTTCCGCCGACTTCGCCCGTCTGGGCCAGGAGGTGCAGTCCGTGATTGCCGCCGGCGCCGATTGGATCCACTTTGACGTGATGGACAACCATTACGTCCCCAATCTGACTTTCGGCCCCATGGTGTGCAAGGCGCTCAAGCCGCATGCCAAAAACGCAGCGGGCCAGGCGGTTCCGATTGATGTGCATTTGATGGTGCAGCCGGTTGACGCCCTGGCAGCTGCTTTTGCGCAGGCGGGCGCGGACCTCATCAGCTTCCACCCTGATGCCAGCGGCCATGTGCACCGCAGCATCCAAGCCATCAAGGCGCAGGGCGTGCAAGCCGGTCTGGTATTCAACCCCGCTCAGCCGCTGGACGTCCTGGATTGGGTGATCGAGGACATTGATTTGATTCTGATCATGAGCGTCAACCCCGGCTTCGGCGGCCAGGGCTTCATCGATTCCGCGCTGCGCAAAGTCGAGGCCGCGCGCCAGCGCATCCGCGCCAGCGGCAAGGACATCCGATTGGAGGTGGACGGCGGCATCAAGGTGGACAACATCCGCCGCGTCGCCGACGCCGGTGCCGACACCTTTGTGGCGGGCAGCGCCATCTTCGGCAAGCCCGACTACAAAGCGGTGGTCGACCAGATGCGGGCCGCACTCGCCGCGTAAGCGGCTTTGCGGACGGCTATTCGACGCTGGCGGTGAACACCGTTAGCACGCCGGTGAAGGCGTACAGGTGTTCATAGGCCACTTCGCCGCTGGCAAAAAAACCGACCAGCGGGACATCGCCCAGCGCTTGGCGCACGATCTGCATCTCGGCGTGCGGCCATCCGAAATGCGCGCCGCCGCGCCCCACGCAGCTGACATACACGGCTCCGACGATCTGTTTGCGCTCGACCGGTGATGAAGCCGCCGCGCCGTCTACGGCGGCGTATTCCAGTTCGGCTGGCTCCAATTCTTCACGGATTTCCGCGCAGATGCGCATCAGATCCGCGCGCGCGGTCTCGGCGTTGCGGCGGCAGAACGCCAGTTGCAAGCCAGGCCGCACGGCGTCACCCACCGCAATGGCGCGCCGCCCCGGGTCCAGGCCGATGATCTGGCGCACCTGGGTTTCGTTACCCAGGTTGCCGGTCAGGCGCACGGCTGCGTTCGCGGTGCCGGTGCGCGGTGCCGCCAAGGCCACCAGCGCGGATCGCACGGCGCTGAGCGCCGCCTCGGGTTGGTCCAGGCTGACCTTCAAGTCGGCCAGCAGCGTGTCCAGGGCCGGTTGGTCATCCAGTGCGATCACCACGTTGTCACGCGCTTCGGTCACCACCCGCACTTTGGACACCGGCTTGCAGCCCTGGGTCACACGGGAAATCAAATCCACCTGCGGCCCGAAGGCCACGCCGCTCATGCCGCCGCTGAACACTCCTTTGCTGCGGCCCTGGCCCGGCAGCGTGCCGTCGCCGGACAGCGCAAATTGCACGCTGCGGCCACGGCTGCTGGACAGCCCGCCAAACAGGTAGCCGCTTTCAGTGCGCCGCGCCATATCGCCCAGCAACTCGGTCACATCGGGCGTGGACGGATCCACATGCAGCAGCGCGGTCTGCGCCTCAAACCCCAGGTTCAGCGGCGAGACACCGGAGAACACGCGGAACTGGTCGCTGGGTACCTCCAGCAGCATGACCGCCATGGCGGGTTCGTCGAAATACTCCACGTTGGTCGCGGCAATGCCAACGCCTACGGTGCCGGCCCAGTCGGTGACAGCGGGTAGCTCGGCACCCAGGTAGTCCAGAATCTCCTGGGCCACACCCACATAGTCGTCGGTGATGTAGAGCAGCCCCAGATTGGGCGCGCTGGCGTGCTGGCCGTCAGCCATCTGGGCGCGCAATTGCGCCAGCACCAGGTCGGCTGCGCCATGCCACTGTGGGTGCGTGGCATGGGCAAACGGGAAATTTTGCATGCGCAGGACGTCCGCTCAGCTGCGTGTGCGCGGACGCGAAGCCGCGCTCTTTTTGGCAGCCGGGCGGCTTGTGGCGCGCGCTGCGGTCGCTTTGGGCGCTGTCTTTTTCGCCGCCGGTGCGGACTTGGCAGCGGCATGGCTGGCGGCGGTGCCCACGTCTTTGAGGGCGGTAGCCGCTATGTTCTGAAATTGCTGGGTGAGCGCATTCCACATCTGGATCGGGTCCGCAGCAGGGCTGGCCGGTTTGGCCTCGGGCGCGGCCTCGCTGGTGTCCGGCGCAGATTCGGGTGCTGGTGCTGCAGCCTGGCCGGCACCCGAGCCGGCAAACGCGCCCGGCATGGGGAAATTCATGCTTTTGAGCGTGGCCAGGGTCATTTTTTGCACCTCCAGAGCCTGGATGGTGGCGGCCAGCGCCCGGGTGTTCTGCTCCAGCCAGAATTGCACGGTCTTGAGCTCGCTGATGCGTTTTTCCAAATCCTCGGCGCTCATGGTGGGCGTGAACCACTGGTTGAACGCAGCGCTGGCCGGACTGGAAGCGCTGTTGGCCTGCGCCGCACCTTTGCTCAGGCCTTGCAAAAAGTCAAAACCGGGTACAAATTTGCCAAAACCCAGCGGGTCGTTGGTGTTGGATGTGGTCATGGCGGCTCCTGAGTTGTGCCCCGCGGTTGTAACAGCTTACCGCCCGGGCTGATTTTTTCAGTGGCTGTGCTGGTGTTCCGCTGGGCCACCCGGTGCCGCAGTCAGAACCGGCACCCGCAAATCCTGGGTACTTTGCGCGCCCTTGCTGTCTTGCAGGGTCAGTGTGATCGGAATGGTGGTGTCTTTTTGCAAAGGCAGTTTCAAATCCATCAGCATCAGGTGGTAGCCCCCGGGTTTGAGTTGCACCGCTTTGCCGGCCGGCAGCTCCAGGCCCTTGGCCAGGGGGCGCATGCGCATCACGTCGCCGTCCATTTTCATTTCATGGACTTCTGCCACGCCGGCCACGGGGGTGGTGACCGCCACCAGCGTGGTAGCTGCCGGGGCGGTGATTTGCATGAAGGCGCCGGTGGCTTTCTGGCCTTGCACGGTGACGCGGACCCAGGCGTTTTTCACCTCAACGGTTTGTGCCTGCGCGACGGTTGTCAGCGTCATAGCGAGCAGGATGCGGAAGATTGCGGAAATGGGGTTCATGGGAATTCCTTGGGTGAATGGAGCTTAGTGGTTGTGGCTCTGGCCGGCTTGGATGTCCAGAACCTCCAGCAGGGCCGCCGGCGATTCCAGACCATGGGTGGATGTCCCGCTGGCCGGGACCTGGGCCCATTCCATGCTGCTTGCGGCACACTGTTGCAACACCCTGAACCACAGGGGCCCGGGGCGCTTGGGCGTGTTCCCGCGGAACACAAACTCATCGTAGAAGGCCGATGGCAACGCATCGTCGGGTCCGATGGCCATCCAGGTGATTACTTGCACGCCCTCGGTATAGGTCTTGCCGTGCAAGGTGTAGGGCTGCGCCAGAGGACCCGTTTGGGTGCTGAGCGTCCAGCCCGGTTTGGGCATAGGCTGTGCCGCATTGAAGCCCTCCGGAATGTGTACCTGCAGGGCAATGGTCGCCTCCGGGCCGCAGCCGTGGCCGACACGCAAAGCAGCGCGGTAGCTGCTGCCCGCCGCCGCGGCCGGTTCGAGCAGCACCACATGGGCTTGGGTAAGGGTCGCAAGCAAAAGCAAGAAGAAGGCGCAAGCAATTTTTTTCATAACGTGTTTTCGAAAAGAGGGTGGGGATGCGCCGCACCAAGCGGCGGCATCCAAAAGTGTTCGGGGGAATGGGCGCCTGCAGCGCGACGTACCGCTGCAGAGCCGGGTGCTTTAGTCAGGCTTGGGGCGGACCGCGTGCCGGGGCGGGCCCAGCATGGCGGCTGTACAGAGCCGGGGAACCGGCAATCCGTAAAAACGTGTTGGCGCTCTCGGCCCTTGGCAGCGCGGCGGGTGCCGATGCCAGCGGTGCTGCTCCGCCCAGGCACAGCACGCAATGCCAGCCGCTTGCGGACGGCTGTGCGGGTGCGCTGCTGCCGGAGTCACCGGATTGCTGCACGCCTGATGCCGAACACACCTGGTGCAAGTCGCTATCGGCGGGGTTGGCCGCCAAGGCCGGCGTGATGACGGTCGCCGCCAGCGAGAGAAGCCACCAGGCCAATACCCCCGCTGCCAAGGCACGGGTCTGGCGCAGAACAGGGAGCAGGGAGGGGCTGTGTGACATGCTGGTAACGGGGGTGGCTGCTATCCTACCCCGATGACCCAGTACACCTTTTGGTCGGCAACTATTTTGCTGATTCTGATCACCGATCCGGTGGGCAATATTCCTATCTTTGCCAGTGCGCTCAAGCATGTCGCGCCGCAGCGCCGCCCCTGGGTCATCTTGCGCGAAATATCCATTGCATTCGGCTTGCTGCTGCTCTTTATGTTTGTAGGTGAGGGGTTTTTGCGCGTGATGAACCTGAGCGAGTTGGCTTTGCAAATCGGTGGCGGCGTTATCTTGTTTTTGATCGCATTGCGCATGGTCTTTCCGCCTCCCCCGGGCCCGGAGATTGAGAACCTGGTGGAGCCCCTTGTCGTGCCGCTGGCCGTGCCGTCCATCGCAGGGCCTTCGGCGCTGGCGACGGTTTTGCTGCTGGTTTCGCAACAGCCAGAGCGGCGCGCCGAGTGGATCGGTGCGCTGTGCCTCACCATGCTGGTGAGTGCCACGGTACTGGTTTTGTCCGAGCGGATTTTGTCCTTCACCGGTACCCGGCTGGTGGCTGCCGTGGAGCGCTTGATGGGCCTGGTGCTGGTTTCTGTGGCCATTGAGATGATGTTGCGCGGTGCGCGTACCTTTGCCCTGCAAATCAGCGTGCATTGAGCAGGGCTCATGGGCAGCACAACGCCATCCTTTGCGACTGATTGGACCCCAATGGGGCAGCCGTCCCAGCGGCAAAAGTGGGTGGCGGCACTTAGCACTGTGCTGGTCGTCCTGCTGGCCCATTGGTGGACCCTGGGCGGGATCGCGGCGCTGATCGGGCCACGCAGCGAGCCGGTGCTGCCTCCCTCAGAGATCA